>JAPORH010000082.1 GCA_026710325.1 Litoreibacter sp. | reverse complement strand
ACCTCATCAAGATGCCATTTGTCCGCCGTCGCGGGTCGGTCACGCTTGATCCTATGAGCAAAAAAGCTGCCAAAGCGATTGACCCACAGGCGCACCGCCTCACGACTGACAATCACCCCGCGCTCTGCTAACAGGTCTTCAACATCGGCGCAGCTGAGCGCAAAGCGATGGTACGCCCAAACAGCATAGGCGATGATCTCTCGTGGGAACCGAAATCCCTTAAGGCGGGGCATGTTGGTAGGTATTTTCATCCCCAAACTATACCCATGTCAGATCAGAAAATCAACTTGGCAATGCCCTTCGGGGCCATCGCGCATTTCGAGCGACGCCTCATCTCTGAGCGCACCAAAGACGGCATGATCAACGCTCGAAAGCAGGGCCGCACCCCTGGGCGCCCGCCACTCCAACCCGAAACAATCTCGGCACTCCAAGACCTCATAGAGGCCGGAAAATCCGTCTCTCAAGCCGCAAAGCATCTAGGAATAGGCAGATCAACTGCTTACAAAATCATCAGCAAAGCCAGCCAGGAACAAACGTTCACGGAAAGTTCTGCCTTAGAGTAATCCTACGAACAAACCTTCCGATGGGGCCTCTTTGCCATAGCTGTGCGTATAGCACGTATGCAATCTCACGTCCCTACCTCCAGATTCTCAAGGACAAGACGCCCCAACCTGCGTTCATTCAAGGCATTACCTGACCATGGCAGCGGTGTTGCCGCCATCCACAGTCAGGATAGCGCCCGTCGTTTTTGATGCCAGAGAGAGGTGCAGGAACGCCTCTGCGACGTCCAGTCCGGTCACTTCGCGCCGCACCAAATTGCCGCGCATATAATCCTCTTGCGACACGCCGCGCGCTTGGGCGCGTTCTGCCACAAAGCTGTCTGTCAAAAGGCCCGTTCGGATGCGGTCTGCGTTCACGGCGTTTGCTGTGATGCCGTCTTTGCCGTGCTCTATCGCGTATTGACGCACAAGAGCCATCAGCGCTGATTTTGAGGTTCCGTAAGGGCCAAATTCGGGGCCGGGGTTCAGAACCTGTTTGGTGACATTGAACACAAGCGCGCCTCCTGTCCCTTGCGCTTGCATAACCGCCACGCAGGCACGGGCGATCAGATGATGGGACCAAAAGTTCAACTCAAACGCTTTGCGAAACAGTGCGTCGTCGACGGTTGCCATATTTCCCTGGAACGCCGCGCCAGCGTTGGAAATTGCAACATCGACGCCGCCATAAATCGCCACGACCTTTGCCAGGCCCGCCTCAACCGATTGGGCCGAGGTTACATCGCAGACCACCGACAACGCACAAAGTTCCTTGGCAGCGCTTGTGACCGCCGCCTCGTTGATGTCGAACAAAGCCAGTTCAGCCCCTTCCTTCTGAAACAGCTTCGCCGTTTCCAGGCCAAGCCCGCTTCCGGCACCGGTGACAAGAACAACCTGCCGGGCGCTGCGTCCCAAAGCTCTTGGCCGAATTGGGCCGCAGCTGGCGTGCGGCGTCACGCTGCGCCGCAGCTTTTTGCACTGGCCGATGACGTTCAGCGTTTGCTCTGCAAATGCCGCATTGGTTTCAGCCTCTTGCCGTGTCTGCCCAACACCAAAAATCCCGAAATCTGGGGACAGCACAACAGACGGGACAGTTTCTGCGTGCGACACTGCTTCAAGATCGTTTTGCCCTTTCAGCAGGGTTGCGTCCTGCATAACGGCGGCCGTATGCGCGAGCCCGGCATTTGGACCTGTGACTGCCTTGGCCAGCGCTGCATTCGATAGAACCTCCTGGATTGCAGGGGAATGGCGGTGGCACAGGATCACGCAATCCGGTTTGCCTTCGATGTCGCTTTCCCTTGACAGAGCGCCGCGCAGTTTTGGCGCGATTTGCAAGGCAGTTTCACTGACAGATATGGGCCTGCCGTCCACTTGGTTATTCAGGTTCAACGACACCTGCCAAAGCAGTTGGCGAACGCGGTTCTGCAACTCGGTCAGTGTGCCAGCACAAACGAAGACGCCGCGCCGTTCCAAAATCACCGATGTGGCCTTGGGATTGTCCAAAAGGGCCTGCGCGGTTTCGATCAAAGAAGCGGAGAATTCAAGGGCCACAGCGCCGGGGGCAATTGCCGCCCAGTCTGTTTGTCGTGTTTCATCCAATGTGCGGATCAAAACGTCGCTGGACGGGATAAACATGGACCATATCGCGCCACAGCTGAGGTGTAGCAGGGTTTCAAGCGGAAGCGGACCCGCGCCTGGGCAAGCCCGCTGGAAACGTTGCTGTAACGCCTGATTTGAAGCGGTTTGTGGCAGGTCGCTAACCGTCAGCCCGTGGCAGTCAATAACGGCTGATCCGGTGCCGGACGCCACGGCCATCGCGGACAGATTACGGTCAAACTCGTCCAGAAAACTGGCCTTTTGCGCCACAGACCCGCCGAATTCAAAGCCCAAACTGGCGTCTTGCGCGAGTGTTGCGGCAACTGCGTCCGTGTCCGCCAGCAGGGTGGTTTGGGACTTAATCAGGCGCGAGTGCGCATAAAGGTCGAAATACTGCGACATGGCGAAGCTCTTGTTCGGAGAGATTTGGGATTAAGTCAGCGCACCAGCTTTGACCGCTGCTTTGACTTCCTGAGGCGTCCCCAAACGTGGCGCGTCCGGGGTTGGCAATCCGCGCGCGGCAAGAAGCGTGTCGCGCACATAGGCGATCTGGGCGGTTTCTTCAATGATCTCGACCAGATATTGCGCTTCCATCAGGGTCTTACCGACGCCGACCGTGCCGTGATTGGCCAGAACAGCGGCCCGGATTTTTGGGTCCTGAAACACGGGGCTGATTTCAACCTCGGTTTGCGGCCCGCCGACGGGCGAGAGCGGGATTAGGGGCATTCGGCCAATCTTTTCAATTGTTTGCACCGTCAGGCAAGGTATTTCCATCCCGGCGCTGGTATAGCCTGTGGCCCAGGGGGAGTGGCAGTGCACGATGGCGTTGATACCCTCGCGGATGCGGTAAAGATCCAGATGGAAATCCAGATCTTTGGACGGTTTGTGTTCAGACGGCTCAATCGCGCCATCCAAATGCACAACTTGCAGATTATCCCGGGTGCATTCGTTGAACCCGACTCCAGACGGCTTGATCACAATCGCATCGCGGCTGTCCAGCCGGACCGACAGGTTGCCGCCTGCATTTGTTTGCAAGCGCAGTTCAAAGCACCGTTTGGCGGTGGCGATCAGGGCGTCCTTTTTCGCGACGACATCTTCTGGGTTCAGCATAGTCTACTCCTGCAAAAGCACGTTGAGCGCTGCGACCGCCGCCTGTGCGGTTTCGGGCGCGTTGATGTGATGGGGGATGGCCTTGACGCAGAATCTACGCGCGTTTTGCGTCAGCACATCCAGACAGGTGTTTCGCAATTCGGGGTCTTCCAGTTCACCCCCCGGACAATCGCGATGAGAAAAGCCGCCCATTGGCACCAGAACGCGGGCGGGGCGGCTGCCCTGGTTGAGCGCATCCGCGAGCCGTTGCGCGATCTGTGCCATTTCGTCCTGAGTCAGCTTTACATGGGTAAACAGCCCCGAATGTTGGAACAGCGGACGGGTGCGGTGATCGGGGAGCAAGCTGGCCATACTCCCCAAACCAAGGAAGTTCAGCCCTCCGGGCAGTACCACACGGGCCGTGTTTCCAGCGGCTGTAAACCTGTCGGGCATGTCCACGTGATCGCCCGCCAGGGCCATGCGGGTCAGTTCATGGCAGGTCATGTCGATAACGCCGCTAAACACGCCGCGCGCACAAAACCGTGCAAACCCGGCGCCGCCAAAGCCATTTGCGTGAAAGGTCGTGACCTCGTGGCCCTGAACTCGCAAGGCGGCTGTGATATTTTCCGCAGCCGGACCCGTTGCGCTGAGCGCCGTCAGGCCGATGGTTTTGACCGCTTCGCTGTGTGGCTCTGGTGCGGCGCAGAGGCCTGCAATCATCGCAGCCGCATCGCCCAAAACTTGCCGAAGGGTCGGGTTAAGCCCGGCAATATCCACGACTGACGGAACCAAAGTGATCGGCGTATCTGCCAGAAACGGGCGCGGATCAAATGGCATGGGCGAGATCAGGAGCTTTTGCAAACCCTCAGGAAAACGCGCCATGATGCGCAGCGCAATATCGCCCCCGGTTCCGCCGCCAAGGGCCACTACAGCGCCCACCTGACGCAAATCAGAGGTGACAAGCCTGTCCGCCACGTCTTCGGCCACCGTCTCGATGCGCGCGGTCTTTTTTGCTCCATCCCAAACTGCGCCCTCAGCGCCAAGAGAGGTGTCGCAAAGGTCCACGGGCACCCCAAGCGCGGCAAGCGCAACGGTCAGGAAACTCGACTCTTCCGACTTGGTTTCCAGGGTCACAAGTAAAAGACAGCGCCGCATCAGCCCTTGACCGCCCCTGCGGTCATTCCGGTGATGATCTGGCGGCTTGCAAACAGCGTAAAGATGATCGGCGGGATCGCCAGCAACATCCCTGTTGCCATGATCACCCCCCATTCGATGTTAAATTCTGACACGTTGTTCACGATCAGGATCGGCACGGTTTTTGTGTCACGATCCGACAGGGCCGAGGCTAGCAGGTATTCGTTCCACGCGATGCGAAAGGTAAAGATCGCCGCGGCTGCGAGACCGGGTTTGATCAGAGGCAGCACGATCTGAAAGAAGACCTGAAATGGGCCTGCGCCGTCGACCCGTGCCGCCTCTTCCAGAGAACGGGGGACCTGCACGATAAAGCTCTGCAAGATCCATATCACAAAGGGCAGGTTCATCGCCACATAGATCAGGATAATGCCGGAATGTGTGCCTTCCAGACAGACATCCCCGCGCCCGCCAAAGGAGTCTCGGATCAGCTCACCCAGCCACGTGCGCTTGCCAATGCAAAAATCGTTGTTCCAAAGTCCAAAGACCGGCACCAACAGAACCGCAGGCGGCACCATGCGGACCATCAGCGTGGTAAAGGACGCCGCATCGCGCCCCATGAAACGAAACCGCACCAGCGCATAGGCGGCCATACATCCCAACACCAATGTCAGCGCTGTGGAGACCAAAGCAATGATGATCGAGTTGATGAACGCCCCACCAAACTTGAACTGGCAGAAATCCAGGTGCTCGGGTTCGTACCACAACACATCGCACAACGCAGTCTCATAGTTCTGAATGGTCGGCAAAAAGAACAACCCCGACGTGCCCGAGATGATGTCGACGTCCAGTTTGAACGAATTGGCCAGCATCAGGACGATTGGCCCCACAGCCATAAAGATCAGCGCCGCAAGAAGCGGATAGAAGGCGGGGTTTGGGCGATCACTTTGCATGGTTCAGCCCTCCTGCTGGATTATCTTGGCAGCACGGGTCGCACGCAGTTCCTGAAGCCGGGTAAAGGCGAACATGCCAATGGTCAGGATCATCAACAGGATCAGCAAATAATTCGACATGGCCGCAGCAACGCCAAGTTCCCGGAATTCGACCGCGGTGCGGCTGATCCGCAGCGCCACAATCTCTGTCGACAGGCCCGGCCCGCCCTCGGTCATGACCAGAATGACCTCAAGCACCTTGAACGCATCAATGAGGCGCAGCAGGGCCGTCACGATCAAAACCGGCATCATCAGAGGCAATTTGATATGCCAGATCAACTGCCACGGGGTCGCACCGTCAATGCGCGCGGCCTCAAGCGCAGAGCGCGGCAGGGATTGCAAAGCCGCCAGTGCGAGGATGAAGATGAACGGCGTCCATTGCCAGATGTCGGCAATTATCACGCTCATCAGGGCCTTGCGACCGAGCCAGTCAATGCCGTCGATGCCAATCGCTTCCAGCCAGCGGTTAAAGGTGCCGACCGTCGGGTGATACATATAGCGCCACATCAAGCCGACCACGACCGGAGCGATCATCATCGGCAGAATGAACAGCGTGCGCAGAATCGACATCCCGCGCAGCTTGCGATCCAGCAGCAAGGCCAGTCCGACGCCCAGGATCAGTTCGAAGGCTACGCAAAAGAATGCGAATTTCAGCGTAACTCCAAGGCTTTCGCGAAACGCCGCCTCATTCCAAAGGTAAATGTAGTTGCGAAGGCCGACAAATTCGGTTTCTGACAAGGCCTGCGCCGGGTTCCAATCGCGAAAGCTGCCATAAACCATGTATCCCAGCGGATAGAGCAGCGCGATGACCATGATAATCGCGGCAGGCGCGAGAAACAGATATGGCGTCAGTCGATTTGCAGCGTTCATGACATCACTTACCAGATGCTTAAGCCAGCAGTGCAGGTTTTACGACCTGCACTGCCAACATAAAGAGCGAGGCGCAGTCAGACCGCGCCCCGCCACGGAGGATCATTGCCAGGTGTAATATCCTGCCTCGGTCATGATTGCCTTGGCGCGTTCGGCCACACCATCCAGCGCTTCCTGCGGGTCAAGATCTTCGGTCAGAACCTTGGACATGGTGGTGCCGATGTCGGCGTTGATCTTGCCCCAAACCGGGATGATCGGACGCCAGTCGGGGTCGGCATATTTCAGAGCTTCGCCAAAGGCTGCGGCGAAGGGATATTCCGCCTGCACCTCAGCATCCGCATAGGTCGAGAACCGCGAGGGGTTACCGCCCGCCATGGCGATCAGCTTGTCACCTTTTTTAGAGGTCAGCCACTGCATCAACAGGAACGCCGCTTCTTTGTTTTCAGCGTTCTTGGGGATGGCGATGCCAAAGCCGCCTGTCTGGCTAGCACGACGCACACCCATCGGGTGCAGCGCATAGCCAACCTTGCCTGCCACCTGGCTTTTTTCCGGGTTTTCAAAGCCCGGAGCGAAAGCGATGGAGTCCATGAACATGGCCGACTGACCCGACGCAAAGGACGCAGCGGCCTCGGACGGGCCAAAGGCCATCGACCCTTCGGGCCCACAGTCCACGATTGTTTTCAGAGCATTAGCGGCTGCAACGCCTTCGGCCGAGTTGATGACCGGGTTCCAGTTGTCGTCAAAGACCTTGCCACCCAAAGGTGCCAGATGCAGCAGGAACGCGTGGCTTGCCTGGTGACCAGAAGCCGCGCGCGATGCCATCCCGCCCATGCCCGGTTCGACCTGTGGGATCTTGCAGGCCGCGTCCAGCAATTCGTCATAGGTTTCCGGCACGCCGATGCCGTGCTTTTCAAAGATGTCCTTGCGATACATCAGCACCGAGGTTTCAGACCCGGATGGCAAACCAAACAAAGAGCCGGTCGGACCGGGCAGATACCCCTTTGCACCGCCAGCAACACCGATATTCTGAACGTAACCGTCGATCAGATCGCCCGCGTCATAGTTAGGGTCCGCCAGTTTGGGGTTCATGAAATAGCGCGCCAGATTTTCCAACTGGTCGGCATAGACATAATCCGCCTTGGAAAACACAACATAAGAGATCAGGTCATAATCGCCTTCCTCTTGCGCCAGTTCCAGCGTCTGACGTTCGCGCATTTTGAGATAAGGAAGCTGGTCCACTTCAACTTCGATCCCGGTTTCCTTGGTGAATTCGGGCAGAATGCTGACGATAGAGTTATAGTGCGGAAATGCCGGGAAGTTCACCACCAGCGTGGTGCCTGCATGTTCTGCATAAGGGTTCGCAAAGGCTGTGCTGGCCAAAGCCAACGCAGACACAGCGGTCCCAAGGGTTGATTTGAATAAGCGCATGTTTTTCTCCCTATGGATGCTTATTATTCAGAACAGCCTGCCCTGACGTCTTGTCGAACAGGTGCAGCGCCTCGGCCTGACAGCCAAAGCGCAGTTTTTCCCCCAAGGCGATGGGGGTTTCAGATTTCACCTCGACCGTGAAGGACACCGATCCGCAGTCACACAGCAGGACCGATTGCGCGCCGATATATTCCGACACGCGCACATTCAGATCAAAGCCAGCCCCCTCCGGTGCCTCAGGATCAAACCGAAGGTCGCTGGGGCGAATGCCAAGGGTGATTTCGCGCGACGCCGACGACGCCAGATCGCGGCCCGCCCACTCGGGCAAGGTGATCGCGAACCCATCCCCCTGCACCGCCAGCCCGGTGGGCGTTTCTGTTAGGGTTCCATTAAGAAAGTTCATCGGCGGTGAGCCTATGAAACCGGCCACAAACCTGTTCGCAGGGCGCTTGAACAGTTCTTCCGGTGTTCCTTGCTGCTGGATATGGCCGCCCTCCATAACCACGATGCGGTCCGCAAGCGTCATCGCTTCGATCTGGTCATGGGTGACATAGATCATATTTTTACGCACGCGCTGGCTCATCAGGGCCAGTTCGGCGCGCATCTGACCGCGCAGCTTGGCGTCCAGATTGGACAGCGGCTCGTCAAACAGGAAAATACTGCTGTCCTTTGCCAGCGCACGCGCCATGGCCACCCGTTGACGCTGGCCGCCGGACAACTCTCCGGGTTTGCGTGACAGGAAATCCGTCAGGCCGACAAGGTCAGCAACCTCGCGCACCTTTGCAGCGATTTCGGCCTTGGGGCGCTTTTGCAAGCGCAGCGCAAAGGAAATGTTGCGTGCCACATCCATGTGCGGGTAAAGCGCATAATCCTGAAACACCATCGCAAGATCACGATCCTTCGGATCAAGATGGCTGACCGGCGTGTCATCGACATAGATCTCTCCGCTGCTGACACTTTCCAGCCCGGCAATCATCCGCAACGTTGTAGATTTGCCGCAACCGGATGGCCCTACAAGCACGGTAAACTCATCCGGAGCCATGTCCAGATTGATCCCGTGAAGGACTTCCACCACCCCGTAGCGCTTGGTCAAATTTTCGAGGCGTATCTTCGACATGCCACGTCCTTTTTTATATTGCATACAAAAAAACCGCAAATAAAACATTATTGCAAGAATATTGTTTTCAAGCTACGACCCCTCTGTACAGGCAAGAGAAAAGGACAGGTTTTGCCAGGTTCAAATCAGGTGCTTGATGTCAAAATTTCTGCCGCTCGGCGGGTTGAAGAGGCTTTGTTGGAATCAATTGCCGCGGGCGAGCTTGAGCCTGGTGCGCATATGGACGAAGTTAGTATAGCAGAGCGTTACGGGGTGTCCCGGACGCCCGTGCGCGAAGCTTTAAATCGCCTTGCCGCGCAGGGCGTACTGGTCTCTGGAAAAAAGCGCGGCCTGTTCGTGGCCGAATATTCCCGCGAAGAGCTTGGCCAGATGTTCGAAGCTATGCATGAAATAGAAATTGCATGCGCCAGAATCGCCTCGCAACGGCTGACCTTTTTGGCACGCACTGAAATCGAGGCCGCGCAATCTGCGTGTATGAATGCCGCCGAAAGCGGAGACCGCAGCGAATACCTTCGCGCAAATGAACAGTTTCACCTTGCGATATATAGAGCAACTGGCAATCCCTATATGGCTGACATCGCGAGTGAATTTCGCCGTCGCACAGGCCCGTTCCGAGCCAAGAAGTTCCTGGACGCCGACGATCTGATCAAGTCCGCAAAAAACCATGAGGGACTGATTGCTGACATTTTCTCGGAAGATTCGGCAACCGCGACAGATGGTATGCGAAACCATATGACGCTCAGCTTTCTGGAGGCTTTGAAGGCAAACTAACTCGACAACCCGCCCTTCTGTCTTGCGGATGAATTTATTTTGTGTTTTTGTATACAAAAATGACATACAGCATGCAGAGGATGCTATGGGTGTTCAGGAAACCAAAATTTATCCGATCAATACAGGGTGGCTGCATGGCGATCTAGGAACTTATATCTTTTGGAAAGGCCCTGCGGGCAAAAAGAAGTGGCAACCTGTGTTTTGTCACTATGTGGACACGGGCGAACATAAAATCCTGATCGACACAGGGCTGTGCGACGCCGAGCGCGCTTCGAAATATCACCACAACTGTGACAAGCGCGGCTGTCTTGAGGTGCATGTGCATCTGAAGGAAAAGCTGGGCGTTGACCCATCCGAGATTGACGCAATTGTCTTTACGCACCTGCATTGGGATCATGTGCAAAACATGAAGGAATTTCCCAATGCGCGCTATATCGCGCCCAAGGCGGAAATCGAAATGGCCAACAATCCGCTGCCGCTTTACTATCGTACATATGAATGCGCCATTCTGGGGATCGAACCGGCCTATGCAGGATGCGTGATTGAGGCTGTCGAAGACGAATGCGAAGTCCTGCCCGGCATTACCATGTTCCACACACCGGGCCATTCCGTGGGGCATATGGCGGTGTCCGTTGCGACCTCAGCCGGGGATATTGTGGTGTGCGGTGATGCGATCTTTGAAGAACGTAACCTGGGGCCAAACCCGGCCGAGACATGGCGCTATTGGGTGCCTGCGCGGTTTGTGAACAGCTATGAGGGCTGGAAATCCGTCGAAGAGCTGGACAAACGCTCTGATTACGTTCTTCCCTGTCACGATTATGAGGCCAATACCCGTTCGGACGTGTTCCCTTATGAAGGTATGCCGATCCGCAAACGGCGCCAGCATATCCCGGGCTACAAGTTCTATTTTGGTGACATGCCCGCAGGCACAGCGCAAAAGGCCGCCCCGGCGATGAAACCGGAAGAGGTCGACAGCTATATCGCCCGGCTGAAGCGCCCCGAAGATATGGAAGACTGACCTTGCCATGACACAAGCGATCACCTCCGTTCTGGAACTGGCCGGAGAGTATGATGCAATCGTGTTCGACCAATGGGGCGTGCTGCATGATGGCACGGCCCCGTATTCCGGGGCTTTGGACGTGATCCGCTCTTTGAAGGCGAAAGGTCAGTGCACGGCGATCCTATCAAATTCCGGCAAACGTGCAGAGTCAAACCTGAACCGCATCGCCCGTTTCGGGTTTGATACCAAGAACTTTTCGAAAGTGATAACCAGCGGCGAAGCGCTTTGGCAGGATGTTCAATCCGGCAAGGTGCCGGAACGCGCTTTCTTTGCTATTGAGCGCAGCGCAGGCGATGCCGCTGCCTGGGCGGCGGGGCTGGAGGTTGATCTGGTTGGACTGGAAAAGGCAAAGGCGGTTTTGCTTATGGGCCTGCCGGATCGGGCCGATCTGGTGAATTTAAAATCAACACTTAAAGGGACTCTGGCGCGTCACCTGCCGCTTTATTGCTCCAACCCGGACAAGGCCAGCCCGCGCGCCGATGGTCTTGTGGTGTCTCCCGGCGCTTTGGCCGAATGGTATCGCAAAGAAGGGGGGCAAGTGCGCTTTTATGGCAAGCCGCACGGGCCTGTCTTTGACGCGCTGCAAACGGCTTTGGCCTGTGACCATATCCTGATGGTCGGGGATAGTCTGGAACATGACATTGCAGGGGCCGCGCGCGCAGGTTGGGACAGTGTTCTGATTCAGAACGGGCTTTATCGGGATCGCTTTGCCCATAATAGCGCTGACTATGTTATCAGTGAGCTTGTGCAGGTCCATGGCACTGCACCGACCTATTCCCTGGCAGAACTTTCGTGATGGACACCGGATTGCTTACACCGGATTTCAGGGCGCTGTCTGTGCGCCTGGGCCAGGACCCGAGGCAGGTGCAGGGGGCCGGAGGCAACACGTCGATCAAAGCCGGCGGGGTCATGTGGATCAAAGCCTCGGGCACCGAACTGGCAGACGCCAAACGCAAAGACATTTTTGTCGCCGTTGACCGCAATGCCGCCAAAGCCGAGATCACAGGTTCGGGCGATGGCAGCTGCAAGGACACGGTGCTTGACCCGGCTTCTGGCCTGCGCCCTTCGATTGAAACCACGTTCCACGCCGCGTTAGAATGGGCTGTTGTGGCGCACACGCATTCGGTGGCGACGCTGACGCATGTGATCTCACCACAGGGGCGGGCAGCGGCGATGGCCAAGCTGGAAAGCCTTGATCCGGTTCTTGTGCCTTATGCCAAGCCGGGTCTGCAATTGACCCGCGAAATTCTAGCCCGTGCGCGCTCCGAGACACGCGTAATCCTGCTGGAGAACCACGGTTTGATCGTTGCGGGGGAAGATGTCTCAACTGTTTCTGATCATATGGCGGACGTTGAACGGCGCCTGGCCTTGCCCGCCCGCGACACGGCGTTGCCCGTCTTTGATACCCCGCCCCCAAGCGGCTTTGACTGGCACGCGTCCAGTTGGATGGCCCGCGCGCCCCGGATTGCCGGGTATGTCGCAGCACACAGCCTTTATCCCGATCATGTGGTTTTCCTTGGCCCGGGCCTGAACCCGGATCAGGCGCCAGACAGGCCGGTGCGTTTTGCTGCGGGCCACGGTATTGCGCTGCAATCCGATGCAACGCCCAGCCAAAAGGCCATGCTGACCTGTCTTGGCGATATAATGGCCCGTCTGCCCGAAGGGTGGGAGCCCGCCCCGATTGGCCCGGATGCCGAGGCTGCGTTGCTCAATTGGGACGCTGAAAAATACCGTCAGGCGCTTGCCGCACGGTCATGACACTTTCGCTGGGAATAGATATCGGCACCTCCGGGGTGCGGGCCGTCGTCATCGACCCAGCGCTGCAAATCTGCGCCATGGCCCGGTCTGAACACCTGCCGCAAGACCCCGAACGGATAAATGCCGACCTTTGGTGGCACGCCGTTTTGCAGTGTTTGTCATGTTTGGGAGAGCAGATGCGTGAAGCGGGTCGCGATCCCGCCGAAGTCGCATATTTTTGCGTCGATGGCACATCCGGCTCGATGGTTCTGACAAACGCAAATTTACGCCCTGTGAGCCGTGCATTGATGTATAACTCCAAGGGGTTTGACGCCGAAGCAAAGCGTATCGCTGAATACGCGCCAAATGCGCATATCACCCAAGGGTCGAATTCCGCGCTCGCCCGTGCCTTGCGTCTTTTGGACAAAGCGCCACAGGCGGATCACCTTTTGCATCAGGCGGATTTTGTTGCGGCCAAACTGACGGGCATTGGCGGTCAAAGCGACGTGATGAATGCCCTCAAGACCGGGATTGATCCCGAAACAGCGGATTGGCCCGACTGGATTTCCGAATTACTGCCGTCAGCCGTGCTTCCCAAAGCGCACGCCTTGAGAACACCGTTCGGTGTGCTGGTGCATCCTGACGTGATCGCGCTTGGCTTTGCACCATCTGCACAGGTCTTGGCTGGAACAACAGACAGCATCGCCGCCTTTCTGGCCGCAGCCCCTTTGGAACCTGGTGTGGGGGTGACGTCGCTGGGATCAACACTGGCTGTGAAGATGCTGTCTGCGCGCCGCATCGACGACCCCGCCGCCGGGCTTTATGCGCATCGGGTGGGCAACGTCTGGCTGGTAGGTGGTGCGTCCAATACAGGCGGTCGGGTTCTGGCGGAGTTTTTCTCCCCCCAACGGATCAGGGAACTCAGCGCGCAAATCGACATCAGCGCCCCGACGAACCTTGATTATTATCCGTTGCTTGATCTGGGCGAGCGCTTCCCGGTGAATGACCCACTCCTTGAACCGCGCCTTACGCCGCGCCCAAAGGACGATGTGCAGTTTCTGCATGGCCTGTTTGAGGGCATCGCACGCATCGAAGCACAATGCTACGCCGTCATCGCCGCCAAAGGCGGCGGGTGCCCGCATCGGGTGTTGAGCGCAGGAGGTGGCACCACAAACAGCGCCTTTTTTGCCATCCGCGCAAAAGAGCTTGGCCTGATGCCAGAACGGCCTACGCAAAGCGAAGCGGCGTTTGGAACAGCCCAAATAGCTTTTCTGAGTGCAGACAAAACCTACCCACCAAGACAAGAAAGAATGACCAAATGATTGAACGCGCACATCGCTGCAAAGGGGTATCTGTCGGTCTCTTCGCCGCCGGTTTCAGCGCCCTGCGTGCACAGGCGCAAGAGGTTGCAAGCTGGGGCTGCGATCTGTTGCATTTCGACATTATGGACGGGGTGTTTGTGCCGCAATTCACCGGTGGTCCGGGTCTTGTCGAAGCCGCTTTGGGTGTCGGTCCGCTTCTGGACGTCCACCTGATGGTGCAGCGGCCCAAAGATCATGTTGCGGCTTTTGTCAAAGCAGGCGCAGACATTCTGACAATCCATGCCGAATCCGAAGACCCAAAAGGCGCGACCAAGGCCGCGCGCGAGGCCGCCAAGTCCACCGGGCGACAGGCTCTTGTTGGCGTGGCGCTGATGCCGGATACACCGCTCAGTGTGTTGCCAGACCTCGATCCTGATATCACACTTATCCTGTCGCTTGACCCCCGCACCAGCACCCCGCCTGACATAAATCGCGCAGGTCCGCGCCTTGCTGAGGCCCGCCAGATGCTGCCCCAATCCGTATTCGCCTTTGACGGCGGTGTGAGTGACGACACCCTGCCCAAAATCGCGCAGATGCGTCCCGACATCATCGTCAGCGGCAGCGCGATTTTCAATTCAGACTCTCCGAAACACGCCTTTCGAGAGGCTCAGGAACTCATGCTTTCAACCTTATGACATGCGCTTTTCAGCGCACAGTAACATACATTAAATCCAACGAAAAGGACGACCAAAAAAATGGCCGATATCGACGACCTCAAGGATGGCAAAGACTTTGGGCTGGACCAGCCTCAGGATAAACAGAGCTTTATCATCAAAGGAAACGCCCATTATGACTGGGGACTCAAAAACCGGATGAGCCGCATCTTCAATCCGAAATCAGGCCGCACCGTGATGCTGGCCTTTGACCACGGGTATTTTCAGGGGCCGACACGGGGTTTGGAGCGGATTGACCTGAACATCCTGCCGCTTGTTGAACATGCCGATGTGATGATGTGCACGCGCGGTGTTCTGCGGTCTATGATCCCGCCGACGATTACGAAGCCCGTTGTGATTCGCGCCTCTGGCGGCAATTCGGTTCTGCGGGATCTGGAGAACGAAACCATCGCCGTCGACATCGAAGACGCAATCCGCATGGGTGTCACGGCCATGGCGGCGCAGGTCTATATTGGCTCGGATTATGAGCATAAGTCGATCAAGAACGTGATTGATCTGATCGACAGCGGTCAGCGCTATGGCATCCCCACGCTGGCGGTTACGGGTGTCGGCAAAGACATGGCCCGCGATGCGCGGTACTTTGGGCTTGCCACACGGATCGCCGCCGAGATCGGATCGCACTATGTTAAAAGTTATTTTGTCGAAGAGGGTTTTGAGCGTGTCTGCGCCGCGTGCCCCGTGCCCATCGTGATCGCCGGGGGCAAGAAGCTGCCAGAGCGTGACGCTTTGGACATGGCTTATAAAGCCATCGATCAGGGTGCAGCCGGTGTCGATATGGGACGCAACATTTTCCAGGCAGATGATCCGGTTGCGATGATCCAGGCGGTTGGCAAGGTCGTCCACGACCTCGAAACGCCTGATCAGGCCTATCAGATGTATCTGGACTTAAAGGCGTAGGGCGTCCCACCAAGCCGTCTCTTGCCGGGTACTGTCGTCACAGCACCAGGCAAACAGTTCAATGAATGTGACGTGCATGACGTCTTAAAGGAGGGGGTATGAATGATTTGTGATCGGCCAAACGCCCTGAATTTGTTAGTG
>JAPORH010000199.1 GCA_026710325.1 Litoreibacter sp. | reverse complement strand
CCCGACATCATTCGAACCATTCCAAATATAACATGAGCTTATCCAGAACTGGGGTTAGAAGCGGATAGCAAGGCCGCGTCGCCGCAAAAATCGCAGGATGCATCCGAACAAGAGGCGGAACGACGCCAAATCTCGGTTTTGTTTTGTGACATGGTGGGCTCCACTTCACTGTCGACCCAAATCGACCCTGAGGACATGCGTGAAGTGCAACGCATGTACCAAGATGCCGTTGCGGCCGCCGTTGCAGAATATGGCGGGCATGTCGCCAACTTCATCGGTGACGGAATCGTCGTCTACTTTGGCTGGCCGATCGCCAGCGAAAACCAAGCGCTTCAGGCTGTTCGCGCCGGGCGCGCAGCCCTGGATAGCGTCACGGAGCTCAAAATTCCGGGCACCCATCTGACGTTGTCCGCGCGAGCTGGCATCGCGACCGGCCAAGTCGTCGTTGGGGACCTGACCGGCGAAACCGCGCGCCAATCCGCTGCGATCTCGGGCGAGGCGCCCAACCGCGCCGCGCGAATCCAGGAAATCGCAGGTTCCGGCCAGCTGGCCATCGATGAGGCAACCAAGAACCTTCTAAAATCCTCTTTCGATCTTAGCCCGCTCGGAGCGCAGCAACTTAAAGGCATCGATACGGTCGTAAACGCTTTCCGCGTTGATGACGAACGCTCGATCGACAGCCACTTTGATGTCATCAGCGCAGCACATGGCGACAAGCCGTTCGTAGGCCGTTCCAGCGATGATGCGGTCATCCGAGCGTGCTGGGATCGTGCCGCGGCTGGAGAAGGTCAAGTCGTCCTTCTCTCAGGCGAGGCAGGTATCGGCAAAAGCCGCATGATCAGTCAACTTTGCTCAGGTCTTGATGAGGAAAACACCACGATATTGCGCTACCAATGCGCACAAAACCTGAGCAACGCGGCGCTGCATCCCGTCGCGGCGGCTTTGGAACGCGCTGCGCGTTTTGAACGCGCGGACAGCATCGAGGTTCGGCTAGAAAAGCTCGAAAGCGCGCTGCATGAAACGGACCGCCCGAAAGAACAAACGGCGGCGTTGCTGGGCGCTGTGCTCAAACTGCCGGTTGAGACACGCTACCCTGCCCTCGGTATGAGCCCGCAGCGCCAGCTGGAAGAAACCATGCTCGCGCTTTTGGAGCAAAACCGGTATCTGGCCAAGACAGGCCCCGTTCTCATCCTGTTCGAAGACCTGCATTGGGCCGACCCCACCACGTTGGACCTGCTTGGTCGTTTGATGACCGATCTGACCGCACTGCCCGTTATGTTGCTCGCCACCTACCGGGAGGAGTTTGCTCCGCCCTGGCCGATGGATGCGCATATCACCCAGGTCGCTCTGAGCCGGATCAGCACCGCACAATGTTCGGAGATGATCGACCAGCTCACAGGTGGCAAACCGCTCAACGCGGCAATCAAGGCTCAGATCATCGAAAAGGCAGACGGCGTGCCGCTCTATGTCGAGGAGATCACGAAAACCGTGCTCGAAGCCGGATACGTGGTTGAAACCGAAACTGCATTTGAACCGGTCGGAAGCACGGTTGACCTGTCGATCCCTTCCACGATCCAAGATACGCTCATGGCGCGGCTCGATCGGCACTCGCCCGTCAAAAACATCGCTCAAATCGGCGCCTGTATCGGGCGCGAATTCGCCTTTGAGCCCTTGCTCGCGACGTCCAAAATGGCAGAACCGTCGCTGGTAGATGCTTTGGTTCAACTGGTTGAAGCCGAGATCGTGTATCAACGCGGTGCGCCGCCGCTCAGCACCTACATCTTCAAGCATGCGCTGTTGCGCGATGCGGCCTACGATAGTCTTTTGCGGAAACGTAAGCGGCAATACCACCAGCAGCTGTTCGACTTCCTCGAAGCGCAGGAGCGGGTCGACATAAACCGCGCGGCGCTTCACGCCGAGGCGGCGGGGCTTGCCGACAAGGCTGCGTCTTACTACTTACAAGCCGGGCGCGCGGCAATGGGGGCTGGTACTTTCAGCGAAGCCGTGAGCCAACTAAGCTTGGGTCTGTCGCAAGTTCCGCTCATTGATGAGGGCTCGGACCGCGACCGCACTGAACTTGATCTACGTGTCGGTCTGGGTACAGCCGAGATGGCGATGAAAGGCTGGGCCGCCGATGAGATTATCACCGCGCTCGATCCGGCCGTTCCGCTCGCCAAAGAGCTCAAGGATGATTTTGCACTGGGCCTGTCGCTCTTTTCGATCTGGATTTACCACGCAACCCGCGCCGATATGACAACCGCGCAGCATTGGCTTGCCGAAATGGACGAGGTTGTCGCGCAAAGCGATAATACGGACCTGCAGATGATCGCAGATACGGCAGCCAGCATGAACTATTTCTGGGTGGGCGCGTTTGACAAGGCCGAGGAACGCCGGATCCGAACAACCCGCGACTATGAGGCGCCGAAGCACCGCCATTTGGTGCAGTATATGAACCATGACCCTTACGCGACAGTGCATCAATGGGGCGGAGCCACGCAGCTTTGGTGTCAGGGCTATGCGGATCAGGCCATGGAAGCCGCGGCGGAAGCACTCGCACATGCGCGCACACTCGAAAGCCCGTTCTCCGTCATATTCGCGCTGACGCTCGGCTCTCTTTCTTTGATCGAGGCAGGGCAAGGCCGCCGCATGTTGGAGCAATGCGTTGAGGCAAGCTTGATTTGTGACGAGATTGGGCTGCCTTTCATCAAGATCGTGTCCTGCGACTCGCTCAAAGGCCGCGCGCTCATTGCGCTCGGTGAAGATGAAGAAGGCCTGCCAACACTGACCAATTCGACCGCCATGTGGGAAGCCGTGGGCGGCAAAACCACCTATGGCGAGTACACCACACGCCTCGCGACTGCCTTGGGGCGGCTCGGACGGTTCGATGAAGCCTTTGAGGCCAGCAACCGCGCTTTGGCCCATCAGGCCAATACCGGCGAGATTTGGTACCAAGCCGAGTCCCACCGAATACATGGCAATCTCTTGCTGACTGCGCCTGCCCCGCAGCGTGCCGAGGGCATAGGCTATGTTGAAAAGGCTTTGGCGCTCGCCAAAACACAAGGCGCACGCTCATTCGAGCTGCGTGCAGCAACCACCCTCGCAAAACTGATGCGCGCAGATGGTAAAGGGCGCGAGGCCGAGGAGCTGCTCGCCCCGATCTATGACAGGTTCACCGAGGGATTTGGCACGCCCGACCTGCAAGCGGCCAAGGCGTTGCTGGAAAAAGTTTCTTAAAGCCGGACAAAAAAATGGCAGGCCGTAGCCTGCCATTTTCAATTTTCATCTGACGACTGAACCCTATTTGGCCGCAGCTTTGAAGCAGCCGGAGGATACCGCAGAGCAAATCTGGTCTGCTTTTTTTTCGCTCACGGGGCCAACGGCCACAGATGTCAGCTCGCCCTTCTTGGTAAACCGTGGCTGCATGCCGTTCAGAACGGAGGCGTTGGCTTTGGCGACTTGGCCCCAATGCCCCTGCGCGCGTTCGGCGGAGCTGAATGCGCCAAGGTAGACGAAATGCGTCCCACCTGTCGTCGCCGCAGCTGTTGGTTTCGGCAATGCCGCAGGTTGTGCCGTGGCCGGTGCGGCGCTGCGCGTCACCTGGCCGGAGCTACGCGGTGCGGCTGGCTTAGGGGCCGCTGCGCGACGCAAGCTCGCATCATCAAGGCGAATATTCTGCATCCGGTCGCGCAAGCTGCGGGTCACACGGCGCGCGTCCATCGTGTCGTTGACGATACGCGGGGTGATCAGCACCAGAAGTTCCGTCTGCTGATTAGAACCCGATTTGCGCCCAAATAGGCCACCGAAAGGTTGCTTTGCCAGTCCAGGAATACCTGCGCTGCCGCGCGACTTGCGGTTCTCGAACAGGCCGCCAAGTGCGATGGTCTCGCCGCTATCAACCGCGATAGAGCTCGACATCTGCCGCTGGGAGATGATCGGGTTGCCGGTCGAGGCATCCGTTTCACCGACAGTGCTGACCTCCTGAACAATATCCAGAATGACCGAGCCAGAGGAATTGATCCGCGGTGTCACCTCGAAGATCACACCTGTGTCGCGGAACTCAACCGTGGAGACGAAGACATTGGGGTTGTTCTGCGCATCCTGCGCCGTCTGGATCGAGATCGGCACCTGATCACCGACCGCGAGACGCGCGGATTGGTTGTTCAGGATCATCAGGTTGGGCGAGGAAACCACATTCACACTGGTGATGTCTTCCAGCGCGTCGATGATGACATTGGGGTCAGCAATGTCGAAGACCGCGTTGAAACCAGGATTAACCGCGCCAATCGCATTGGTCGTCGTCGAACGCGTCAGGCCGAACTGGTTGGCACCTTCGGTAAAGAAATACTGCACCCCGTAGCGCAGGTCGTCATTCAGCGCGACCTCCACAATCGTGGCTTCTACCGAGACCTGACGAGGTGGAACGTCCAACCGGTGCAAAATGCCCAGCACGCGCTGGTATTCCGCGTGGGTGGCATGGATCAGCAGCGTATTGGTCGCCTCGTTGGCCACGATACGGGTGGCGTTCAGGTCGCCACCTTGCTGCTCAGTGTTCACGCTGGCCTGGATAACCTGCGCCTCGTCCGCGGAGGCGTCGCTTTCGACCTTCACGCCGAGAATGCTCGACAGCGTGGCCGAGATATCAGAGGCACGCGCATATTTCATGTCATAGGAGTAGACCTGCGCGTCATTGGCGCCTTCCTTGGTCAGGCGTACAATCCAGCCGGAGACCGATTTCAACGCTTCAGGCGTTTTAGCAATGGCCAAAATGGAGTTATTTTCCGGGATAACCTCGAAGGCCACAATCGGTTCAAACTCTTCTTCTGTGTCGACCAGCAGCTCTAGGCCGCTCACAATAGACTGTGCCGAACGGCCACGGATCGGGAAGATCCCGACGGAGCGGTTGGCCAGCCAGTTCACGTCAAAGCTATTGACCGTGTCCTGCCAGGCACGTTGGTCAGCGGAAGTACCAGCCAAAACAACGATGTTGCGTTGAGCGTCGATCCCGACAATGCCGCTGCCCGCGAAAGGCTGAAGGATCGTCGCCATTTCCTGCGCCCCGATGTAGCGCAGCGGAACGACACGGATCGAAAAGCCGACTGGAATTTCACGATCAGTGCTGGCCCCAATCGAAAGATCGGAGGAGATCGGAACAAGTGCAAACGCGTTGCCGCGACGCACGATCACTGCGTTGTTCTGCTTGAGGGCAAGCTCAAACACCTCAATCGCTGTGGTGCGGCTGATAGGTTGGCTGGAGCGGATATTAACGGTGCCCTGTACAGCAGGGTCGATCACATAGTTTACGCTCAGAAGTTCGCCAAGGATGGCGGCAGCTGCATCTTCGATGGAGACGTTGACCAAGTTTAGCGACACTGTGCGCTCGTCATCATCGCTTTCAAAATCGGATTTCCGGAACAGAGGGGTGCGGCCTGGATAGATGGTACCGGCCCCCGCCTCAACCATCGCGCCACTTGTGACCCGACCTTCAAACCGCGCAGATTTCACACCGTCGCCGGTCCCAAGCAGGTTCTTCGCCTGCCAGTTCTTGAGCGCCAACGGGCTTTGATCAGTATATTCTGAGAGTTCGCTACAACCGGAAAGCAACACGGCAAAAGCCGTGCAAAGCACGATAGATTTGTTCATAAGCCTGCCTCATTTTTCGCGCCCCGCTCTGACGGCGGATGTCACGGATTTTATTGTTCTTGTGGATCGTTAACACAAGAACGCGCTGCAAGTGCTTAAAAATACACAAATATCGGAGCCACGGCACAAAGCTGTGCTCCGAACGCCACACCGTAGCGTTTCAATTGTGGCGTTGGAATGGCCATATGAAGCGCTATTCCAAGCACCGCCGCAGCGCCCAAAAGCCAAGATATTGAGTCCGGCCCGACCCAAGCCCCAAGGGCTGCTGCCAGCCACACATCGCCAAGGCCCAAAGCCTCGACGCCGCGCAGCAATTGAAAGCTGAGACGAAGGACGAACAAAACGCCCGCTCCAATTGCAGCGCCCGTAGCAGAGTTCAGCAAGTCTCCCTGAAAAACCGCCGCCCCGAGACCAAGTGCAAGCAACGATAAGGTCCATTCCAAGGGCAGCCAGCGCCACAGAATGTCCATCGTGGCAAGCAAGGCAAGCAGGGCCAGCACTGCAACCGCAACCGCCGCCTCCGGCCCAATGCTCGCGCCGCAGGCAAGAACCGCCAACATCGCGCCGCCTGCGATGCCTGAGGCGAGCCCTGCTCCACGCGCCCGCGCCAAATGCGGCGCAAAGCCCGCGCGCAAGATGCCGCGTGCGAGCAAGACTGAGGGCCCTGTTGCGAAGGCGACACCCAAGGCCAGTAGCGCTAGAAGGACTTCGGGCTGAAACAGATCGCTCACGCCCCGTCCTCCCACCTATGAGAAAGGACCTCATACCGCATCAACCCACCCCTAAATGCCAACCCGCGGGAGGCAACCATCGCAACCAAGCGCGCGCGCGCGCCTTCGGCCAGCTGGGCCTCCGCCGTGATCGTGTAGACCGGACCTGCGCGTTCCGCCAACCATGCTGCCGCAGTCCCCAAGCGTGGCATCTGCTCATTCGCAGCGCGGCGCGACATGATCTCGGCCACGTCGCCGGGCCCAAGTCCTGGAATGGCAGACAGCACGGTTTCAGACGCTGTGGGCGGATTGACACGGCCAGAGAAATTAAACGCTGTGAGATATTGATCTGCGATCTGGGCAGTCTGTCGCGGCAGCCCGGCTTCAATCAAAGCGTCGCCCACGCTGCGGGGCCTGGCGCTGCTTTTTAAGCTCGCGGCTTCCAAAGCTTGCGCGACATTGACCGCATCAAACGCATCCACGCCAGCGCGCGCGCCGATGCTTTGCAACACCGGCCCCAAGACGGCTGGGGGTGTCAGATAGATATCAACCTTCCCGGCTTCATCCTGAATGCGGTAGGTCACCTGCCCTTCGGCCATATTCAAAATCACGGGCGATCCGTCTCTTGCGCTGGTAACCTGCCCGTCCGAGACGCGTCCAAGATCAGCCAAGGCGACGTTCAACCCGGCGCGTGCCAGCTCTGTGGCGCGCAGCATTGCGATCTCGCTTCGAACCTCCAATGCCTCCTGCCGCGCGGACGACATGAAGGCCGACACCCCAAGCAACAGAGCAAGGCCTGTCCAAAGCACCGTGATCAGCACGAAGCCGCGCTGTGTCCTGCGCAAATGCCTCACCGGACCGAACATAGCCGATCCTCCATCCCGCCTTGACCCAATGAGGACAGGCAGGTTTGTGAAATGGTCGTATGGACCGGGGCCGTAACGCGACGCGTGTCACCGACTTCGATGGCAACTGACAGGGGCAAGGCACCGCCATCTCCGGTCTCATAGCGCCACACCGTCCCAGTGCCGTCGGATTGCATAAAAAGGTAGACGAAGCGAATAGGCTCCTGCGCGCGCAGCAAAGTCGACCGTCGGGGCGCATCCGACGAAAGACGTGCATCTTGTAAACCGTCATGGCGCGCGGCGCTCAAAGTGTAGCCAATATCCGCGCTACCCTCGACACGAAGTTCACCGACAAAACTGCCAAACCCGTCCTGCCCGCGCACCTGCATCCGCACGGTTGACGCGGTCCCGACAAGGTTGGCTCCGGCCGCACGTGGCCCTGCGTTGCTGACGTCACCGGCCCAGCCTTGCAAAGTGCGCCGCGCTAACAACCAATCGGCAGCATTGGTTTGCTCGATGGCAGCGCGACGATCGGAGGCGATTTTCAAACCCCAGGAGGCGCTGGTCAAAAGGCTCAGCGTCAAAGCGGCAACAGCCAAGGCGACCAAGGCGTCGATCATCGCAAAGCCGCGTGTATGCCTTATGCGCCGCCTCATAGCGCATCCCCTGCATAACGGACGGCACGAAGGACAACCGGGGCAGCGTCAGGCGTATCAGGGTCACGAACGCTGACATAAACGAAGAGCAGTTCGCCGTCATATAGCGGCCCGAGCCTCATATCGGGAGGGGGGCTCGCGCCAATTTGCAACTGCCAATCCAAAGCGCCTTCACGCCCGTTTTCATTGGTACCAGCGCGAAGCGCGACATCAACGCCAACCCGGTCCAATATTTGCGTTGCCAGTTGCACCTTTTCCGCCTGATCGCCTGCGCGTTTGGCCAAAAGGCTGCCCGTAGAAAGCGCGGTATAGAAACCAGATAGAACTGCGCCTGCGACCCCAAGGGCAACCAAGGTTTCGATCAAACTGAACCCGCGCGCGCCGCGCTGCCGCCGTGTCATTGCACGACCACCCGACCTGTCAACCAATCAAGGCTGACGGTCTTGCGGGCTGCGTTTCGGCTGAGCTCAAGCACCAAACCTGGTGAGCCGCCAGAAGGCTGCAAGATCAGTTCCGCGCTTTGCGGGGAAATTCGTAGGTCGTCCGGAAGCGCCAGCTGCGCACCGCCTGCGTCGATCACGCCTTGCTCGGAGGCCACGACAATTTCAATGGGCCGCCCCGCTTCCAAAGCGCGCATCCGGGCCGTCTGCAAGTGCAATGCAATCTCGGCGGCTTCTGCGTTCAGCCGTCTTTGGTCCTGATTGCCAAAAGCCAAAAAGGCAAGCGTGCCAATGATCACGACAATTGCCATCGCAACGAGCATTTCAATCAAGGCGTAGCCTTGGGTGCTATGCGCGCGGCGGCGTCTCATTTAGCCCGCGATATCAGCGTTCTGACCGCTGCCGCCGGGTTGTCCGTCAGCGCCAAGCGAAATCACCCGAACCTGATCGCCGTCAAAGCGGTAGATGAAATCCCCGCCCCAAGCGTCTACCGGCAGCTCGCCATCGCGCAAATAGGGACCGTTCCAACCGGCCGTCCCGGGGTTTGCCACCAAGGCGGTGAGGCCAATATCTTCACCCGGCAGTCGTCCGGTATCGATCTGATAGATATCAATCGCCGCGCGCAATTGATCAATCTGGGCCGCCGTCGCGTTGACGCGCGATGACTGCAATTGCTTCATCGCGGCGGGGCCAACAAGCCCGACCAACAAGCCAACAATCGCCACGACCACAAGCATTTCGACAAGCGAAAAACCATGGGCAGCGGCGCGCCTGCGTCTAGAACGCGACTTGGTTGACGGAAACAATGGCTGAAAACAAAGCATAGAGGCTCACTCCAACTAATGCGCCTACGATCACGATCATCGCGGGCTGGAAAAGGACAAGGAAACGTTCAAGAGCGCGGTCAGAGGCCTCACGCATCTCGGCGGCGGCGCGGGTGCACATATCTTCTAGCGCGCCCGTCTCCTCCCCGATGCGCAGCATCTCAACCGCGCTCGGTGCTAGGACCGGCGTCTTCGCGAAAGAGGCCGCAAGCGGCTCCCCTTCGGAGACAGAACTCAAAACGCCCCGAAATGCGGATTTGACCCGGCCCGCCGGAGTTGTATCGGCAACGACCTTCAAGGCCTCGGACAAGGTCACATTGCGCGACAGCAAGGCACCCAGAATGTGCAGCGCCATCATGGCGTGGTTGCGTTCGATCAATTGGCGGGTCACTGGCAAGAAATTCACGAGGCGCGAGATGATCGCACCCGCTTTGCCCTTGTGCCAAGCCCAGCCAAACAAGGCGATCCCGAGCATGATCGCTGTCAGCAAAAGCGGCCATATCCCGGCCAGAACACCGGAAATTGCAAACACGGCCCGCCCCATGATCGGCAACCCATCAAGCCGGTTTTCCACGAGCGGAACAAATTGCGGGATGATAGCAATCATAATCACGCCGACGGAGATCACCGAGACAACGAGGAGAAGGCTGGGATAAAGCAGACCCGTGATGATCCGACGGGTCACCATCAAACGCTGCTCCAGAATACTTGCGGCCGTGGCCAGGGCGACATCCAGCTCGCCAGAGGTTTCCGCCCCGCGCACTAGCGCAAGGGTTGCTGCATCCTCGATGCGAGTGGCCGCCTGCAGACCATCGGCAAATCCGCCGCCTTCGCGCACATGCATACGCAAGCTTTGGGCAGCTTTGGCAATGGGTCCGTCTTCGCCCTCCGCCATGATCCGAAGCGCGCGGTCAATGGAGATTTTCGCACCGGCAAGCTTTGACAAACGCGCTACGAATTCAGCCTGATGACGCGCCGACATCCGCCCATTTGGCCGGATTTTGAACAGGCTGCGTTTGGACGCCTTTGGCGCAGGCTTGGCCGAAGTCGCGTCTACAGCATTGATTTCGATCGGGAACAGCCCTTTGGCGCGCAATTGCCGTGTGGCTTCCAAATGCGTCGACGCATTCAGAACGCCGCTATGCTTTCGCCCTGAGGCATCGCGCGCGCTGAAACCGTAGCTTTTCGTGGCTTCTATATTGTCCACGCCGCTCATTCCCAGAACCTGCCTGAGCCAAAGACGCTGGTCAGCTCTTTCAACGTGGTCTCGCCGCGGGCGAACATGGCCACGCCCTCGGCGCCCATGCTGCGCTCCGGCCGGATCTCGCCGCGTCCTGGATCGACCATTTCAAACACGGCGCGACGGCCGGAAAAGCCGGTATTGCCGCAAGCCTCACACCCGACGGCCTTCCGCGTTTTCCAGTCTTCAGGTGGTCCCAATTCCGGGACCGACTTGGCCATAGCCTCCAACAAAGGTCTCAGTCGCTCGTTCGTTGAGAGTGGCGCAGGTTTTGAGCAATGCGGGCACAGCTGGCGTACAAGGCGCTGCGCACCGGCCAGTCGCATGACAGACCCGATCAAGAAGTCCGGAACGCCCATATCGCCAAGCCTCATCACCGCTTCATGTGCGCGGTTGGTATGCAGTGTCGAAAGTACCAAATGCCCGGTCAACGCCGCGCGCACGGCAAGCTCGGCCGTTTCGCCGTCCCGTATCTCACCGACCATCAAGACGTCCGGGTCATGGCGCAGGACTGAGCGCAAGGCGGAGGCGAAGCTCCAACCGAGATCCGGTTTTACTTCCATCTGGATCAAACCGGGATTTTGAATCTCTACCGGGTTTTCAATCGTGATGATCTTGCGGCCAATCTGGTTAATCTCTGCCAGACCCGCGTGAAGCGTTGTTGTTTTACCGCTGCCAGTGGGGCCGGTCATCAAGATGAGCCCATTTGGCTGGCTCAGGGCGGCTTTCAACCGTTTGTGAATGTTTGGGGTCAGGTCCAACTGATCAAGGCTTGCGCGCGCGGCTGAGGAATCAAGAAGCCGCAGCACCATAACCTCGCCATGAACGGTCGGCGCGCTGGCCACCCGGATGTCGACGGTACGACCAGCTGTCTTCTGGCGAATACTTCCATCCTGCGGCAAGCGCCGCTCGCTGATATCCATTTCCGCCAAGATTTTCAGACGTGAGACGACACCGTCATATAGATGTCGCTCAATCGATTGGGTTTCGACCAGCACGCCGTCGATGCGCAAGCGCACGCGCGGCGTGTTTTCGAGCATTTCGATGTGAATATCTGTCGCGCTGCTTTCGACCGCTTTGGCGAAAAGCCAATCCAGGTAGCGCACGGTCGGCGCATTGTTGGCCATTTCCAGCAAACGATCTGTGTCGAAATCGCCCCGACTTGGTGCGAGCTCGACTTTGTCGCCGCCATCTGTCTGCGGCCCTTCTTGCAGGCGTTGAAGCGCCTCTTCTATATCGCGTTCTGTCGAGACAACATATTTGACATTCGAACCGAACGCGATGCGAAGCGCCTGGCGCACGGTCTGGTCAGTCGGATCGGCCAGCGCAATCAGCGGCTCGTTATCCTCTAAAGACAAGACGACCATGACATTGCGTTTTAGATAATCAAAAGACAGCCGCGCATCGACCGGAAGGTCCGCGGGGAAATCAGCGCCGTCGATATATTCGAGGCCCTGTGCCGCCGCGACACCCTGCGCCCATGCCTTTTGGGAGACCAGCCCAAGCCGGTCTAAAACGGTCCGCAAAGATTGACCGTTGGCGCGCGCGACATCCACAGATTTGGAGAGCTGTTCGGGCGTCAAAAGCCCGGCTTGGGTCAGCCAATCTGCGCTGTCACCCGCGGTATGTGCGACGGTCTCATCCCGTGCCATGTTTGTCCGCTCAAATGCGCCGCAACGCGACGTCTGCCCCGGCAAGAAAACTAAGAGATTCCCCCTGTTTTCGCAATGATTTTAATGGGTTGAATTATGGCAAATTGTTTTTTTGTTGAGAATTAAGAAACATTGGGTCTCCAAAGAAGAAATGACCACGAGCTTGGTTAACAGTGCCTCTATTTTGCCTAAGTGACCGCCTGAATTTCGCCCAATTCTGACACAATCCATATTCACAAGAAATTTGGTCTTGCAGGAGCAGAGTCTTCAAATGAGTCAGAAATTTAAAAGATTTGAATTGGCCACAAGCGCGGCAACCTTGGCGCTAGTGGTTGGATGCGGCGCAGCCTTTGCGCAGCAGCAAAATGATGCACCTGTCGCGGGCGATAAGTTTATGGCCGTGGTGGAGTCGATGCAGTCGGTCAGCGCCGAAAGCACGGCGACACCCGTTGATGCCGATAGTCCAAATGGCGAATTTCGTAAGCTGACGGTGCCGACCAAGGGTGTTTATCGATTCGAAGCACCAGCAAACTCGGGCATCAAACTCTACATTGACGAAGAGCTTGCCATTGATACGACTGGCACAGGAACAGGCGAAGGAACCGTCAAGGCAATCCAAGCGCTCAGCGCAGGCGAACACTCGATTCGCCTCGAGACACGAGACGGGTCATCGGCAGACCTTGCTGCCATCAATTTTGGCGCCATCGGTTCCGATCCCCGTAGTCTGGCAGAGGCGACAGTTTCCATAGCGCCGTCCGAGGCATTGGAACTGGCTACAAAGAATACTGCTCGCATGCCGTCGGCTGAACGCGCGCGGACAGCGCAGACAGAGGCAGGTGGAGCCAAACGGCCCTTCGGTCTGGCCGGAAACGGCGACAAAGCCGGCTTTAAGTTAGGTGGTTCATCATCCAAAGCCGCAAAGCGTGGCCCGAGACCTGCCGCTGCGAACGCCGCTGCTGACGCGTCTGGCGGCGCTGCGGCTGTACCTACCCGGTTTGCCTCCCTCGCAGGCGCACCACGTGCAGCAGCACCTGCCGCCGCACCTGCCGCCTCCGGCGGTGGTGTCTCCGCAGTACCATCCGTCAATAATTCAACGAGCGGAAACAGAACTCCCAATTCCAGCGGCACGCCAACTGCGCCAGGCCGCACGCCCGTTACGCCAGTCGTAGCACCGGCGCCTGCTCCAACGCCAACGCCAGTTGACCCGGGCACAACCCCTACGGCTGAAACCGTTCAGGCTTCACCTTTGTCCCCGCCGACCAATGTCGAGATCACGCAAGCAGTGCAGCTCACATCCGCGGGCAACGCAAATGCGCAGGTGCCCAATTCGGGCTCGACCCTCTTTGGCGCTGTGATGAACAACTCGATGTTCGACATCGTTAATGTTTCGGTCTCGGGCTCGAACCGCACAACGACTGTCGATGTCGGTCCGATGACCGGGCAGTTTGCGGTACGGCTCTTCCCAGATGACTTCGCCAGCGGAAATACAGTCCAGGTTACGCTGACCGGCGCGTCCTCGGCCAGTGACGAAGTCGAAGCGACGCCAGTGACTTACACAGTCACCGGCATGCCCGCGCAAGATGGCGTCAGCCAAGCGCTCAGCCGTCTGACATTTGGTGCTACGCCTGAGCTTTATGCCCGCATCCGCGCCATCGGCTTCCAAAACTATGTCGAAGAGCAGCTCAACCCGGCCGCAATCAATGATGCAGCGTTTAACGCCATGAATCCAAACGCGATTCTTACGCCAAACGAGCCCAACGGGAACACGCTCCTGCGCAAGCTTGTGCATCACGAGCTCGCCCATGCCGCGTTCAGCGAAAAGCAATTGCAGGTCGTGATGGGCCAATTCTGGGCCAATCACTTCCACGCCGTAACTAAAGACACGAATATGTATTCGCAGAATATCGACGACCGTCGGTTCTTCCGCGAAAACGCTTTCACAACCTTCCGGTAGCTGCTGCTCTACAGCGCGCGTTCCCCACTGATGTCGCAATATCTCGACAATGACCAGAACCGCTTCAACGAGCGCCGGGAGAATGACGGGATCAACGAAAACTATGGTCGCGAAATTCTCGAGCTCTCAACGGTTGGGGTCGAAGCAGGCTACACGCCAGTAGATGTCGACATGGTCTCACGCGTCTTCTCCGGTTGGGGATATGAGCGGACCAATCCTAATGCGGATGGCGTTGCTGCGCTGTACGATTTCAGGTTCAACCCCGAAGAGCATGACCCGCAAGATAAGCTGATCCCGTTCCTGGGAACGACAATCACAGGTCGTGAGGGCGCCGCCGGTGTCCAGGAAGGTGAAGAGCTCGTAGGTATACTTGCCAACCATCCCAACACGCAGTCGCGCACCTGCCGCAAGCTGGTCCAGTTGCTCGTTGCCGATGACGCGCCCGCGGGTTTTGTACAATCCTGCATTGCGGCATGGGGCGTCGATGGCGATGTCGAGGCCATGTTGCGCGCCATCTTGCTGAACCCGGCCTACATCAATACAGCTGCGTATCAGCGCAACAAGGCCAAGACCCCGTTCGAATATTCGGTCTCCGTGATCCGCGCTTTCGGTGCGCGTCCCGATGATCCAACCTCGGACAATTTCTGGAACCGCTTCCGCGACGCGCATGAGCGTGCTGGACACAACTTCGTCCGTTTCCCGGTGCCCACAGGGCTGCCCGAGGTTTCCGCCGCTTGGCTCAACTCGGCCACAATGGTCGCCGCCTATAACAGCGTCACCGATGTCATCGAAAACCGCCAAAACTACGGGATCGACCCGATGGCCAAGATCGCTGATGCCGGGCTCGAGACCGCTGAAGAAGTCGCGGCCTATCTGTTGGCACTTGGCACTGCTGATAAGTTCAGCCTCGCCGAATTCGAAAATGTCGTCGCCGTGCTGAAAGGGGATGACGGAATTTTCGAGCCTCGCGTCCAGGATGAAACCCGCGCGCTTGAGAAAGCCATGGGCCTCATCGTCGTCGCTCCAAGTTTCCAAATTCAATAACGAACCCGTTTTCAAAGAGGTTAGAGAAGACACATGCAAAATCGCAGAGACTTTCTTAAATCCCTGACTGCTGCCGCCTCCATGGTCGGTATGGCAGGGGCGCCTAAATTCTCCTTCGCGCAAGAAGCCGGGCAGAAAACCTTTATCAAGGTATTCATGCGCGGCGGCGCAGACGGGTTGCACCTGTTCCCGCTGGTAGGCGACCCGTTCTACTACCAGTACCGCCCCGACATCGCGATACCGCCACCGTCTAACGATATTAACTCGGCCATCGATCTTGGCGATCCGATGCGTGGGATGAACCCCAACCTTGAGATGCTGATGGAGATCTGGGACGCGGGCAACATGATGGTCGCCCCTGCCACCTCTTTCGATCCCAACAACCGCTCGCACTTTGACTGCCAGCGCTGGATCGGTACGGGCGCACGCAACAGTAGAGTCAGGGAGAGGCGCGCCCTGCTGTAGGTGCGGGGAGTTGCTGTTTTCCGGTGGCTTTCGCCCTTTACCGGTGCCTCAATCCTCACCTTGGCCAC
>JAPORH010000108.1 GCA_026710325.1 Litoreibacter sp. | reverse complement strand
TCAGGGTGTTCTTGGTGGGCAAGGCGCGCGCCCTTGTTCAAACGCTTGGCTCTCCAATGAGACGCAAAACCGTCTGCCACACTCATGTCAGACAGGTTAGGTGACTGTGCGAGAAAACTCCGTAGTTCCATCTTGGTATGCCTTATCAAATGATAATGCGTGGGGTCTCAACCAAGGGCAACTTGGCACAAATCAAGGAGGTCCCAAAATGATTCACACACATCTTTCAAGGTATACCGGATTTGCCGCCGTTGGCTGCGGGTTGATTGCTGCAGTCATCTACGCGCTGATGATCAGCGTCACGCTTGCCCACATCGAAGCTGTCTCAGGGCAGGTCCCATTCGACATGCGTCCGCTCGGCTATCGTCCCGAAGACGCCGCGACTCTTCTTGAATCCTTAGGTGCAGAAGGGCGCGCGTATTATCTCAGCCGCCAGATTCCTCTGGATACGCTCTATCCGGCCTTGCTCGCGCTCACACTGAGCAGCACCGTCTGCTGGTTTGGGCGACACATGCCCAATAGTATATTTGTCCGTCTTGGCGTTGCCCTCGCGGTCGGCAGTGCGCTGTTCGATTATGTCGAGAACCTAGGGATCGTGGCGATGATCTACGGTTGGCCAGATGTATCGGGATCGTTGGTCTACGCCGCCAGCACAGCGACAATCGCCAAGTCCGTCATGACAACCCTCGCTGTGATACTCGTACTTGCGGCGGGGCTGATCTGGGCTCGCCTGCCCAAAGCGGACGTTGCTGCCTAGATGAGTAGTGTCCGCTTCGTCCGCGAAACCGCCTTTCGAAGCGGCTCGCCCGGTTAACAGGCCGTCAGGCCCCGGGCATCGCCAGACCGCCCCATGGGCTGGCGATAAGGTGAGGCTGGGCGCGCGGAATGTTCGGAAGATGACCTTGCTGCCATAAAGCACTGTCGCATAAGTGTCGGATCGCCATCCCGCGGTCTGGCGTTGTGCTTAGTAGCCAAGGTTTCCCGGACTATTCTTTTGTGGCGAGATACCGCTTCTTCGCCTCCTCGCTCAGCCCAAACTCCCGCACCATATTCGAGATCGCCACCTCATCGCTCTTATCGGCGTAGCGGAATTCGCTGTCGGCGTAGCGGTTGATTTCCTGGATGACCATCGCGACGGTGATGGGCTGGCGGAGCTCCTCGATCATGCCTTTTTTCTCGTCATAGGATTTGAAGAGGAACAGGTCGGGTTTCTCCATCCATTCATCCGGCAACTCGAAATCCATGGCGCGGACTTTGACGGCGTCGGTGATGTTTTTGATGGCGCGGCCGGTGAAGCGGTGGTCGGCCTCCTGGATGCCTTTGAGGTAGGTGCCGAGCTTGTTGATCGTGTTGAGCTCCCCGATTTCAGAGGAGACGCGGTCGAAGACTTTCAAAAGCCCCTCCTCATGCGGTTTGGAATGGCTCTCGAAGCTGGCGGCGACGGCTTTCTTGATCTCTTGCGCGGCGAAGGGCTCGAAATCGCCCAAAGGAATGTTGTGGTTCTTGCCCATCAGCAGGTTGAGGATGTCGACATAGTCATCGCGGGTTTGGGGGCCGTCGACGAGGAACCGCGCGCCCGCGCGTTGGCGCAGCGCATCGTCAACATTTTCGGGGTAGTTGGAGAACATCCCGAAGGTGCAATTGCCGCGCACCACGGTGTTGGCACCGGCGAAGCTTTCCATCAAAACGGCGGTAATTTCCAACTGGCCTGCTGAAGACTGCCGGTCGCCACGCTTACCTGCTAGCTGGTCGATATCATCAATCGTGCCGAAGCCGATCACATTGGGGTCGATCACGTTGTTAATGAAGGCCTTGGCGTTCTGGCCGGATTTGCCCTGATAGCTGTCGATATTGTCGGTGCTGAGGTTCTGGTAGCGGAAGGCATAGCCCGCCGTTTCGCAGTAGCCGGAAATCATCCCCGCCATCATTTGGATCAGCGTGGTTTTCCCCGTGCCCGGCGCACCGTCACCCATGAAAGTGAAGATGAAGCCGCCGAGCTCGGCAAAGGGGTTGAGCTTGCGGTCGAAATCATAGGCCATCAGCATCTTGGCGAGCTTCATGGCCTGGTATTTGGCGATGTGGTTGCCGACGACCTCATTGGGCTTCTTGAAGGTCATGGTCAGCTTGGAGCCCTTGGCGGCGCGGGCCGGGGTGAAGCCGTTCAGCGTCAGATCATCCGCCTCGACCCGGTAGGAGCGCTGACTGAATGTCTCCAACTGCGGCGCGGTGCTGGCGCGCAGCTGCACCTTTTCCATCAGCTGCTCCGCATAGGCCATCATGGTGGCGATGAGCGTGTCCTCATCGTTGGCGAATTGGCCAAGCTTCTGGTCCAGTTCCCAAATCGCGCCATGCAAGGCGAGCGGCGCATTGTCGGTCAGCACCTCATCAACGGAGCCGATATCGACGGTGGCCTCGCCGGAATGGCTGGACAGCAGAAAGGAGGCGGCGTTGCCGAAGGCGTATAGGGCTGCCAGCGCCTCGGCCGCCAATAAGTCGGAGAATTCGTTGGAGCGGGCGGAGGGGAGCCTGCCTTCCAGGTTCAGTTTTTTCAGCTCTTTGAGCGGGGTCTGCTCCGCATAGGCCTCCCCTAAGGCCAGCGCGATGGAGAGCGCGCGGCGCAATGCGTGGGCGACGGCAGCCTGCGCGGGTGAGGTCAGCGGGTCGTCATCATCGCTTTCCGCGATCCGATCCAAGAGCCGCACGCCAGAGGACGGCGCGGTGGAGCGCGTCAGCAAACCCGGCGTGGTTGAGCGGAACCGGCGGCGGGTCGCTGCGACATCGGGCGATTTCTCCGGCGCCTCCAGCGACACCCGCGCCTGCGCCAGCCGAGGCGTATGGTCGAGCTGCATCAGCATCTCCGCCGCGGGCACGTAATGCGCTTTGATCTCGTCTTCCTTCAGCTCCATAGCATCTGCGGATTGGCTCATTCCGTCTCACTTTCTATCGATCTATCAAACAGTCTAAAAACCTGGAGATACGTCGTCTTGCCAAGATCGTTGCTTTCAAAACAGACATATCTGCGTTCGGCATCAAGAGGCAGCGCTTTTGATTTGCCGTAGCACTCTCCTCGCTGGTCAACGTGACCGTCCGGTTTCATTTTCTCAAATCCACCTTCTTCTAGAGAAGCAGCAAGCTCCGTAGTAGGAGAGTTGATCCCATGGTCTTCCCAGATTGCATCGCGGAAACTTTCAAAGTCGTCACGGTAACAGCCAGCAACAAGACACAGCGCCAAAACTAGTCTCACACAGCTCACCTTGCTGCGACGACCCGCCCGGACGGGCTGACCACGAATTTCCGAATGCTCGCAAAACCTGCGGGGTTCTTCTCGGCCAGCACTTGATAGGGTTTTTGCGGCATGATCATGGCGCGTTCGGTGCTGGTGGCGCCGGTTTCTGCGCCGCGGCCTGCAAACGGGTCGAGCTTGAAGATTTCGCGCTCGACCGAGCCGAACCAGCCTTTTTTCTCATATTCCACGCGCTCGGAGCTGAGGGTTTCCAGAGTCCAGGCCAGCGTCCAATCTTCGCCGGGCGCGCCTTGGGCTTCGGCCAGCACATCGCGGATGGGGCCAGATTGCAGAGTAAAGGCGTGGGAATACATCGGGCCCACATGGATGCGGCGCAGGCGTTTGGGGTGGATGTCATCGAAATCGCGGTCGAACCCTTGCGCGATGGTCAAGAGTTTCAGACCGGAGGACCCTTGCGCGGTAAGATGCGCCTGCACCGAGGGCCAACGGCGTGCGTCCTTGGGGAGCGAGACGTCACCGGTATCCTCCACCTCCATCAGGTAGATGGTGGGGATGTTTTGCTGGCTGTCATAGATCGCCCAATGCAACAGGTAGCGGCGGCGCTCGCCGTCATTTCCTGCCCAGATGGCTTGCGGGTCGTTGGTGGCCCAAAAGAGCTCCCCCCGCTCCAGCTGCTCATAGTAGAGCCGCTGCGCCATGGCATATTGCAACTTTGTCGGGATCGTCAGGTCGCCCACGATCTGGCGGATCATCTCGTCTTTCAGCTCGGGCCCTGTCCGCATCCCTGCCAGATGCTTGGCGGCTTGCTGCGCGTCATTGGCCATTTTCATGATCTCGCCAAAGACGGGGAAACCGGATTCATTCTTATCGATGGTGAGCGAGCCGAAAAACGTGCCCGTATCGCGGCCTGTAAGCAAGTATTTGTGGCTGAGCGCGCGGAACGTGTAGGCGATCTGCTGGACATAGGCGCTGATGATCGAGAGGTCGCGTTTGTCAAAGGTCCGCTCCACCTCCATCTCGGCTGCCACACGGGTCAGATGCCCGGTGATCCGCTCGAACTTCGCGAAATAGCGCCGCGCGGCGAGGTCATCCGTTAGGCCTTGGTGGTCGATGGTGAGGTTGAGGTCGTCAGTCATATCGTGTTTTTCGGCTCACGCCCGCGGAGGTAAAAAATTATGCCGCCCAATAAGAAATAAGCTCCGCACGCCCAAAGAATAAATGAAACAAGGTAAAAGCATAAAAGTCCGACCGGTGCGACCTGATCCACGATTTGATATTCTGTCTTTCCATGCAGCATTGCTATCAAAGGGAAAGCACAACCTATCGCGATAAACGTAAGACCGTATTTTATCGGATGATGGAGGCGCGTGATCATCAGGGTCGCCTCTTCTTTAGTCTTGGAACTGCACTTAGCGATTTGTTTCGCGCAAGGATCGAGACTGAGATGCGCTCAGAGCAATCTAACCCGCCCGGTGGGAACCGCCGGGCAGCCCCCGACCGCCCCCCTGGGCGGGGGCTTTCCGCCCGACGCCCGCGGTCAGGGGCTGCCCTCTGCTCGAAGAAAGTGAGGTTGCTGTCAGTCATCTACGGTTGTGCTTTCTAGTCGCTTCCATCCAAGGGAAAATAGAACTCCACACCGGCCACATTGTTTTCACCAAAATCTTAAATTGTTTGTCCGCAACCCAAAACCCATAAGGTAGCGTCATTATCAGAAGCCCATATCCCGGTATGACTAGCCAGTTGGTTGAGGCTCCGGTCACAGCAACGAATAGCGCTGCCGTTATCGTGCCGAGGCTAAAAAGCACAACGCATATCTTAATATGATCTTTCCGGCTCACAGGACCTCCATGGGCTCCGCCCCTTTCGCGCTGAAACGCTCCACTGGAGCGTTTCCAAGACGCGCTCAAGCCCCATACAGGTTCTTATCGTGCTTCTCGACGATCTTCTCAAAGCGCCGCGCAAAACGTTCGTCGGCTTTGGCTTTCTGCTCCAAGACTTTGCGCGCAAAGACCATCTGGTCTTCATGGGCTTCCATCATCTCGGCCATGCGGGTGTTGGTGGCGGAGCCGATGCCGGCCATGGCGGCCTGCGCCTCCTGATCCGTCTTTACACCGATTTCGTTGATCTGGTGGGCGACATCCTGCTGCTGGGCGGTTTTCAACGATTTGGTCAGCGCATCGTAAAGCACGACGCGTTGCTTGGTGTCAGTCTCCAGCTTGTTGATCAGCACCATCTGGGTTGCGGCCTGGTTTTGCAGGGAGTCGATCCAGGTTTTGCCCTTCTCGATATAGCGTTCCAGCGTTTGGGATTTCGCGAGCTTAACTTGCTCCTGCTGGACCATCTCGTTGTAGCGGGTGTTTAGGTCGGCCAGTTCCGTCTCCAGCTTGGTGCGGGCGGCGGCGTCTTGCTCGACGGAGATTTTATTCTCCATCTCGATGATCTTTGGGTCCATGGCGAGGATGTCGGCGCGCAGGCCTTCCAGCTCGGAGACCACGAATTCGCGCTCATCCAGCGTGCCGGTCAGGTTACCCTCCACCTTCAGCTTCTGCTCCTCCAACACCGAGAGCTGGCCTTGCAAAAGCGCCACGATCTGGTCGGATTTGCCGATAAGGTCCTGCAGCTTGTCGTCGATGGAAGCGGTGCGGATGCGTTCCTGCCGCAGGCTGTCAGATTTGCCTTTGGAGAAGATGCCCACGAAGCTCTCCCAACCGGTCTTGTCGCGCATCGCGTCAAAATCCTTGGAAAAACCGGAGGTGACATCGTCGAGCCCCATAATCAGCTCGGCGATATTGGCATTCATCAGCTCGGTATGGGCGTGCACATCTTCGAGCGAGGCGTTTTCGATGTCGATGGAGATGTCATCGCCTGAATCCAGCTTGGCGCGCGCGGTTTGAATGCGGCTGGTCAGCTCTGAAATCTTGGCTTGCGCCTCCTCAACCTGCGCCTGGCTTTCGCGGACCTGAGCGTCAAAATCGGCCATATATCTTCGTCCCTCATATGAATGTTATTACCCATTACATAGGTATGAATGCGGTATTTTGAAGAGTTTGCCATGTTGATTGCGTGCAAGCCATAAGAAAAAGGCGCAAAAGAAAAGGGGCGGCCAAAGGCCACCCCAATCACGCGTTACGCCCCCACTCGCGAAAAGTAACACTGAGGAGAGTGCATAATTCAGGTGGCGTTGCTGTTACACTTCAATGTCAGTTTTGCGACATTGGTGCTGAACGAAGGAGAATGATCATGATGGTGCCGGGCCAGAGAAATGCAATCACCGATGTGAGCGGGTTACTGGTCGGCAACGCCGCCGACGCGCAGCTGAAATCTGGTGTGACCGTACTGACCGCCGAGGCGCCTTTTACGGCCGGGATCAACGTCATGGGTGGCGCCCCCGGCACGCGGGAGAGTGACCTGCTGGCCCCAGACAAGACGGTGCAGGAGGTCAACGCGCTGGTGCTCTCGGGCGGGTCGGCTTACGGGCTGGCGGCGGCGGATGGGGTGTCCTCCGCGCTGCGTTCTGCTGGCGTGGGCTTTGCCGTCGGGCCGCATATTGTGCCGATTGTGCCTGCGGCGATCATATTTGACCTAGCGGCTGGCGGCGATCAGGGCTGGGAGGAGAACCCCTACCCCGCTTTGGGCCGCGCCGCGTTTGAGGCACGCGGGAATACGTTTGATTTGGGCTCGGTTGGTGCCGGCACCGGAGCCACAACGGCGAATTTGAAAGGCGGGTTGGGGTCCGCCTCACTTATCTTGCCCTCGGGCCACACGGTCGGGGCGCTGGTTGCGGTCAACGCGCTCGGTTCGGCCACAGTCGAGGACAGCGCGCATTTCCACGCCGCGCCTTGCGAGATGGAAGGCGAATTTGGCGGGCTCGGTCCCAAGATCACCTACACAACCGGCGCTGTGCCGCCGACCAAACTGGGCGGGGCAACGACGATAGCGATTGTGGCCACCGATGCCGCATTGGACAAGGCCGGGTGCACGCGGCTTGCGACGGCCGCGCAGGACGGGATGGCCCGCGCCCTTTGGCCGAGCCACACGCCGATGGATGGAGATTTGGTTTTTGGGGTAGCCACTGGTGCGCGCGGTATAAAAGACCCTCTGCGCGACCCGCTTTTACTGGGTCATGCCGCCGCGATTTGTCTGGCCCGCGCGATTGCACGCGGGGTGTATGAGGCACGAGCCGCTGACGGGGATGTGCTGCCAACGTGGCGGGAGCGGTTTGGCGGGTAGATCTGTTTCACCCGACGGTTTGCACAGGGCGGTGGCAAATTTTTTCCAAAAAATTTCCAAGGATTGACCCGCCCCGCGCGTCACACCATCACTATGCGTATGACAACCAGCGACGAGGCCTTGGCATTGGCCGCCGCAAACGGGGATGGGGAGGCGTTCTCCACCCTGATCCAGCGGCATTACGACCGGGTCCACCGGATGGCTTGGCGGCTGACAGGCTCCCAACCTGACGCCGAGGATTTGGCGCATGATATTCTCACCGCCCTGCCCGCCAAGCTGGGCGGCTTTCGCGCTGAGGCGCGTTTCACCACATGGCTCTACCGCGTGGTGATGAACGCCGCGACCGACCGGGCCCGCAAGGCGCAGCGCCGCGCCCGCGCGCGCGATGGCTGGGGCGAAGATTTCAAACGCCTTGAAGCTGAAGCACAGGAAGCGCGCGAAAGTTATGACTGGCTGCAAACCGCCATGTCTGCACTGCCACCTGAGCTGCGCGACACCGTGGCGCTGACGTTGGGCGAGGATCTGACGCAAGCCCAGGCCGCAGACGTGCTGGGCGTGTCGGAAGGAACTGTCGCCTGGCGCATGTCAGAGGTCAAAAAACACCTGCGCGAAATGGCCGAGAAGGAGGCCAGACTATGAGTGATGAAGAGCTGAACAAGCTGCGCCGCCTGCTGCAAGACGCACCCGCGCCCGATACAGCGCGGAAAGAAGCCGCTTTGCGCGCCGCTGAAGAAAGTTTCGCCGCGTTCCAAGAAAGCCCGCCCCCCGCGCGTCCCACTGAAACAGCCCCCGAACGGCGGGGCGTTTTGGAAGGACTTTTGAACATGTTTGCGAATAACTCCCTTAGACCCGCGATGCTGGCGACCTCCTCCTTGGTCATCGTCGGTGTCGGCGTTGCGCTTTACCAATATGACCCGAATGCTCTGACAGGCCCAGTTGGCACCAGCGCCGACGAGGTCGCGGTTTTGGCAGAGCCCCTGATCCTTGAAAGCGCACCCGCGCCTGCCGTGCAATCGCGCGCGAAAAGTGCGGAGCTAGGCGCGGTGACCTCTTTTGCCTCTGACCAGGCCCAGATTTTGCCAATGCCAACGGAGCCTTTCGTCATAGAAGAGGAAAGCCGCGACCGCTTCGTCAATGAGGACCCCAACCCGCTGAAGATCACAGCCGAGGACCCGGTCTCCACCTTCTCCACCGATGTGGACACGGCCAGCTACGCCTGGGTGCGCCGGTCATTGCAAAACGGCGCATTGCCCGCGCCAGAGGCCGTGCGGGTGGAGGAGATGATCAACTACTTCCCCTATGACTACGCCGCCCCCGAGGGCGAAGCGCCCTTTGCCACGCAGGTTTCGGTCAGCGAGACGCCTTGGAATGCCGGCACAAAGCTGGTACAAATCGGGCTGCAAGGCGCATTGCCGGAGGTCGCGGACCGCCCGCCGCTGAACCTGGTCTTCCTGATCGACACTTCCGGATCAATGCAATCGGCGGACAAGCTGCCGCTCTTGATCCAGTCCTTCCGGCTAATGCTGGGCGAGCTGCGCGACGAAGATCAGGTCGCGATTGTGACCTATGCAGGCTCTGCTGGGGTTGCGTTGGAACCAACGGCCGCAGGTGATCGTCGTGCGATTGAGGCCGCTCTCACAAACCTGACTGCGGGCGGCTCGACCGCCGGGGCGGCGGGATTGGAGCAGGCTTACGCATTGGCAGAAGAGATGACGGAAGATGGCGATATCTCCCGCGTGCTTCTGGCAACGGATGGCGATTTCAACGTCGGGCTAAGCTCGGATGATGAGATGAAAACGCTGATTGAGGCCAAGCGCGACAGCGGCACCTACCTCTCCGTGCTGGGCTTCGGGCGCGGCAATCTGAATGACGCGCTGATGCAGACGCTGGCGCAGAACGGCAACGGCCAGGCCGCCTATATCGACACGCTGGCGGAGGCACACAAAGTGCTGGTGGATCAGCTGACGGGCGCCTTGTTCCCCATTGCGGGCGACGTGAAAGTGCAGGTCGAGTGGAACCCCGCCCAGATCGCCGAATACCGGCTGATTGGATATGAAACCCGGGCGCTTAAGCGGGAGGATTTCAACAATGACAAAATCGATGCGGGCGATATCGGGGCCGGCTTGCAGGTTACTGCGCTTTATGAGGTCGCGCCCGTGGGCTCCCCCGCTGTGCTGAATGACGCTTTGCGCTACGGAACGGCAGCGGAGGTTTCAGGCAGCGATGAGTTGGGTTTCCTACGCCTGCGCTATAAAGCGCCGGGGGAGGATGTGAGCCAGTTGATTGAGCAGCCGATCACAGGGTCTGAAGGTGCGGACGCCGAGGCAGGTTTCGCTACCGCCATCGCAGGGTTCGGCCAGCTTTTGCGCGGGTCCGACTATCTTGGTGATTGGAGCTACGCCGATGCTATTCGCTTGGCCAATATCAGCAAAGGCGCAGACCCGTTTGGCTACCGCGCGGAGGCCATCACCTTGATGCGGCTGGCGGAGAGTTTGGCGAAGGGGCGTTAAGCCGGGTCAGCACCAGACCGTGGGCTGGTTTGGCAACCTAAGTTCTACAGAACCTTATGGAAGCAAGGCAGTTGTGACAGTCGTTCGACTTGGATCATCAGCCAAAACACTGGGACCAGTCACGATGGATTTCCGAGCACTCAACATCACGAACCTAGACGGCGAATTTCTTTGTCCGTGCTGTGGGTTTCCAGGCTATGCAAAGGTCCCAGTTTACAGCTATACTTCCGGGATAATTGGAACGACGATTTGCCCGTGTTGCCTATGGGAACCCGGATTTGATGATGACCCAAATGCAAGTACCGATGCATCGGATGACGTACTCGAAAGCTTGAAGCTCTATCGCAAAAAATGGGCGCGGACATATCAGTGGCGCGGTCGCAAAGAGCTTCAACCATCTGATTTCGAAGGTCGCCTGCAACTTGAAAAGCTACTGCGTGACGCACCCGGTCTAGCCTAAATTCACCCCCTCGAGCTCACCTTGGCAAAAAGCACCCTTCGAGAAAAGCAAAAGCCCCGGGGTCGGCAGACCACGGGGCTTTTTCAATGAGGTTACGTCCGCGCTCAGTGGAGCTTGGTTTTGACCTGCTCAATCGCATCATCGATCAGGCTGTTGTGATCGGCGGCAGCGGTTTTGGAGCTCACAACGTCAGCAGCAGCGGCAATGGCGATGGAAATCGCGCTATCGCGGACTTGCTTAACAGCGTCAGCCTCGGCGGAGGCGATCTGCTCTTCAGCGGCGGCCAGGCGGCGCTCGATCGAGAGCTTCAGGTCGTCTTTGGCTTGCGCCGCGGCGGCCTCGGCCTCTTTCTTGGCGTTCTCGATAATCCGCTCGGACTGTTCGGCCACTTCCTTTTGCTTGCGCTCATAGGAGGCCAGGATCGTCTGCGCCTCTTCGCGCAGGGCTTTGGCCTCATCCAGCTCTGACTTGATCGTCTCGGCGCGCTTGTCGAGCATGCCACCCAGCATACCGGGGACCTTGAAATAGAAAAGGATCCCAAGGAACACGAGGAAGCCCAGCAACACCACGAAGTCGGTGTTGGTCAGAGACAGTTCCCACCCGGCGGCAAAGGCCGGGGCGGGGGTCAGGACGGCAAGGGCAATGATACGGTTTTTCATAACTTACCCTTTCACCTTGGCGGTCACGGCGGCGGTGATCGACTTGGCGTCGATTTTGCCGGGTGCCACGGCGGCCACGATGTCTTTCGCGATATCCTTGGCGACGGTTGCAGCGTCGTCCTTGGCGCTGTCGCGGATAGCGGCGATGGCCTTCTCGCTCTCAGCGGAGCGCGCTGCGATCTCGGCGTCGGCTTCGGCAATGGCCGTGTCGAGCTCGGATTTGATCTGCGCCTTGGTCTCGTCGACGATGCGGTTTGCTTCCGCACGCGCGTCGGCCAGCGCCTTATTGTAAGCTTCTTCCGCCTCGACAGCCTTTTGCTTCAGGTCCTCGGCGGCGGCAATGTCATTGGTGATCGTGCCCGAGCGCTCTGCCAAAACCGCACCGATGCGGGGCAGCGCGACGCGCGACAGGATGAAGTAGATCACGACCAGCGTGACCACGAGCCAGAAAATCTGGTTCGGGAATGTGGAGAAGTCGAGCTGCGGCATACCGCCGGAGGATGCTGCGCCTTCTGTGGGTGTGTCTGCCATAACGGCCTCCAAAGAACCGGGTTACTCAGGGCGGGATCGCGAAACCCCGCCCAAGCGTAAGGATCGTTTGAAGTGTCTTAGACTGCGAACATCAGCAGCAGCGCAACGAGGAACGAAAAGATCCCCAGTGCTTCTGCGAATGCGATGCCGATGAAGAGCGTGGCCGTTTGGCCAGCAGCAGCGGATGGGTTGCGCAAAGCGCCGGCCAGGAAATTACCGGCCACGTTGCCCACACCGATGGCTGCGCCACCCATGCCAACAGAAGCCAGGCCTGCGCCGATGAATTGACCCATTTGTGCGATATCGCCTTCCATGTTCTTTCTCCTTACGATGGAATTTCGGTGATAAGTGTTCGTGACCTTAGTGGTGCGGATGCAGCGCATCTTTCAGATACACGCAGGTCAGAATGGTGAAGACGTAGGCCTGAATGCCCGCCACGAGCATTTCCAGACCGTACATTGCGGTGATTGCCAGGATCGACAGCGGCGAAATCGCCACCACCGCAGCAAAGGCCGCGAAAACTTTGATAACAGCGTGGCCGGCCATCATATTGCCCGCCAAACGAATAGAGTGGCTGACGGGGCGCACGAAATAACTGATAACCTCGATCACAGCGAGGATCGGTCGCAACGCCAGTGGGGCCGAGGAGACCCAGAAGAGGCTCAAGAAGCCCGCGCCATTCTTAACAAAGCCAATAACAGTGACCGCCACGAAGACCGCAACAGCCAGAACGGCCGTGACAGCAATGTGCGAGGTCGGTGTGAAGGCTTTAGGCAGAAGACCCAGATAGTTCGAGAACAGAATGAACAGGAACAGCGTCATGATGTATGGAAAATACTTCACCCCATCCTTGCCGGTGATGTCCTCGACCATCTGGTAGACAAAACCGTAAACCAACTCCGCGATGGACTGGCTGCGCGACGGGATGATCGCGCGGGAGCGCGTGCCCAGAACCATCAAGACCACGACCGCGATGATCGCAAGCGCCATCCACATGGTGGAGTTGGTGATCGTGAACATGCCGACCGGGCCGTCGCCGAAGAGCGGCGTGACCTCAAACTGCTGCATCGGCTTGAATACGAGACCACCGTCTTTTGATTCTGCCACGTCAGTCGTCCTTCTCGTTGCGCGCCGCCTCGGCGGCTTGTCCTTCGCCGAACTCTTTCGCGGTGCGCATCATCACGTTGATGCCCGCGGCAAAGCCCAGCAGCGTAAATATCACCATGAATATGGGCAGGGTCCCGAAGGCGTAATCCAACCCGTATCCAATCGCGAACCCGATGCCCAACCCGGCCACCAGCTCCGTCACCATCCGCCAGCCCTGATTGGCCGCCGAATAATGCTCATCCGCGCGCGCCTTGGGCCCCTGGCTTTTCTTCAGCGCATCGAGCCGGTCGTTGAGCGCTTGCAGGCCCTCTTTGTCCGGTTCGGTCGACATGAAAAACCCCCGTGGTCCACGCGCGGTTGCTCTGGAGTGTGATAGGGTCGGCGGCGCGGAGAGTCAATTCGAACGAGAGGCAGGCAAATCACTGAAAAATATATACTTTCCTAATCAGGAGCTGCGACAATACGGGCCAATGCGGCCAGTCTGCGCAAATTGCTTTATTCAACCATTCGGTTGATTTTTAGCTTCGCCTGCTAGGAATTGCTGCGTGCTTGCGAGCATTAGAGTGTTGCCGTGAACATTCTGCACAGTCGCGATTGGTGGCTAGGGCATCCCGCATTGAGGGTCCCGGATAATGGATTGAGCAGGTGTCGAATGGCCGAGGTTCCTAACACTATCTACCTATCCAGTTTTTGACAGAAACAGTTTTGTGACTGGCCGCCATTAGATCCGGCTCAAACTCAGCTTCCATCACACCATAAAAGCTATCAGCAGCTTCGACTTGCTTATAGCGCTTAAACGGCATGTTTTTCTCTTTCTTGCTCAGCGAAATGATCCTCTTTTTGAACTCAGCGAGGTCAAGCTGCTCTGGCTCCCCAAAACTCATTCGATAGCGATAGGTCCAAATATTTGGAACCAATTCCAAAGCGAAAAGCACCAAAGGACGAAATTGCGTTTCAGGTGCGTCAATATCAAGAATAGGTATGTGCAGCCCCTTGGAGTCTAGCACCCCTCCAGGCAAAATATCGTTTTTAAACGGAAACTCTGCATCTCGACTTAAACCAGTTCCCCCATGTTGCGTCCCAGCTTTGTGTCCTACCGAGCCATGGTAGGTCCGCGGGCTGTCCAAAGAGATAAAAGAGCGACATGACACCCTACTCCCTAGCTTTTTAGGCGGGTGGTAGCGATAAACTGGAAAGGTGATATCGATTGATTTTCGCCAATCATTCTGCACAGGCATAACCTTCGATAAATGACGCTGTTTGGATAGCACAGTACACGACCATAGAACTCGTTCACATATTAAACCGGCATAAAATCAAAGCAGCGACAATTGCAAATTTGAGTACCAAATAGTTTCAACTGACTGCGGCGGCACTCCGAAACTTCTTCGTCTCCAAGAGCAGCCAATCGCGAAAGAGGCGCACCGGTTTGCGGCGGAGCACGCCTTCGCCGAACAGCATATAGTAGGCGCCGTGCTGCACCGCGTGGTTGAAGACGCGTACTAGCCGTCCCGCCTCGACATCCAACTCGATATTGTCGAGCGAGGATAGCAGCACCCCCTGCTCCGCTATCACCGTCTCCACGGCGAGGATCGCGCGCATCCGTCGGGTATGCGGCATGCGCGCGGCCAGGTCGGCCCGGCCGAGCGAGGTGAACCACAGCCCCCACGGGTCGCCGCCGCGGTCGCGCAACATGGGAAAATCGAACAACGTCTCTGGCGCGTCCCCGATCTGCGCGGCAATTGAGGGGGCTGCATAGGGGGCGATTGGAGCGTCGCTGACCAGCACGGCGTTCCCATCAGGCGTGGTCTGGCGGAAGAAGCGAATGGCGATATCGGCCTCGTAGCGCTGGATATCAATCAGCGTTTCAGTCGCGTCGAGTTCCACCGTGATCCCTGGATGGGCCTGATGGAAGCCCTTAAGCTTTTGCACGAGCCATTTATAGGCGAACACCGTCTCCGAATTGACGGTGACAGTTCCGGCGGGCCGGTCGCTGAATTCCTCCGTCGCCTCGGCAATAGCGTCAAAGGCAGGTGTGAGCACGTCCAGATAGGCGCGCCCTTGCGGGCTCAACACCACGCCGCGCGCCGCGTCGCGAAACAGCTGCGCGCCTAGCCGGTCTTCCAACCCGCGCACATGTTTGGAAATTGCGGAGTGGCTTACACCGAGTTCCTCGGCGGCGCGGGAGAAGCTTTCGTGGCGGCCAGCGGCTTCAAAAGCGCGCAGGGCGTTGAGCGGGGGCAATTGGCGGGGCATGGGGATATGTGAGTTTTTCTCACAAGCACTGTCAAGCAATTGCTTTTGTGTGGGCGGCCCAGGCGTGACATATCAACGTCAGACCCCAAACAAAACAGGTGCCCCATGGCTATGATCTCGCAAGACGCGCCTTTGCGCGACCACCCCTCCTTTGTCCCGTCCTTACGCCTTTGGTTCCAAAAGCTCATATTTTTTGAGCCGCGCCCTGCACCCTTGCCGCGCACGGTCTCGGACCGGCTTGCACGCGATATTGGCGTGCCACCGCGCGACCTAGAGCGGCTACGGTTGAAGCTACCCTCGGAGATGCGGGTGGACCTCTGACCCCTCTTGCCGCTATCACCAACACCATGAGCGACAAGATCGACATGGTGTTTGCGGCCTTGTCTGACGGCACCCGTCGTCAGATCCTGACCATGCTTTTGGAAGATGACATGGCGGTCACGGATGTGGCAGAGCCGTTTGAGATGTCGCTCGCTGCGATTTCCAAACATCTTATGATCCTGACCCGCGCGGGGTTGATCAGCCAGGAAAAGCGCGGACGGGTGAAGTGGTGCAAGCTGGAGCCGGAAGCCATGCGTGACGCCATCGTCTGGATCGAGAGTTTTGGCCAGCTGGAAGCGCTGAATTTTGACGCGTTCGAGGCCTATCTCGACGCGGAACTTGGGCAAAACTGACCCGAAACCTGCGCATTTTCGCCAAATTCTGCTGTTATACTCTTGCGACCCAATTGACCTTGGATTCTGCTCAGATCAAGGTGTATTTTTTGGTTGAGATGACGCGGAAGTTGTCGGTCACGGTGTCGCGGAATTTGGTCCACTTG
>JAPORH010000131.1 GCA_026710325.1 Litoreibacter sp. | reverse complement strand
CTACGACCAATTGATTAACAGTCAACTGCTCTACCGCTGAGCTACGCCGGAACGGTTTGCGCGATATAGCAAGGGAGTTTTGGCTCGGCAAGTGCGTAAATCGCTAAAAACCTAGCTCAATGTAAAAACTGCGTCTTCGCGCAATGGCCCGTCGGAAATCACCTTATTGCGGGAGCTCAGGTCAATGAGATGCGCGAGTACATTTCGTGCCGCTGCCGGGAGGAGATTGGGGTCCACGTCGACATAAATCCGTGCCGCAATATCGGCGGCGCTGCCTTCGCGCGTGGAAAGCGCGTGTAGTATCTGTGCCTCTCGGTTCAGCCTGTGCTGCGCCAGGTCCGAAACCCGCCCCAAAGGGTCATCAATCTGCGCCCCATGCCCTGGGTGATAAGTGCTGTGACCATCGCGCTCTTGCAAAACGCGCAAAGAGCTCATGAAATCAGTAAGATGGCCATCTGGCGGGGAGACAATGGAGGTGGCCCAGCCCATGACAAGATCGCCTGTAAAAACGTGGCCGGAGAAATCCGCCTCCCAGTCCAGTTCAAAACACAGGTGATTTCCCAAATGACCGGGCGTATGCAGGGCCCGCAATCTCCAATCAGATCCTTCGACACAATCGAGGTGCTTCATCTCGATATCCGGCAAAAAGGTCTCATCAATGCCTTCACCGCCGCCAAGTTTGCCGAAGCTTGACATGATGTCTGCGCGCCCGGCTCGGCTCGATCCGAAGGCATGCACGCGCGCGCCAGTGAACTGCGCGAGAACCATTCCCAGTGGCGAATGGTCGATATGGCTATGTGTTACAAAGATATGGCTGATCCGCTGATGGCCCTCCAAAGCTTCCAAAATCGCTTTCAAATGGGCCTCGTCAGGAGGGCCAGGGTCGATTACTGCAATATCGCGCGTGCCGATCAAATAGGTGTTGGTCCCGCGATATGTCATTGGTGACGGGTTTGGCGCCAGGACACGTCTAATGCCTGGCGCTAGTTTTTCGGCCTTACCCACCACAGGATCAAATGATACCTGGTCTTCCATAAGTCTTTCCCTCGCCCCCTCAGGCGCTTACTCTTTAGTTAATATGGCTGGTCTTCCAATAAAACGTCTTCTTCCGCGGGGCCTCTACGGCCGCGCCGCCTTAATCCTCCTAGTACCCATTGTCACCATCCAACTGGTGGTCTCTTTTTCTTTTATCCAACGTCTATATGAAGACGTTACCGTGCAAATGACCCAAAATATGGTTCCACAACTTCGATACTTACTCAAAACGGCTGAAATTCAAAGCTCTGAGATCGAAGCACAGGCCACTGAGTTGGGAATTGGTGCAAAATGGGCCGAATCCGCGATGATAAGTCGCATTCGGTTTTACGATTTATCGGGCCGCGCGATCAGGGACACGTTGGTTGATAATGTCCCGGGAGTGCGCGCTGTAGACCTTGTACAAGACCGAAAGTGGGTGTTCCTGAGTCTGGAAAGCGGGGCAGGGCCGCTAGAGCTTTCTTTCCCGCGCAGCCGCGTGTCCGCGCGCAACCCGCATCAGCTTTTGGTTCTCATGTTGGCCACTGGCATCTTGATGACGGTGATTGCGTTTGTGTTTTTGCGCAATCAGCTTCGACCGATCAAGCGACTGGCCGATGCAGCCGACGCCTTTGGTAAGGGGCAGGTGGTGCCGTACCACCCAACCGGGGCAAACGAAGTCCGCTCCGCCGGCAGCGCGTTTTTGAATATGCGCTCGCGCATTGAGCGGCAAACCCAACAACGCACGATGATGCTCTCTGGCGTCAGTCACGACCTGCGCACACCGCTCACGCGCATGAAGCTGGGACTGTCCATGCAGGAGGCAACACCTGAAACCGAAGCGCTTTTGAACGACGTCTCCGACATGGAAAGCCTGATTTCCGCCTTCCTCGATTTTGCACGGGCAGATGCGACGGAAGAACTGGAGATGGCTGATCCATCCGCACTGGTGCGCGACATCGTCGAAAAGGCGAAGCGAGACGGTCGCAAAGTTGCCCTTGGTGTGTTGCCCGAGGGCTCGATAGAAATGCGTTTTCGCCCGCTCGCTCTACAACGAGCGCTGGATAATCTTGCGGGAAATGCGACCCGCTATGGGACGAACGCAACCGTGTCGTTGGACGTCCTCGAGAGCTCCGTGAGGTTCAGGGTAGAGGATGATGGGCCGGGTATACCTGAGGATATGCGAGACGAGGCGCTCAAACCTTTCGCCAGGCTGGACGCTGCTCGTAACCAAAACAAGGGCTCGGGCGTGGGGCTCGGCTTAGCTATCGCTGCAGATATCGCGCGCAGCCATGGTGGGGTTTTGCGGCTTGGGGAAAGCGAAACGCTCGGTGGTCTCAGTGCTGAGCTGGTCTTGCCGCGCTGATTTTTTGGTAGGCCCGGCAGGACTTGAACCCGCAACCAAAGCGTTATGAGCGCTCTGCTCTAACCAATTGAGCTACAGGCCCCCAATTTGGCGTGCGCCTTTGCTACCAGAGCCCGCGCCTGCGTCAAGTGCGCAAGGGTTAATGCCGCCTTAACCACTTCCTCACCTGTTGCCCATCACATCGCTATGCGCTACGCGGAGCAAAAATAAGGGGACGCCAATGAGCGATCAGAAAAAGAACGGTTTGACCTATGCCGCTGCCGGCGTGGACATAGACGCAGGCAACGCGCTCGTCGACCGGATCAAGCCAGCCGCTGCCGCCACGAAACGCCCTGGGGTCATGGAAGGCCTTGGCGGATTTGGCGCGATGTTCGACCTCAAAGGGGCGGGCTATCAGGACCCAATTCTTGTTGGCGCCACCGATGGGGTCGGTACCAAGTTGCGCATTGCGATTGATACCGGGCATTACGATACGATCGGCATTGATCTGGTTGCGATGTGCGTGAACGACCTGGTGTGCCAAGGCGCAGAGCCGCTCTTTTTTCTCGACTATTTTGCGACCGGTAAGCTGGAACTCGACGCGGCAGCAACCATCATCGAAGGAATTGCCGAGGGCTGCAAATTGTCTGGGTGCGCGCTGATAGGGGGCGAGACAGCCGAGATGCCAGGCATGTATGCGGAGGGTGATTTTGACCTAGCGGGCTTCGCGGTTGGCGCGATGGAACGTGGTGAAGAGTTACCTGCAGATGTGTCCGAGGGCGATGTGCTTTTGGGGCTTGGGTCGAACGGTGTGCATTCCAATGGGTATTCTTTGGTGCGCCGTGTTGTCGAACAATCGGGCCTGGGCTGGGACAGCGCATCGCCGTTTGGCGAGGGCTCTTTGGGTGAAGCGCTGCTCGCGCCGACCCGGCTCTATGTTCGTTCGAGCCTGCAGGCTGTGCGGGCAGGGGGCGTGCATGCGCTCGCCCATATCACCGGCGGCGGGCTGACTGAAAACCTGCCGCGCGTGCTTTCCGACGGACTGGGGGCCGATATTGAGCTTTCCAACTGGCAGCTTCCGCCGGTATTTGGATGGCTCGCAAGCGCTGCCGGTATCGCCGAAGCCGAAATGCTGAAAACCTTCAATTGCGGTATTGGTATGGTGCTGGTCGTTTCGGCTGATAGGGCCGATGCGCTTGAGACGTTGCTCGCCGAGGCAGGCGAGACAGTCTCGCGTATTGGTCACGTCAGCGCTGGCGAAGGGGTGCGCTACGCGGGCAAGCTTCTTTGAAACAGGTCGCTATCCTCGTCTCGGGCGGCGGGTCAAATATGGTCAAGCTGGTCGAAAGCATGACGGGCGATCATCCGGCGCGGCCCTGCTTGGTCTTTTCCAATGATCCAGAGGCCGGTGCGCTAGAGCGCGCCAAATCGCTTGGCGTGGCCACAGCCGCCGTCGATCACCGCCCGTTTGGCAAGGACAGAGCAGCGTTTGAGGCGCATATAGACAAGCATTTGGTGGACGCCGGGGTGGAGATTATCTGTCTGGCAGGGTTCATGCGCGTTCTAACGCCTGGCTTCATGGAGAAATGGGCGGGCAAGATGCTCAATATCCATCCCTCGCTTCTCCCCAAATACAAAGGGCTGCACACGCATGCGCGGGCGCTCGATGCGGGCGACGCGGAAGCAGGCTGCACGGTGCATGAAGCCACCGCCGAGCTTGATGGTGGTCCGATCCTGTGTCAGGCGCGGGTGCCGATCTTGTCAGACGATACGACTGATACGCTCGCGGCCCGGGTGCTAGTGAAAGAACATATCATCTACCCGGCCACGCTGCGCCGCTTTGCTGCCGGCGATAGAGCGCGCATTGATCACACTGGTTAGCCACCTCTTTCCTTTTGAGGCTCAAAGGCGTATCCAGTAGCCGCCCGGGGGCAAAAAGAAGAAAAAGAACGACCGGATCTGCATGCGAACCCTCACGACCACCCAAGACTTGGCGGCTTATTGCGATCATGCCTCCAAGTTTGACTATGTCACCGTCGACACTGAATTTCTGCGCGAACGCACTTATTACGCAAAGCTCTGCCTGATCCAGCTCGCCGTCGCTGGCGACGATCCCGAAAAAGACGCGGTGCTGGTTGACCCGATCGAGGGGGCGGAGATGTCCCTGGAGCCCTTGTTCGATCTGTTTCGCAACGAGAACGTGGTCAAAGTGTTCCACGCTGCAAGGCAAGACCTTGAGATTTTCTACACCGAAGGCAGCGTAATCCCTGCGCCATTATTCGACACACAGGTTGCGGCGATGGTCTGCAATTTCGGGGAACAAGTGGGCTATGAGACGCTTGTGCGCAAAATTGCCAAATCGTCCGTCGACAAGTCTTCGCGTTTCACAGATTGGTCGCGCCGCCCGCTTTCAGATGCCCAGAAAAACTATGCGCTGGCCGATGTGACCCATCTGCGGGTGATCTATGAATACCTCGCAAAGCGCCTGGCTTCGACGAAACGCCTGCCTTGGGTGGAGGAGGAGATGGCAGTACTCCGCGCGCCTGAAACCTATGTGATCGAGCCGGAACAGGCTTGGCGGCGAGTCAAAGTTCGGACAAATGCGCCTAAGTTCCTCGCGATTGTGCGCGAGCTTGCGCAGTTCAGAGAACACTACGCGCAAACAAAGAACGTTCCGCGCAGCCGCGTTTTTAAAGATGATGCGTTGTTGGAGATGTCTTCAACCAAGCCCAAAACGCTCAATGATCTGGGCAAGTCGCGCTTGCTCCTTCGTGAAGCCCGCAAGGGCGACATCGCCGAAGGTATTTTGGCGGCGGTTGCGAAAGGCGTGAATTGTCCGCCTGAGGACATGCCAAAGGTCCCGCCTGCACGCGACAAAAGTACGATTAATGCAGCACTCGCAGACTTACTGCGCGTTCTACTGAAGGCGAAGGCGGAAGAAGTTGGCGTCGCGCAGAAGCTCATCGCCACAGCCTCCGAACTTGACGACATCGCCATGGGCGACCGAGACGGCTTGGCGCTGAAAGGATGGCGCAAAAAGGTTTTTGGTGAAGACGCTTTGCGGCTGTGTTCTGGAGAAATTGCACTGACAGCCGATGGCGCCAGCGTCAAAATCATCGAGCTTTAGTCACTTATCTGCGCACGACCCGTTGAACATTTTGACCGCGCACAACGATCTGACGGATCGTCTGCAGGGCAATGTTGTTCAGAGATGTTGCCACAATTACTTCTCGCGAGGCTTGAGTTGAGACCGCGCTGCGCCTAAGCGGCGGTGTTACACGGAAATCATAGAGCGCGATGCTGGGGTCTTCGGTCTCGACGCGGACGAGTTCAGCATCCCAGAACCCTTGCGTCGGTGGTAATCCAACAGCTTTGATTATGGCGCCGCTGGGGGTTCGTTCGACGTTGAGGCTTACAATGTCTGTCATAAGCGGCCTGCGTTCTTGCGCAATCGGTGCGTCCGCAACAACGGTTTCTCGCTCGCTCTGACCGAACCAATTGAACGGATTTAGGCGACTCTCAGCGACACGCCCACAAGACGCGAGTACCATGCCAGTTGTTAGAATGATCAGAATGGATTTTTGCACTGCGGCCCCCTCCGGCGCAAAGTAAACAACACGCAGCGCCCATTTTTTAAAAGGGGTAGCGCATCGCCCCGGTTTTGAAAAGCCAAAGGTGGTGGACGCTGCCTTTGCGCGCGCTATACCTGCTGCAAGTAAGAGAGCAGGGGCAAACCATCATGGCGCAAGCAAAGTTCGAAGAGATCGTTGAGACATTCGAGTTTCTTGACGATTGGGAAGATCGCTACCGAGAGGTGATCGACATGGGCAAAGCCATGCCGCCGCTCGACGATGCGCTAAAGGTACCCGCGACCAAGGTGGATGGCTGCGCTTCCCAGGTCTGGCTGCATCCTACAATTGAAAACGGGGTTTTCAGATTTGAAGGTGAGAGCGACGCGATGATTGTGCGTGGCCTCATCGCGGTGCTGCATGCGCTTTACTCCGGCTTGCCCGTGAAGGACGTGATCGTGGTCGATGCGGCTGCGGAGCTTGGACGGCTCGGGTTGAACGACCACTTGTCTGCGCAGCGGTCAAACGGCCTACGGGCTATGGTTGAACGGATCAAAATGGTCGCCGCAAACGCTTAGAGCTTTGTCAGCCTCGTCTCCAAATCGCCGTAGCCGGTGAAGCGGTATTCATAGGGCAGGCCCAAAGCCTCCGCGCATTTCTGTGCCTTTGCTTCAAGTGCCGGGTCGCGAGTCTGTGCTTGGTAAACAAGTTTCTCGTAATGTTCGAAATACATATCCCGCAGTTGGGGGTGGCGGTCGAGCCCCAAGGGTTTGGTGACAAAAGCATCGAACTGCCGAACTAGAAAATCGGTAAGGTAAAACGCCGTAATCTCATCACGCGCCTCGAACGTGTCATTTCCTTCAAAAAAACTGTAGCAATGTGGCCCTGCGACCATCTCCACGTCCATCTCGGCACAGGCCGCCTGGAGCAAGCCGCCCGTTCCGCAATCGGCGTAAACAACAAATATCTGCGTGTAGTCATCGCGGTGCTTCTCGACTGCTGCGCGCACGGCTGGGACGATTTTGTCAGGTGTATTGTGGTAGATGGCTGGCAGGCAAGACAGAACCATATGGTCGAGCTTGTTGGCCTTTTGCACCGCAAGGATCTCGCGGGCGAGGGCACCACAGGCCAAAAGCAGTATTTTGCCATCGCCTTTGGCGGTCAGCCCTTCACGCGTGAGTGTGTCGTCGTCAGGTATCATCTTTTGCAAGGCGCTTGTGTAAAGCGCGGATCACGAGACCCGCAATCATCGCCAAGGGCAACAACATCGCACTAAGTTGCGCGGTTTGGCCTTGGGGCGAGAGCTGCGCCAAGACAAAAACGGTCAAACCGGCGGCAACGATCACATAGGCGATCAGAAGGGCAAATTTAGTGAACGGCATCTAGGTCTCCTGTCTTGCAAAAAACCTATGGGCTGCACGCGTGATTACAACGCCCAATCGGAAAGTTGCGCCGCACAAAAGCCTTGCGCGGCGCGGCTATTTACCCAGCGGCCATCTGGTTGTGCTTGCGCGCCATGAATTCCTTAGCGGTTTCCACAGCAACTGCTGCGTCACGGCAGTAGGCGTCCGCGCCGATCGCCTTGCCGAACTCTTCGTTCAACGGGGCGCCGCCAACGAGAACGGTGTAGTCATCGCGGATGCCTTTTTCGACCATCGTGTCGATCACAACCTTCATATAAGGCATGGTCGTCGTCAGCAGAGCGGACATACCCAGAATGTCGGGTTGTTCCGTTTCCAGCGCTTCAAGATAGGCCTCCACGGCGTTGTTGATACCAAGGTCAACGATCTCAAACCCGGCACCTTCCATCATCATGCCGACAAGGTTCTTGCCAATGTCATGGATGTCGCCCTTGACGGTGCCGATGACCATTTTGCCGACGCGCGGCGCACCGGTTTCGGCAAGAAGCGGCTTCAGGATCGCCATGCCGCCTTTCATCGCGTTTGCGGCGAGAAGAACCTCCGGCACGAACAAGATACCATCGCGGAAGTCGTTGCCCACGATCGTCATGCCACCGACAAGAGCCTCGGTCAAAATGCGGTAGGGTTCCCAACCGCGTTCGAGCAGGATGTTAACGCCTTCCTCGATTTCTTCCTTCAGACCGTCATACAGGTCGTCGAACATTTGGGCGACAAGCTCTTCGTCGTCCAGCTCGCTCAGGATGATGTCATCTTCTTCGTCAGACATTGGCTTAACCCTTTGGCTCCCATCAATTAACGCAGCCTTGCCTCTAATTCATGCGCTTTGCAATTTAGTTTACGACATGCGCGATGTCGCGCGCGACGGGACCTTGCTGATGTTCGCTAAATGTTCTAATTTAAGTGGATGGAAAATGATCGCAGTTTAATTGCTGGTCAAAAGCGAGGCCGGGCCGCGACGAGCAACGCAACCAACAGGTTCGAGCGACTTGTGAGCGTGGGTATTGATGATGGTTGGGGGCGGGAGCCAGACCCGGAGGTTCTGCGCACCGAGATCAGCATCGAGCGGCCGCGCAAGGTCATTACGAAGAACAGCTCCCCCGACCTGTCATTTGACCGTTCGATCAACCCGTATCGCGGGTGCGAGCATGGCTGCATCTACTGCTTCGCGAGGCCGAGCCATGCCTATCTGGGACTGTCGCCCGGGCTCGATTTTGAGACAAAGTTGATCGCACGCCCCGATGCGGCAGAACTGCTTGCTCGGGAGCTTTCTGCGAAGCGATACGTCCCTAAAGTGATCGCAATTGGCACCAACACTGACCCCTATCAACCAATTGAAAAAGAATACAAAATCATGCGGTCCGTTTTGGAGGTACTGGAGGAATTTGGCCATCCGGTGGCCATTGTGACTAAAGGCAGCTTGATCGAGCGGGACATTGATATTCTTTCGCGCCTAGCGCAGCGAAGCCTGGTGCGGGTCGGTATTTCGGTGACCAGCCTTGATCCCAGGTTCTCGCGAAAGGCTGAACCTCGCGTGCCAATACCTGCGCGGCGCTTGCAGGTGATTAAGCGCTTGTCAGAGGCAGGGGTTGATGTGCGCGTCATGGCTTCGCCAATGATCCCGGGCCTCACTGATCATGAGCTCGAAGCCATTCTTGAAGCTGGAAGATATGCGGGAGCCTCCAGCGCATCAATGATCCCGCTACGCCTGCCGTTGGAGGTCTCGGGGCTGTTTCAAGAATGGCTCGCCGAACATTTTCCTGATCGCGCCGCGGCGGTGATGTCGCGCATCCGCCAGATGCATGACGGTCAAGATTATGATGCAAAATTTGGGCATCGCATGACCGGGTCAGGCCACCACGCGATGCTCCTCAGGCAACGGTTTAAACTGGCTTGTCGTAAGCTTGGACTAGAAGAGCGGCGCCCGCCGCTCGATTGCAATCAATTCCGGGTGCCGCATCAAAAGGGCGATCAGCTTGATTTGTTCTAGCGGAGCCGGCTAGGCGCGCGCGCGCCGTCTTCCGCCCGCGCGGGCACGTCGCTTGGGGCCGCAGCAGCCGGGGTCCGTGCCATCGCTTTCGGACGAAAACCCGCCGATCGATTGTTGAATAAGCTCCAGTGAAGGCTTTGGACCAGGGGCGCGCGTTTCCAGGGCTTGGCGCATCATGTGCAAGTGATCCGGGGTTGTCCCGCAGCAGCCGCCAATGATCCGAGCACCGGCATCACGGGCCAGGGTCGCATAGTCAGCCATCAGCTCCGGGGTGCCGTCATAGTGAATTGAGCCATCCTGGTATTTTGGTATGCCCGCATTGCCTTTGGCGATGATCGGACGTTCTGCCTCGCCAAAACCCAGAACAGTGCGCAACAAATCCGAAGACCCGACCCCACAATTTGCACCAAAGGCAATGGGAGGGTTTTTGATGCGGTTCATCTGCGCGGCCATTTGTGGCGCTGTGACGCCCATCATAGTGCGCCCAGCCGTGTCGAAGCTCATCGTGCCGCACCAGGGCATGTTGGCCAATGCAATCCCCTCCGCAGCCGCCTTCATTTCCTCAGGCGCGGATATGGTTTCAACCCAAAGCACATCTGCGCCGCCTGCTTTCAGCCCCTCCGCCTGCTCATGGAACATTTCGACCGCGTTTGCGTGGGACAGGGTGCCGACAGGCTCCATGATGTCACCGGTTGGTCCCATTGAGCCGGCGACAACCAAAGGTCGCCCGGCACTGTCAGCAACGTCGCGACCGATTTCGGCGGCAAGCTTGTTCAACTCAAATACCCGGTCCTGAGCGTTATGCAATTTCAGCCGGGACGCGTTGCCCCCAAAAGAGTTCGTTAGAAAAATATCTGAACCCGCATCAACCGGGCCCTGATATAGCTTTTTGATGCGGTCCGGATGATCAGCATTCCAAAGCTCAGGCGCGTCGCCGGATTGAAGCCCCATGTTGAACAGCTCGGTCCCGGTCGCTCCATCGGCCAAAAGCCAGTCGCGAACCTCAAGCAATTTGGAGAGCGTGTTCATTGTTGTGGTCCTTTTCTAGTCATGCGCTTCAGCGCATAACATAGCGGGTGATTTGAGGCAAATTCATAAAACCCATAATGATTATGAGTTGTGTTCGCGTCCGTTCCTTGGCTGTTTATGAGCCGGACCAGATCGAGCGTACCCAAGATGCCGGCCCAAACCCCGTTCGCGACGAGGTGTTCGGAGCGCCAATAAGGATCGAAACACTTTTTGAACTGATAAAGTCCCTGAACGCCTTTCGCATGGCGAAACAAAAACGCGCGACATAGTTCAATCAAACGGCCTTGCGGACCTGTCACACGAAATGGAACGGAGGCAAGTGAAAGTGTGGGGATAGCTTCCTTGCGCGCGTCATCGATAGCAGCCACAACCAGCGCGTGAATCACGCCATCCGGGCATTCATCGCGAGTACGGATAAGGTCGAGCGTCCATTTTTGGGCCCCAGTCATGACGGTGATGAAAGCAACTGCAACCTCGCCTTGATAAGCCACCCAAATGCGCTCGTTTGAGAGAAGCTGTTGGTCAAAAAAGCCTATTGAAAACCGCTTGGCCCCGCCGTTACGCATCTGCCAATCGAGGTCTATTTCGGCCAGCGCGTCGGGGAACCCGAAGAAGGGGGCGACCGTAACCCCTGCCTTTTGGGCCTGAGAGAGCTTTCGGCGAAGCTGACGCTTTGCCGAGCCTTCCAAGTTGAATTCCCGTGGGGTGACACAGGCTTCCGAGCTGATGGGCAGAGACAGCCAACCCTGTGATTTCGCCCAGTCGGACATGATCGAAGAACACTTATAAAGGCAAAGCGGTCTCAATGCGTTTTCCGAAAGGGTCTGCGCAACAATAATGACAGCATCTTGCGTCTCGCCAAACGGATCGCCCAGCACGAGGTCGCAGTGGCGTGCGGAATATTTCAAACAACCGCCTCCGAGGTCTTCTGAGCTGTGCAATTGCAGTTGGTCCTGCGCGAGAAGCTGTGCCTCTGGCGGCGCATAAGTCCGCAACCAGTCCGGCAATATGCCATGGCGTCTATGACCCAACCTGCTTGGGAGTTTCTGGTTCTGGGCGATCAGGCTGGCTGCCGCACTCAAAGCCGGTACCGCGAAATATGCTAGGCGATAGGCGAGAATAGCGGAAAGCAGTGGTTCAGGCTCATTGAGGCCCAATAGCGCAATGAGGCTCAGCTCGAACGCTCCTAACCCTCCCGGCAGGCCCGAGGTCATGCCGACAGCGAGCGCGATTAGATAAGCCGTAAAGAAAGTAAAGAATCCGACGTAACCATCTGGCAAGAATATATAAATGATCGAAGCCGCTGCTACCGTATCGAGCAAGGTATAGAAAATGACAGGTGCACTTACAGTCAGGCTTGGCAAAAAACGCTGAAGCTGTGTGCGTCCCGAAAGCGACAGAACGATCCCCGTCATCGCAATGCCGATCACAAGCCATGCAAGCTGTTTTGTAAAACCAGGCAGTCCGGCAGGGTGTGCCACCAAGATCGCTGCGGATGTCACAACGCCCCAACCGGAGAAGAAACAGGCAGCGACCACAACCGTCATGCGCGACGTGTTCCAAAGCGAAGATGCTGTATTCGCCCCCAAAGACCACCAGCGCACCAGGGCGCCTGTAATCAAACCGTAGCCCAGAACTTGCGACAAGGCGGTAGCGCGCCAACCTGACATAAGTGCCTGATTTCGAGAGATTGGAAGCCGCATTAAATGTGCAGCTATCCTGTCATATTGGGCGATGGCGTAAAAACTTAGGGCCGAGAGGGCGAGCGCAGTGATCCAAAGACGTGCTTCGAATAATGCAAGCGTTTGGGACAGGGCAATTAGGTCAATCGCGGCCAGTTGGTCGCGCAAAATCCACAAGACGATGAGCGATATAATAATCGGTATGAACGAGCGGAACGCGGGCGTGCGCAGCAATGAGCTGGTTTTGCGTATGAGCACAGGCCGTGCCTCCTTCTTTCGGAAGGCGTTTACCTTTGGTGCATTCGGTCAGCGTTAACGCAGCGCTCGGAAATCCATACCATTTAAATGAAAACCGCCCCGAAATCGGGGCGGTTCAAATGTCGCGTATTGGGTTGATTTAAATTTCGCTCATGATTTGCGCCTTGGCTTCCGCCATGAGCGCGGTCATTTGGGCGCGGATGGCTTCGGCATCCGACAAATCGCCAAGATCGCCAGCTACCTTGCGCAGCACGTCATCATCGCCCGCTTCCTCAAAATCAGCCTTGATGACCTCTTTTGCATAGTTTTCAGCGTCTTCGCCGGATTTTCCCATCAGGCCTGCGGCCCAAAGCCCAAGGAGCTTGTTGCGGCGCGCCTCGGCTTTGAACTGCATTTCGGCGTCATGGGCGAACTTGTTTTCAAAGGCGTCAGCGCGGTCGTCAAAACTCGACATTAAAGGTGCTCCTGCAGTGTTTTCTCTTCTCCTTCATATGACCATGCGGGCCAGCGGACGCAAGTGGGCACGCCTCTTGCTCATTGCTTTGCTTGTATGCTTGCGCGCCCTCACGTATAGGCTGCGAACAACTGGCGGGGACGAGTCCCCCCGCACTTTGGGAATCCGTAAACATGTCGCGTCGCAAAAAGCTTTACGAAGGCAAGGCCAAAACTCTCTATGAGGGGCCAGAGCCCGGCACTTTGGTGCAATATTTCAAAGATGACGCAACCGCGTTCAACGCCAAAAAGCGCGATGTGATCGAGGGCAAAGGCGTCTTGAACAATCGGCTGTCGGAATTCTTTATGACGGGCCTGACGCAAATAGGGGTGCCCAACCACTTCCTCAAACGCCTCAACATGCGTGAGCAGCTGATCCGCTCGGTCGAGATCATCCCGCTTGAGGTGATCGTGCGTAACTACGCGGCGGGGTCCATGGCGAAGCGGTTGGGTATGGAAGAGGGCACTGTCCTTCCACGCCCGATCGTAGAGTTTTCTTACAAGAATGATGATCTTGGCGACCCGCTTGTGCCCGAAGAGTACATTATTTCTTTTGGTTGGGCGTCGCAGCAGGATTTGGACGACATGGTCGCGCTCGCGTTGCGGGTGAACGACTTCTTGTCCGGCGTCATGTATGGCGTAGGGATCAAGCTGATCGATTTCAAAATCGAGGTGGGCCGCCACTATGAAGGCGATTACCAACGTCTGATTGTGGCAGATGAGATTTCACCCGACAGCTGCAGGCTTTGGGATATCGAGACGGGCCAGAAGCTCGACAAGGACGTGTTCCGCCGCGACCTCGGCAATCTGGCGGATGCCTATACAGAAGTTGCACGACGTCTTGGCGTCATGCCGCAAAACGCCCCGCAGCCGGGCAAGCCAACACTGATCAACTAATCCGCGGGGAGCTGTTAGACATGAAAGCCAAAGTACACGTGATGCTCAAAAACGGTGTGCTGGACCCTCAAGGCGAAGCTGTAAAACACGCGCTTGGCTCGCTCGGGTTTCAGGGCGTCGAAGGCGTACGCCAAGGTAAGGTGATCGAGCTGGACCTGGCTGATGGCACCTCTGAGGCGACTGTAAAAGACATGTGCGAGAAGCTGTTGGCCAATACGGTGATCGAAAGCTATTCGATCGAGCTGTCCTAAGATGCGCGCCGCTGTCATCACGTTTCCCGGCTCCAACTGCGACCGGGACCTCGCCGAAGGGTTTCGTAAGGCAGGCGCGGACGTCACGATGGTGTGGCACAAGGAGACAGAGCTTCCCAAAGGCATCGATGTCATCGGTATCCCGGGTGGTTTTTCTTTTGGCGACTATCTGCGCTGCGGTGCCATCGCGGCACGCTCTCCGATTTGTCAGGCAGTGGTAAAATTCGCGCAAGATGGCGGCTACGTGCTCGGCATCTGCAACGGATTTCAGGTGCTGTGCGAGACCGGTCTTCTGCCAGGTGTGTTGATGCGCAACGCGACGCTGAAATTTGTATGCCGTCAGCAGGTCTTGCGGGTAGAGACAACACAAAGTGCCTTCACGCGCGGATATGACGGTAGCGGCGAAATCACGATCCCCATTGCGCATCATGACGGCAATTTCTCCGCTGATGCCGATTTGGTGTCGCGGTTGCGTGGGGAAGGGCGGGTTGCCTTTTCCTATGTAGACAATCCTAACGGTTCGGCCGGTGATATTGCCGGGATCCTGTCGGAGAACCGACGCGTTCTCGGCATGATGCCGCATCCGGAACGTGCCGTTGATGCAGGCCAAGGAAATACCGACGGCGCGGCTATGTTCCAATCGCTGATGGGCGAGCTGCAACTGGCGTGATTCCGCCCAAAGGCCGTATGCGCGGCGCTTGAGCCTGTTGCCCTGAGAGCGTAGTCTGCCCACCATGGTGTCGAGACCCGACGAACGCCAGGGCCCACCAAGGCCTATTGGCGCAAGATGGCAGGTGCGGCTGTTTGCTGTAATGCTTGTCGCGTTGGCCGTGACAATCGTTTGGGTGTCCAACCTTTGGCTAACGGATCGTTTCACGGAACGCACTCGGTCCGCTGCTGATCTTAGGGTCGCGCTTTATTCCAATGCCATTACGTCGGAGATGCAAAGAAACGGCGTTGTTCCGCTTCTTCTGGCGCGTGACCCGGTGATGGTCGCGGCGCTGAATTCTAACGACTTTTCCGCGACGTCGCAGCGTTTGATTACCTTTGCGGAGGAAATTGGGGCAGGCGGTTTGCGGCTTCTCGATGAGGAGGGGCGTACCGTAGCCTCATCCGACCGGACGCAAATCGGTGAGGATCGCCGTAACGCGCCTTACTTTTTTGATGCGCTTCGCAACAATGACACGCTGTTTCATGCCACCGAGTTGGAGAGCGGCGCGTTTCAATTCACATTCTCCCGCAGGATTTCCTTTGATCAGCAAAGCATCGGGGTGATTGTTGTTGATGTTGACCTGCAGCAGTTCGAAGCACGCTGGCGAACGCCATCTGACGCGGTCATGATCACCAATAGCGAAGGCCAGATTGTTCTCGCCACCGACCCGCGTTGGCGGGGGCTAACTGTGGGCGATGCGCTGGCCTATCAATCGCCTGTCGGCGCGTTTCAACGCGCCCTTGATGTGACCAATACTTATTTTGAGCTCGGTCGTTCTCCGGACGCTTACTTGCTTGGGCAAGGCGTGATGCAAGTGGAGCGGCGGATCCCGTTTCGTGGCTGGCAGCTGATCAGTTTTTCTTCTTACGCTTCGGTGCGTGAACGGGTGAATGGGGTTTTGGCCCTTGAAATCATGGGCTTCGCGATCCTGACGGCATTGGCGTTTTACATTCTCAAACGCCGCGCTCAATCGGCTGCAGGTTTTTTTCGGCGTGAAAGCGAACAATTGCGGGCGCTCAACCAACGGCTGAGCCGAGAGATTGCCGAGCGCAAAAAGGTGCAGGAAACGCTGGCGGTGGCCGAGCAGTCACTGGCGCAGTCGCAAAAGCTAGCGGCTTTGGGCGAAATGTCGGCGGCGGTAAGTCATGAGTTAAACCAACCGCTCGCTGCGATGAAAACTTATCTCGCGGGCCACGGTACACGACTCACGGCGAAATAGCCTTCGATTTTGGGCTTGAAAGCGCCCG
>JAPORH010000142.1 GCA_026710325.1 Litoreibacter sp. | reverse complement strand
AAGCTTCAATTCGAATCCTTTTCGCTCCTCGTTTCAAGTAGCGTCGTGTACTATGGAAGTTTTGTTAAAATTGAGCGATTGTGAATCACGGGTTCGTGATGAACCCGTGATTGGTTTGTTATCTAGTAAAAAGGTTATAAAGATGGCTCCCCCACTTCGTTTTACAACCACATGCTTCGCTGGGCTATCAGCAAGCATCATCGCGCTGTCGGCAACTGCCGCAACGATCCCAAGTTTCTACTTTGAAGATGTCTCGAACGCGGCAACCCCACCGGGACCGAATCTGCCTGCGACCTCAGCGCTGACGCAGTTGGAGCGCATTGCGCCCTCCGCCTACGCCGACGGATACAACGCTCCGGGCAATGCTGCCGCACCCAACCCGCGCGAGCTGTCCAACGCACTTGCGGATGAAAAGTTCAAAAAGAAAGACGCGGTACCGCTGTCCAATCTGGCAGTCGCATTCTCGCAGTTCATCGCAAGCCATGAGATCGCGAAATCGCCAACCTCCCCCGGCCCGCAAAATTCGATCGCCATCCAGGTTGATCCGAACGATCCTGTAGCACAGGCAGGTGCAGGGACACCCGTCATGTTCCAACAGCGCTCCACCGAGGCGCCGGGAACGGGCATCCCCGGCACGCCACGCGAACAGCTCAACGATGTTACGCAAGCCTTTGACGGGTCTACCGTTTATGGCAGCAACAAGACCCGCGAAGACGCGCTGCGGACACTCGACGGTACCGGCAAGATGAAAACCAGCGCCGATGGTCGCTTGCCATTGATTAACGGCCGTCCCGCCGCAGGTGACGTCCGCGCGGATGAGAATGTGGTGCTCGAGTCGCTTCATGTGCTGTTTGTGCACGAACACAACCGGTTGGCCGATGAGATCGCAGCCGGATGCTCAGCCGAAGGGCGCAGCTGCTCAGGCGAAGAAATTTTCCAAGGTGCACGCAGCATCGTCGCGGCGACACAGGAAAAAATCTTCTATGACGAGTTTTTGCCAATTTTCCTGGGCGAAGCTGACCTGACAAAGTTGATCCCGGACCAAAGCCTGTTGAACAAACCGGCTGCAGTGTTGAACGAATTTACGGCGGCAGCGGGCCGGATTGGCCACACGCAAGTGCCTGACACGGTGACGGCAAGCCTGCCCGGCCAACCAACGCGGTCCGACAAGATCGAGGACTGCCTCTTCGCTCAAACCTGTGCAGGCGGCGCCACTTTGGATGAGCTGCTTTATGGGGCGGCGACGCTAGACGCGGCAGCAGTTGATACCAACGTCACCAACGGGTTGCGCAACGGGCAGCTCAACGGGTTTGGTGCACCACTTTTGATCGACCTACTGGCGACGAACATCAACCGTGGTCGCGATCATGGTCTCGCCAGCTACCAGGCAGTACGTGCGGCCTTGGGGTTTGGCTCAACATCACTGGTCGATATGCTCGGGCAGGAACTGCTTGATTTATATCCGAACGGCGAGGTCGATTTGCTGGTCGCTCTTTTTGCTGAAAAGCGCGACCCAAGCGACTATCTCGGCGAGACTGGTAAAGCGATTTGGGCGCTACAATTCGAACAACTCCGCTCTAGCACGGGGCTCGTGTTCGACACGCGCTGGGACAACTACTTCTCGGGCATGTCCATGGCGCGCATCATCGCCAACAACACGTCTCTCAGCGAATCTGACTTTGGCCGCAGCGCGTTTCTTGCGCCCGTGCCATTGCCCGCAAGCCTGGCATTCCTGCTCGCGGGCCTTGGTGGTCTGGGCCTGATGCGCCGGATGAAAGCCGCTTAGCCCAGCTTTCTGAGCCGCTCGATCAAGGAGGAGGTGTCCCAACGGGCACCTCCCATCTTTTGGACGTCCTTGTAAAACTGGTCGACCACGGCGGTCACGGGCAGCGAGGCTCCGTTCTCATCGGCTGTCGCCAAACAAATCCCAAGATCCTTGCGCATCCAATCTACGGCAAAGCCATGGTTGAATTCACCATCGAGCATCGTCTCATATCGGTTGGACATCTGCCACGACCCTGCAGCGCCTTGGCTGATCACCTCGACCACGGCTTTTCCGTCTAGCCCGGCTTTTTCTGCAAAGTGCAGACCTTCGGACAGACCTTGGACAAGCCCCGCGATGCAGATTTGGTTGACCATTTTGGTGAGCTGCCCTGCCCCGCTTTCGCCCAGACGTTTGCAAGCTTTAGCATAAGCATCAATGATCGGCTCAGCGCGCGCATAGGCGCCCTCATCGCCGCCGCACATAACACCAAGCTGGCCATTTTCTGCACCTGCCTGCCCGCCAGAGACAGGCGCGTCTACGAAGCTGATCTGGCACGCATCGGCCACAGAATAAAGTTCCCGCGTGACTTTGGCAGAGACGGTCGTGTGATCCACGAAAACGGTGCCCGCGTCCATCGTACCCAAAGCACCATCATCGCCCAGGCAGACCGAGCGCAAATCATCGTCATTGCCAACACAAGCCATGACAAATTCTGCACCAGCGGCAGCCTCCGCCGGCGTTTTGCCCATGGACCCGCCATACACATCAACCCAAGCCTGCGCCTTGGCAGCCGTACGGTTATAAACGGTGACCTCATGTCCTGCCTTCACAAGATGGCCCGCCATCGGATAGCCCATGACCCCTAGTCCCAGAAAACTTACTTTCGCCATCTCGTGCCTCGCTGTTAGATTGAAATCCGCCTGACACGGATGATACAGCACGCGGCAAGGGTCAAGAGCAGGGCAAAATATGGCGAACATCTTTAAATGGTCGATGCGGCTGTTTTTGCTGCTGGTTGTTTTGGCCTGGCTGGCAGCTTTGATTGTGTACTACCTCGCCGCCCGGTCGCTTCCTGACTATGACGCATCCTTCCAGCTTAAGGGGATCACCGCGCCCGTTGAGATTGTCCGGAACAATTCGGGCGTACCGCATATTTTGGGCGAAAATGACGAAGACGTCTTTTTCGGCCTGGGCTTCGCACATGCGCAGGACCGGCTGTGGCAGATGACCATGCTGCGGCGCACGGCGCAGGGTCGTCTCTCTGAACTGTTCGGGGAACGAACACTGAGCACCGACGAGCTGATGCGCAGGCTCGATATCTATACCCTGGCGCAGCGTTCGGTCGCAGCGCAGGATGACGAAACCCGCGCAATGTTGAACGCCTACGCAGACGGGGTGAACGCGTGGATACGAACTGTAAACACGCAAGCTTTAGGGCGCGGCGCGCCGGAATTTTTTCTTTTCGCGCCTGAAATCGCACCGTGGCAGCCCGCCGATAGCATTGTGATCACCAAACTTATGGCAGTGCAGCTGTCTGGGTCTATGGCACGGGAAGTAACACGCGCACGCGCCTCGCTTCTACTGGCGCCAGAACGGCTTGCTGATTTGCTGCCAGACGACCCGTCCCGCGGCATCGCCGCACTTGATTTTGCCGCTCTCTTTGACGGGTATGAGCTTGCACCGCCCGCAGCACGGCAGACCGAAAGTGACCCGCTCATCGCCGCTCTTTCCCCCTTTAAAGCGCCTGAATTGGCCGGGGCCTCGAACGCCTTCGCCGCCGCACCTTCGCGTTCGGCCACGGGCAGCACGCTTTTGGCCAATGACCCGCATCTAGGTCTCAGCGCGCCGACGATCTGGTATCTCGCGCGAATGGAGCTCGCGACAGGCGGCGTTATTGGCGGAACCATACCGGGCGTGCCCGTGATCATGACCGGTCGTAGTGCTGAAACCGGTTGGGGCATCACCACCGCTTATGTGGATGATCAAGACGTCTCGATCGAGCGGCTGAACCCAGACAATGCCAACGAGTATCTGACGCCCGAAGGGTTCAAACCGTTCCGCACCCGCCAGAGCATTATCAATGTCGCCGAGGGCACTCCTGTAACAGTGACTTTGCGCTGGAGTGAAAATGGTCCCATTCTACCGGGCGGCGCCTTTGAATTAGGGACCATCACGCCGCCCGGTCATGTCAGCGCGTTGAACTGGACGATGCTGATGGATCAGAACACCACCCTGCAGGCCGGGCTGAAGTTGATGAAGGCGGGGAACCTGGACGGCATGCTTGAGGCGTCACGCGACTACGTGGCTCCCGCGCAAAACCTGACGATGGTGGATCAAGAGCGTATTGCGATCAAAACGATCGGTCATATTCCGCGACGTGGCCCAGCACATCAATCGCGTGGGCGGATCCCATCCCCCGGCTGGCTGGCTCAAAACCGGTGGCAAGGGATAATGCCGGATATCTCCAACCCCGTTTTTGTGGATCCCGAAGGTGGAATCGTTGGCAATACCAACAACAAGATGGTCGAACGCCCTTTTCCCAATCATGTCAGCTACGCCTATGGGGACACACAACGCGTGCAGCGTTGGCGGCGGCTCATGCAGAACCGGCAGGTCCATACGCGTGACAGCTTTGTTGAGACGCAGCTCGATACCGTTTCCTTCACGGCGCGCGCGCTTCTACCACTGATCGCCGCCGATCTGTGGTTTACAGGCGAGCCCGCGCCCGAAGGCACGCCAGAACGTCAACGCCAACGCGCTTTGGAGCTTCTGGCCAGCTGGAACGGGGAGATGTCGGAACACCTGCCGGAGCCGCTGATCTACGCCGCCTGGATGCGCAGCCTGCAGGAGCGATTGATCCGTGATGAGATTGGCCCCCTGTCAGCGGATTTCGCGCATACCTCCCCCGTCTTCCTTGAACGCGTGTTCCGCGACCTGGAGGGCGCCGGTGTTTGGTGCGATGTGGTGCAATCGGCCGCAACCGAAACCTGCACAGACACAGCCCGCATCGCTTTGGATGAAGCGATCCTCTGGCTCACTGAGCGCTACGGCCCCAATATCGAAAGCTGGAGATGGGGCGACGCGCATGAGGCGACACATGACCATCAGGTCTTGGGCAACATCCCTGTTCTGAATTGGTTTACCAATATCCGGCAGTCAACCTCCGGCGGCGACAATACCTTGATGCGCGGCAAGACGCGCGGGACAGGTCCGGATCCGTTTCACAACGTCCATGCGGCGGGGTATCGGGGCGTGTATGACTTTGCCGATCCCGAAAGCTCGGTCTTTATCATCGCGACGGGGCAGTCCGGGCACCTGATCTCCCGCCACTACGACGATCTGGGCGTGTTGTGGCGCCGCGGCGAGTATATTCCAATGACGCTTGACCCGGTTTTGGCGCGCGCGGGCGCAGTTGGTGTGAACCTATTGGAGCCCTTGCAATGACAATTTACCTGATCCGCCACGGCCAGTCGAAGTTCAACGCGGATTACGACGGCACGGGCGACCCGCTTTGGTGGGATGCGGGGCTGACGGAGAAGGGGTGCGCCCAAGCGATCGGGTTGCGCGATACATCCGCCGATCTGGGAATTGAACATCTGATCTGCTCCCCGCTCACGCGCGCGATCCAAACCGCTCAGCTCGGCTTTCCCGATATGATCCCGCAGGTCTGGCCTTTGGCGCAGGAACACCAAGAGCATAGCTGCGACGTGGGCCGTTCGCCCGATGTCTTGGCGGCAGAGTTTCCCGAACTAGATTTCAGCGCCCTGCCCGATCCATGGGGTTTCCAAGGTGAGAAAAATAGCTACGGCGTCCCAGTAGAACCATTTGACGCCTTCAAAGCGCGCATAGCACAGCTTCGGGCGGATCTGATGGCGCTGCCCAAGGCACCGACTGCTCTTGTCTGCCACGGCTACGTCATTGAAGAGCTCGCAGGGATCGGAACGGACAACTGTCAGATCGTAGAACTAAAGCGCAAAGCCTAGCGCACGGGTGATCGCCACACCTGCCGCAGCCGAACTTGCTGTCATGACAATGCCCGAGGTCAGATCAACGGCGACCATTTCCCAGCTCCAGCCTTTCGTCACGGCGAGCGAGGTGAATTCATAGGTGCCAAAGGCCAGTGCGCCAATGATCGCGCCGTTGCCGGCGACCCATAACAAACCGCGCTCATCCGCCACCGCGGGTACTGAGACAAACCACAGCAGCCCCATCACGTAGAACGCGTAAAACACCAGCGCCGGGCCGATGCGCGGGCTTTCGAGCAGCAGATCAGGGATATGCTTTTCAAACACGGGCTTCACCACCTTGCCAAGGCCCAAGAAATCAATCCCCAGAAACACGATAAACGTGGCCAGATAAAGCACCAGATAGGTCATGCGCGCACCTTACAGCTTTTCGAACCGCGCCTTCTGCTTGGCGCTCCACAGCACATCTAGCGCAAAACCGTGTTCCGTCGCCTCTTCGCGTTCGACGACCTCTTGCTCAAACAGCCAAGCGCGTTTGCGGCCCTCGTCGAAGCCCAAAGTCAGCGTCTCTTGCGTCGTCGCTTCCGTGACTTCTGACGACACGGCTTCGAGCAACGCGTCGAGCCCAGCCCCCGTCAAAGCAGAGGTCACGAAGATCGCATCGTCCCGAGCGGCGATGTTTTGGCGGGTCTCCAACTCATCGGCTGACAGCTTGTCGAGTTTGTTCCAGACCTCGACCGTTTTAATTTCCTGATCCACGCCAAGATCGCCCAAAATGCGTCTAACATCTTCCGCCTGCGCATCCGTCTCCGGGTGGGAGATATCGCGGACATGCAGGATCAGGTCCGCAGACAAAACCTCTTCCAAGGTCGCACGGAACGCCGCGACCAACTGTGTTGGCAGGTCGGAGATGAAGCCGACCGTGTCAGATAGGATGATCTCGACCCCGTCGGGCTGTGCGACAGAGCGCATGGTCGGGTCGAGCGTGGCAAAGAGCATGTCTTTCACCATCACTTCCGCGCCGGTCAAACGGTTAAAAAGCGTGGACTTTCCGGCGTTGGTGTAACCAACAAGCGCCACGATAGGAAAAGGTACCTTGGCGCGGGCGGCGCGGTGCAGCTCCCGGGTTTTCACAGTCTTGTCGAGCTGTTTTTTGATCCGGTTTATCGCCTCGTCAATGGCGCGCCTATCGGCCTCGATCTGCGTCTCTCCCGGGCCGCCAACAAACCCCAGCCCGCCGCGTTGGCGCTCAAGGTGGGTCCAGGCGCGCACCAGACGCGTCCGTTGATAGGACAAAGCCGCGAGTTCAACCTGCAGCACCCCTTCCCGGGTCGCAGCCCGGTCGGAGAAAATCTCAAGGATCAGCCCGGTCCGATCAAGTATCTTAACCTTCCACTCTTTCTCAAGATTGCGCTGCTGAACGGGTGTGACGGGGCCGTCGACAAGAACCAGCTCGACCTCTTCCGCCTTGAAGCGCGCGCGAAGCTCGTCGATTTTGCCAGTGCCAAAAAGCGTCCCTGCGCGTGTCTTGGGCAGCGGAACGACTTCATGGCCAACAATTTCCAACCCCGGCAGAGCAACGCCCAAAGCCACTGCTTCCGCCAAAGCTTCTTCAGGCGCGCGACCAGCCAGTGTGTCGCGCGTGCGCAAATCAGGATGCAGCACCCAAGCCCGAGTGGTGCGGGGCGTGTCGATTTCGTGAATTATTCGTCGCCTTCGTACAGGCTGATCGGTGCCGATGGCATGATCGTGGAGATCGCGCCTTTGAATACAAGCTGCGATTGTCCATCGCGGCGCAGCAGCACACAGAAGTTGTCAAACCAGGTGATGACGCCTTGCAATTTGACCCCGTTGATCAGGAAGATCGTTACCGGGATCTTTTCCTTGCGCACATGATTGAGGAATACGTCCTGAAGGTTTTGCTTTTCGGCCATATCTGAATGCCTTTTGGTCGGTTCTTATTTCATGGTCGGGCGCTGCTTCTGTAGCGCATCAATTCCAATTCAAAGTATGACGCGCGGGGAAAGAAACTTCCAGCCCCGAATTTGCGCGTGCGGCGAGATCGCTCATGTCCGCCAAAAGTCGGGGTTAAATAGCGCGATAATGGCCAATGCCTCGAGCCGTCCAAGCACCATGGCCAGGATCAAAATGACCTGCGCTGTTTGAGACAGGTCGGAATACATGATCTCCCCTTCGAGGGCGACATTGGCCAATGGCCCGGTGGTCGATAGTGCGGAGATTGCAAATGCGGAGGCGGCCTCAAAGTTCAATCCTGTGAGCGAAAGAAGGAAAATAACCGCCGCCACGCTAATCGCGAAAAGCATGAAGAAGACCCAAGCGATCTGAGCGCCCTCCCGGCGCACTGCACGTCCGAGTTTTCCAGCGCCCCCGACGGAGTTTGGGTGCACAAGCCGACCCATCTCACGTGTCGAATGCTTGTAGAGTGCGTAAACCCTCAGAAGTTTAATACCACCCGCCGTGGTCGCCACCCCGCCTCCGATGATCGCAAGGCCTGCAAGTAAAAGGCCCGGTGTCGGCAGGCCCGACCAGGCGCGTGCCTCCTCCCAGTCATGGCTGGCGAACCCCGTTGTGGTCAGGAACGACAATGTGGTGAAGAGAGAGCGCCAAAACGCGCGTAGCGCTTTGAATACATCGTCCTCGCTCTGTTCCTCTAGCGCGCCGATCCAATGGCGCAGGAACAAGACGGCGGGCAGGACAGAGACAAAAATCAAGGCGATGCGAAGCTCCCGATCCTCTTGTAGGCGCTTCAAAATCGGCTGACCGGTCTCATTCGTGAAGGTTTGGCGAGACACTGCGAGGAACAGGAAAAAGAAAATCACCAATTCGGCATAGATGCGCACCTGCCATGGGTTAAGCCCGCCCGACGGTGTGATCCCGCTGGTCGCGATGGTCGACATCGCCAGGTTGATGGCCAGAAACGGCGTCGTGCCCGCCATGATCAGCAGGACCCAAAGCACACCTGTTACAGCCAAGTAAACGGGAAGAAGTTGCGCCATGACTTTGAAGACGCGTTGGTTGGGATCCCCCCGGCGGATCAGCCCTTCCGCGGCTGCGGAAGTATTGGCCGGCTTCAAAACCTCATACCCGCCCAAAGTCATTGGCGCGAGTATGGCGGCCGCTGCCAAGAGCATGAAGAACCCACCCATCCAACCAACAAGCGCACGCCAAAGGTGGATCGGAGACACGACGCGCGATGGTGGGTCTATGATACTCGCACCGGTTGTGGTGAAGGCGGAAACCATTTCGAAATAGATCTCGAAATAGCTAAAGCCTTGTACGGCCTCCCACATTGGCACAGCAAGCATCGCGGGTAGCGCCAGAAAGCTTGCGGCTAGTGTCAAAAGTTGGGTGCGCGCCTGATTGGCAGGTCGCACATTGAAGGTCGCGAGCCCGATCAACGCCGTCAAAACGCCAAAGAGGATAGCGCCGTAGAAAAAGGGCTGTGCGGTGCGGTGCAGGTCCAAAAAGGTCGCATGGATCGCTGGGACCAGCATCGCCACGCAAGCCACAGCCATCAGGTTCACAAAGAGCGGCAATTTCAGCATCAGCCGCATCCGCGTGTCAGAAGAACTGGATGGAGACCTGCAAAAGCTGCTCCACTTCTGGGACATCCTGCGCAAGCGCGAAGAGCACGATCACATCACCCACATCGACACGAAGCTCGCCTTTCGGTCGCAGCACCTTGCCTTCTTTCTCGATGGCCCCGACAAGCACGCCTTCGGGGAAGCTGATATCGCGAATGGCCTGCCCCGCAATGGGTGAGGTGGACAAGACCTGCGCCTCGATCACCTCAGCCTCCGCATCGCCGATCGAGTAAATCTGGCGCACCCGGCCGTGGCGCACATGGCGCAAGATCGAGGACACTGTCGTGGCACGTGGGTTGATATAGGCGTCGATGCCTAAAGGCTCCATAAGCGGGATCAGCGTCGGATCATTGATCAAACAAATCGCCATCGGGCAGCCATCCGCCTTGGCGCGTACGGCGGCCAGCATATTGGTTTTGTCATCATCGGTAACAGCCAAGACTGCGTCGGCGCGGCTGATATTGGCCTCTTTCAACAGCTCGCCATTCAAACCGTCGCCGTGCAAAACAATCGTGCGCTCCAATGCATCGGCCGCGCGCTCGGCGATACCGCGGTTTTTCTCGATCACCTTGGCACGAATACGCTCGGTCCGGGCCTCCAGAGCGCGGGCAACCGCAAGGCCGACATTTCCGCCACCGATGACAACGACACGCTCTTGCTTCTTGTGGGTTTTGCCGAAGATCTCCATTGCGCGGGTGACGTCTTCACGATGTGTCGCAAGGTATATCTGATCCCCTTCAAACAGCTGGTCCCCTGCGCTTGGCGCGAAAAGGCGCTTCTGCCGCCGGATGCCCACCACCGTGGCGCGCAGGGTGGAAAACAGATCTGTCAGTTGCCGCAACGGGGTGTTTAGGACCGGGCAATCTTCATCAAGCTGAATGCCCAGAAGCTGGATCGCGCCGCCCAAAAAACTTTCCGTATCAAAGGCCGCGGGGCTTGCAAGACGTTGAAGAGCTGCCTCCGCCACCTCCTTTTCAGGGGAAATCACCACATCGATGGGAAGGTGGTCGCGCCGATAAAGGTCGGAGTAAATCGCATCGAGATAGGATTGGGATCGAAGCCGCGCAATCTTGCGCGGAACGGCAAAGATCGAATGCGCCACCTGGCAGGTGACCATATTCACCTCATCCGAAAAAGTCGCGGCGATAACCATATCCGCATCGCGCGCACCCGCCGCGTCCAAAATATTAGGGTAGCTGGCATTTCCGGTGATGCCTTGCACATCCAGCGTCTCGGTCGCGCGGGCAACAAGGTCGGGATTGTTATCCACCACGGTGACCGCGTTGTTCTCCCCCGACAAATGGCGCGCAATTTGCCAGCCAACCTGGCCTGCGCCGCAAATGATGACTTTCATGCGCCTTGGGTCCCTTTGCTCAGAGCGGATCCATCGCAGATGGTGCCGGTCTGGTCAATCTCGCTTGTGTCTAGCTTGTCCCCGTAGCTTCCAGGTCCTCCTGCACCTCAGCCACGCGCGCACCTTGTTTGTTGGAGGTCACGACGCCAAGGGATTTGAGTTTGCGGTGAAGCGCGGAACGTTCCATACCGACAAAAGCCGCGGTGCGGGAGATATTTCCGCCAAAACGGTTTATTTGCGTCATCAGGTATTCGCGCTCGAAAAGCTCGCGGGCTTCGCGCAAAGGCAATGTTGCCAGCGTTCCGCCGATCTTAAGACCGTCGCCCTGCTCTTCCCCACCATCGGCGGAGGGCAATTCTTTCACCCCGATCTCGCCAGAGCTGGGACCAAGGATCAAAACGCGCTCAACGATGTTCTTAAGCTGCCGAATATTGCCTGGCCAAGGCATGGTTTGCAGCAAGGCCGCCGCGTCCTCGGATATTTTGCGAAGCGGCAGGCCTTGGACTTTGTTGAAGGTCTCAACAAAGAAATCAGCGAGTTGCGGAATATCCTCGCGCCGGTCTTCCAGGCTTGGAACTTCAACCGGGACAACGTTTAGACGATGATAAAGCTCCTCGCGGAAGCGCGCTGCAGCGATCTCATCTTTGAGTATCTTGTTAGTCGAAGAAATCACGCGAAGGTCGACCTTCACCTTGTCGGTCCCACCAACGCGCACGAAGCTCTGCTCGACCAAAACCCGCAAGATTTTGGACTGGGTCCCAAGTGGCATATCCGCGACCTCATCAAAGAAGATCACACCGCCATGGGCCTGCTCCAGAAGCCCCGGTTCAATGCCCCCCTCCTTGGATTCGCGGCCAAACAGCACCTCTTCCATACGTTCGGGCTCTACCGTAGCGCAGTTTACTGTGACAAACGGCGCGTGGGAGCGATTTGAATTGGCGTGAATATAGCGCGCCGCCACGTCCTTGCCGGAGCCTGCTGGTCCCGTGAGCATGACGCGCCCGTTGGAGTTGGTCACCTTGTCGAGCTGGCTCTGCAGGCTTCTGTACGCCGCGCTTTCGCCAACCATCTCGGCATTCGCGACCTCACCACGCTTGAGCTGGCTGTTCTCTGCCCGTAGGCGGGAGGTCTCCATCGCGCGGCTGATCACCACCATCAACTGATCGATGTTGAAGGGCTTCTCAATAAAATCATACGCGCCTTGTTTGATGGCCGCGACCGCAATTTCGATATTGCCGTGGCCCGAAATAATGACGACGGGAATTTCCGGCGTGTCACGTTTGACATGTTTGAGGATGTCGATGCCGTCCATCGCACTGTCTTTGAGCCATATGTCGAGGATGATCAGGCCCGGCGCCTCAGTGTTCAACTCAGCCATACATTCCTCGGACGTGCCGGCCAGCCGTGTCGTGAACCCTTCATCCTTGAGAATGTCTGAGATCAATTCCCGGATGTCTCGCTCATCATCCACAATCAAAATATCGCTCATGTGTCTCTCCTCACTTATTCTGCGGCTGTTTTTTGCCGGACATATTTTTGTTTTTTTGGTGTTTCAGTTTCGAGGCGCGGCAACGTCATCACCACGCGCGCCCCAGTGTGATCTGTGTCGTCGAAGCGGTCTGCGTCCTGCAATGCGAGGGTACCGCCATGTTCTTCGATAATCTTCCGTACGATCGGCAGGCCCAATCCGGTGCCCTGATCCCGCGTCGTGACATAAGGCTCAAACAACCGTGCCCGGTCTTCGGGAAGCCCAATGCCGTTATCTGACACCGAGATGCGCGCCGTTTTCTCAAGCTCTTGGACCTCGATCCGGATTTGTGGGGCATGCCCGGCATGCGCGCCCTTTTCCTGATAGCTTTCTATCGCCTCGCCAGCATTCTTAATGACGTTGGTCAGAGCTTGGCCGATCATGGTCTGATCCAGCTGCGTCGCGATACTGTCGCCCTCAGTCTCAAGTTGGATGTCGACTTCGGGTTGGCCTGCACGCTGCAAGACAACTGCGTCGCGCACCAACTGCATTAAGTCAGCGCTGCGCATTTCCGGTTCGGGCATGCGGGCAAATTTGGAAAACTCATCTACGATGCGGCGAAGATCTTCAGTCTTGCGCACAATCACTTCGGTATATTGCTCTAACCCAGCCTCATCGCCGAGTTCGGGGCCGAACTTGCGTTTGATGCGCTCAGCTGAGAGCTGGATCGGCGTCAAAGGGTTCTTAATCTCATGCGCAATCCGACGCGCCACATCGCCCCAGGCGGCCATTTTCTGTGCGGACACTAGATCCGTCACATCATCAAATGCGACAACAAACCCCTCAAGCGTACCATCCTCGCGCAGCCGCGTCGCGATGCGGACCAGCAAGCTTTCCAAGTGCCCCCGACGGGTGATCTTGATCTCCTCCTGCACAGTTTCAGAATGATGATCGCGCAACTTGTCGAAGGCATCGGCAAATTCAGGAACGAGGACACTGAGCATTTTTCCCGTCGTGTCGCCATCGCCAAGATCCAGAAGACGTTGTGCCGAGCGATTTACAATGGTGACCTGTCCCGCTGGATCCAGCCCAATCACACCGGCGGTCACGGAGGACAGAACTGAGTCGAATAAACGACGGCGTCGTTCAATTTGGGCAGTGTTTTCAAGCAGCGTTGTTCGTTGCGCTTTAAGTTGCCGCGTCATCTGATTGAAAAGACGCCCTAAAACAGCTATCTCATCCTTCGTTTCTGAGGGGATCACTTGGACGTCAAGGTCCCCTTCACCGACCCTTTCGGCAGCCTCTGCGAGACGGCCAACCGGGCGCGATAGACGCTCCGCAAACCAAAGCCCCAACCAGATCGAGGACAGGATCAATATGGCTGCAAAGCCAAGGTAAAGAATACCAAAGTCGAACAGCAACTTGCCTCGGTCACGCTCCAACTGCTGATAGACCCGCACATTTTCTTGTGTGTCATCCAACAGCGCGAGGATCTCGCCGTCCACGGTGCGCGACACATAGAGGTAGCGGTCGAGAAAGCCATTAACTGCTATGAGCGCCCGAAATTCGTTATTGGCCCAGTCTTCGATCACCACTAGCTCGCCCGCTCGGGCACGGTCCATGACCCCGCTGGACGGAAGCTCAAAATCAAACAAATAACTTCGCGCTCCGCGCGCACGTAGCTCGCCGGTGCCGTCGATCACAAAGGCTTCCTTTAACCCGCGCTGCACTTGCTCCTGCACTTGGCTCAGAACTTCCGGCAAGGCGGAATCATCCAGTGTTACGTTGGCTTGTCGGGCGACGCTCAAGTACCCGGCCAAAAGACGCGTATCAGCGGCAAGGTTGTCGCGTTGCTCGTCCTTATAGGCCTGCGCCGCGTTGAGCGAGCTGCCAACAACATTGCGCACGCGGTCTGAAAACCAGCCTTCCAAGCCAAAATTCAGGGTGATCACAGCGAAAACCGCGACGATAATCGTAGGCACCAATGCCACAAGCGCAAACACCCCTGTTAAGCGCAAGTGAAGCTGCGATCCGGCGGTTTTGCTGCGTCGTTTGGTGTAAATACGGGCGATGCTGGTCATGACCAGCCCTGCAATCAGCAAAACGTAAACAAGATCAGCAAGGAGAATGAGCCGGATGCCGCTTGAGGTCGGGTCCAACTCATAAGGACCAAAGCCCAAATAGGTCACTATCGCCAGCACGGGCCCTAGAATGACGAGACCCAAAGTCGTAAGGTTCTTAACCCGACGCTGCTTGCGCAAGTGATTCAGCCTGTCCCAGGACGCCTGCCCTGTGCCGCTTTTCATCTGCTTTCTACCACCTTGCCACTCTTTTTTGATGTGATCTGTGAACAACAGTGCTGTCCATCCGCCACGGTGACTGTGGCGATTTTACATCAATTTGCGGCGGCGTGTCACGCGAATATCGAGCTCGGTGACTTTTTTCCTCAGCGTATTCCGGTTGATGCCCAAAAGATCCGCGCATTTGGCTTGATTTCCGGCCGTCGCGTCGAGCGCGATTTCCAGAAGTGGAAGCTCTACCTCTCTTAGGATACGCGAATAGAGGCCTGGCGGCGGCAGCACGCCCCCATGCAAATCAAAATAGCGACGCAGGTGCTTCGCGACGGAGCCAGATAGTTTTTCATTATCCCCTCCGCCGATCAGAGGTTCGATCTCAGGTTGATTGCCGAGAACCATCTCCACATCTCCACGTCCGATCTCCTCCTCGGGGGAGGTGACGATCAATCGGCGCACGGTGTTTTCAAGCTGACGCACATTGCCGGGCCAGCTATAGGCGCGGATCATTTCGAGCGCACCTTTTGACATGACTTTATGCGGCGCGCCGTCCCGCTCGGCCTTGGCAAGGAAATGCTCGGACAGCAGCGGTATATCATCGACGCGCTCACGTAAGGATGGAATGGCGACGGTGACGCCGCTGAGACGGTAGAACAAGTCTTGCCGCATATTCCCGGACTCGAGTTTTTCCATCAAGTCTTGCTGGCTTGTCGCCAGAATGCGCGGTGCGTCATCGGTGAGGCTGTCGAGCATGCGCACGACGCGCGCCTGCGCCTCCCCGTCAAGATCGCCCACTTCGTCAAACAGGATCGAGCCACCTTTGGCACGGCTCAGTATCGTGGCAGGCCCATCGATATCGGCCAGATCAGCTGGCGTCGCTGTGACAAATGGCAGGGTGCGCCGGTCTGAAAAGTCATGGATCGCGCGCGCGATTAGGCTTTTGCCAGTACCGCTTTCGCCTGTGATCATCACCGGCAGCTCGGTGTTGATCACTTGCGCGACCAGCTTGTAGAGCGCTTGCATGGCCGGCGTGCGCCCAATCAGCGGCAACTCATCACCCGCCTGCTCCACGCCCTTTGGCGCTTCTTCAGTGATCGGGCGCACAGTGCTCCGTTTGCGCTCTAGCGCCCGGTTGGCGCGCTTCATCAGATCGGGCAGGTCAAACGGTTTGGGCAGGTAGTCGTAGGCGTCAGCCTCATTGGCTGCGATGGCCGTCGTAATGGTGTTTTGCGCGGAGATCACGATCACAGGCAAGCTCGGGCGTTTTTCAAGAATATCTGGAAGCGCTTCGATGCCATTGCCATCCGGCATCATAACATCAGAAATGACGAGGTCCCCTTTCCCCTCATCCACCCATCTCAGAAGCGTGGTCAGCGACGACGTGGCGTGCACCTTGCACCCGGCGCGGGTCAACGCCTGGGTGAGCACCGTGCGGATGGTGCGATCATCATCGGCGACAAGTACAGTTCCGTCCATTTAATCCTCCTATGATGATTGTCCAGCAGGACATTGATTTTGTTTGATTTTAAATTCGGTA
>JAPORH010000167.1 GCA_026710325.1 Litoreibacter sp. | reverse complement strand
ATTGGGGTCTCCCACGCGTTTTAATTCTTACTGTTTTTGTCAATTACAGGTTTGCAAAGGGAAATCAAGGCTACCTAAGTAAAATAGTCAGAATTTAGAGTGTTTTCTGTCATGGGGTGAAAACGACTATTTTTAGCGCATGATGTTAAGACGCCGCAGACGGGAGACGTACAATTTGGCGTATGTTTCCAAACAGGATTTTTAGGGCAAACACGCTTTCTGAAACTTTTTAGTATCATGAAAACAATGCCTTAGGGTGGCGCGTGGCTCTGCCCAATGGCGTCCTGAAAAAGGTTAGATATCTTCAAGCTCAAGCAAGGCTGGGATCGCAGGGCATGGTAGCAATTTTTCAGAAACGACGTCGCTCAGTGTCGTACGATGTAAAAAAACATAAATGTGTGCGCTCAAACCTTCCCAAAGACGATTTGACAAAAACTGCTCTTGTGAACCGGAAGCTGCCCCTTTTGCGCCTGCACCAGGTGTTAGTGCATCGAAAACTTCGTCGACGGCGACCAGAATTTCCTCGATCCTAATGAGATGTGGAGCGCGGGCAAGTTTGTATCCGCCCCCGGGCCCTCTGAGAGACGCTAATAATCCCGCCTTCTTCAGCTTGGAAAAAAGCTGCTCTAAATAGGTAATTGAAATATCCTGACGCTTACTGATTTCTGTTATCGAGACCAGCCCCCTATCTTGGTGAAACGCAATGTCCACAAGTGCTACAAGGGCGTAACGACCTTTTGTGCTAAGCTTCATTTTGTTGCGTCCTGAATAGTGCCATCATTGTTCTTATTACTTGGTGAGCATCGACCCAGTTGTCAAAAAAGCAGTCAAGAAATCTAATCGCTGCTACTCGACGCAGACCAACACTTTAAGTTAGCCAAAAAAATTTAGAAACTCCCAAGCAAAAGCGTACTAGTATCGCGACGATAAAGACAGCATAAGGTCCTAAACGGCCCTATCTTTAGCCGATTGCGACGGCAACCGGTGTATACCGTCGGGGGTCTCTTCGTGTACCCCAAAATCTCGTTGGGGCGGGCCGGCACGTTTTGGCGAAAACCGCAAATCTGCTTCGATTGCAGCTCGAAGCTCAGGTCGTAATCCGGCACCGGTTTTTCGTGCAATTACGTCTAGAGCGAATAAATTTTGTAAGGGATTGCTCATGAGTGAAGCCTCTGCGGAACATGAGATAAACTTGGAAGCGCCAAGCTAAGTTCGCGCAGCCAAGCCATGACCTCCTCAGTTTCATTACCTTCGCAAAGCAACATCATTTCGAGTTGCGCGCGTTTTTCGTGCCCCCGTCGCGCCTGCGAAAGCGCCGAAATAAAGCGCCGTTCGTGTTCGGTGGCAATGACGCGGCAGCACGGACAATCACGGTTGCTGTACATAAAGACCGACTTGCGACTTCCGCGAATGGCGCGCAGCAGCTTCATGACAAGCATAGCGATCTCGGGTCCCTCTCTTTGGTCAAAACCGAATTCAGCAACTTCAAAAGCCCTGATCCACTCATGCCGCCCCGGGACCGAAAAGCTGTTAAAAAAAAGCCGCGCGATATCAAGGCAGATCAGCTCTTGCGCATCGAGTCCCAAGCTTGCCAAGGGCGTTTCATTGGTTTTTGCAGAACGGCCGCAATCGGATGTGTTTTGATGGGGTGGCACGACGGGCCCTCCGGTTCTAGAGCTTCCGCGCGCCGAAAATACGCACGAGCGAGCGGGTAAGGTCTCAATGAAATTGCGTGAAGCCGGGCGAATCTGCGTGCAGACATGACTAGGTGCACCTTTACTGACAAAAATACTCAGAAATAGCAAGCGCTTTGTAAAGTTTAATTTACACCTGACGGGAGGCGTCTGGCAGCGCGCAGTGTCAGCACTCACCTTCCCAAGCCATATGCTCAAAAGCCTCCCGAAACGCAAAGCGGCGAAGATGCGCATCAATCACATACCTAGCCGCCTCCAGGGCCTGCGCGTCGCGGCCACTGACGCGCACAACAAGCCGATCCTCGAAAGCATGTAAGGATGCTGGCCCCATGGGCAGTGCGGCCTTGCCTACACCGTTCTCGAAAGACGCTTCCACTTTATGCGCGAAATGCTTGCAGAGCTGCTGCGCGTATTTGGCAGCATTGGCTGTTTCAAAACGACCTTCACAGGTTCTCAAAGCGCTATTCACCAACAAATCTTACAAAAACACTCATCTATTGTTGTATGCGCCCATCATCTCAATTATGCAAGATGCAGGAAGCAAGGCTGCCACTCTCTCCCTTAGGCGCCCAGCAAGCACAGCACTGCAAGGGACATACGAGAGATGAAAGCGGTCGCAAACGCGTTGCGCCGACCTGTTCGGATACTACGCGCCAATCAAAAATCATGGATTTCAGCTGCTTTGGCGTTCGCTTTGTTGGCACCGGCGAGTGTCTTTGCGCAAGAGAACGACACCGGCCTGCGGGTCGAGCTCAACGCAATTGATACACTCGGTGAGAATTGCCGCCTTACCTTTGTGCTGCAAAACAAGATGGCGGACGACATAGACCAGCTCGTTGCTGAGACCGTTTTGTTTTCTGACGAAGGCGGCGTCGTTCTGCTGACACTGTTTGACTTCGCGGCTGTGCCCGCTGGGCGCTCCCGTGTACGCCAGTTCCAAGTGCCCAACACCTCCTGTGACCGCTTGGGGCAAGTGCTGATGAACGGAATCGATACCTGCACAATCTCAGGCGCGGCGTCGCAGGCCTGCGCGCAAAATCTTGAAGTATCGAGCCGGGTGCGCATCGCACTGGGGGGCTAGACCATGTTTTTGCTGCAAAAACTGCGCGAGATTTTTGATCTGGGCGGCCCTGTCGTGGCGGCTCTGGGCGTTGTGTCGATCATCACTCTGGCCGTCATTCTCTACAAGCTGTGGCAGCTGCGCGCGGCGGGCGTTGGCCGCCATACCGCGATCCGTGACGCGCTTGAGGCTTGGGATCAAGGGCGCAGCTCTGACACGACAGCCGCCCTCAATCGCTCCAGCAGTTACCTGGTCCCTGTCGTAAAGCTAGCGCTCTCCTCCGCCGCCTCGCCCGATTTGCATGCGCGGCTGGAGGCGGAGGCCGAAACACGGTTTGAACGCCTCGAAAAAGGCTTCCGCCTACTCGATTCAGTCGCACAACTCGCCCCGCTTCTGGGGCTCTTCGGCACCGTTTTGGGCATGATCGAGGCCTTCCAGGCCTTGCAAGGCGCGGGCTCGGCCGTAGACCCGTCGCTTCTGGCTGGCGGCATCTGGGTGGCGCTTCTGACCACCGCTGTCGGGCTGGCCGTCGCTATGCCAACCTCGCTCATCCTGTCCTGGTTCGAGGCCCGCATGCAGGCGGAGCGCGTCTTCGCCGAAAAGGCGCTGACCACGATCCTGGCGCCCGTCGCGCCCGCCTCAAACACCGCGCGCAATGTCGCTTAAGCGGCAAACGCGCCGGCGGGCCTTGTCGATGACCTCGCTGATCGATGTCATCTTCTTGTTGCTGCTCTTCTTCATGCTCTCCTCCACCTTCTCCCGCTTTGCCGAAGTCGAGCTGAGCGCAGGCGGCGGGCAAGGCGCTGCGGTCGCCACATCGGGCGAGCTGCTCTTCCTGCGCCTGACCGACAGTGCGACCACGTTGAACGGCGCGCCCGTGTCGCAGGACGCGCTGCAAGCGCGGTTGGAAAGCTACGAAGAAGGCACCCTCCTCGTCAGCATCACGTCCGCGGCAACCGCCCAGGCTCTCACAGATGTGTTGGTCATCGCCAAAACAGCACCTGGCCTGACCGTCACGGTGCTGGAGGGCTCCTGATGCGTAGCGCCGCTCCCCGCCGCAAGCCCGAGCAGACGATCGCCCTGATCAACATTGTCTTTCTGATGCTGATCTTCTTCATGGTCGCAGGCACCTTGTCGCCGCCGATTGATCCTGAGCTCAAGCTCGTCGACACACGCGATCTGGAAGGGCGCGCGCCGGATTACGCGCTGATCCTGGATGAGAGCGGGCAGTTGCAGTATCGCGGCGCTCCTGTGGCCGGCACGGAGGCCTATCTGGCCGACCTGCTCGACCTCACCACTGCGCGCATCATGCCGGACCGTGCCGCGCCCGCCGCGCGGCTGCTGGAAGTCGCCCGCGCGCTGCGCAGCGCCGGGGTAGAACGCGTGTTGATCGTCACAGAAAAAGCTCAACCATGAAGACCGCCAGCGTAGTGCTCGGGCTGGCGACGCTCACATCGCTCGGGTTGCATCTAGGCGGAGTACACTTGTTTTGGGATGACGAAGCCAAGATCGAGGGCGGCGCGCCGGTCAGTGACGTGCGGCTCGGAAACTCCTTCCAGGATGTCGTCAACGGGATCGCCGAACCGGTCGAACCGGAAGAAGAGATCGAGCAAGACGTCGTCGAAGAGCTTGTGGAGTCAGATCAAACAGAGGAGATGAACCAGCTTGAAAAAGCGGATCAGGTCGTCGATGCCGAACATCCGCAAGAGCAGACTGAAGCCGAAGTCAGCACGGAAAGCCTCATGTCTGAGGCACCGCGCGATCTGTCCGAGCCGGAGACTCCGTCAGAGACCCAGACCGCCGACACCCCGACCTTAATCGAACAAACGCCCACGCCGAGCGAGACCATAGCTGCGCTACAATCCAGCGCGCCCGTCACTTTAACGCCCGACAGCACAAGCGCCGTGCCGCTCACGTCGAGCAATGTCACCAATATTATCGAAGCTGAACCGGTGCCCGTGGTACCCGTGACCCCGCAAGAGCTCACCCCGGCAGAACTAACCCCAACCACCCTGCAAGCCACAAAGCCACAAACGCTGGAGGCCCTCCGATCCGACGAAAGCGCTAGCGAAACCGTCCAAGTCTCCAGCCGCCCCGCGCGCCGCCCCCCAGAGGTCGAGGCAAAGGCGGCCCAGGCCGAGAAAGAACAACGCGAGCGTCAGCAGCAAACCCAGACCGCACAGCGCCAAGGGTCCCAAGCGCAAGAACAGCGACGCGGACAAAATGATGGGCGCGCGCAGGCGCAACAGGCTGAGCGCTCAGAACAAGTCGCCCGCGCAACACGCCAAGCCGGCAATGCCGCTGCCTCAAACTATCGCGGCATCGTCCAACGCAAAATCGCGCGCCAACGAGAACCTCGCGCCCGTGGGAAAGGACGCGTCGTTGTGAGCTTCAGCATCGCAAACAATGGTGCTTTGAGCAGCATAAGGGTTTCAAGGAGTTCAGGGCGCAGCGATATCGACAAAGCAGCTCTTCAGATGGTGCGCCGCGCCGCCCCCTTCCCCGCTCCACCAGCGGGAGCTCCTCGACAGTTCAATCAAGGCATAACCATTGGCAGGTGAAGCCCTTGGGGAATTCGAAACGTCGGAGAAAAAGCCTAAAGTGATCTGTGCATTTCGTCTCAGAACATGCGCTTGCATCAGCCATTGACGGTACTTGAGCGAACCGAGTACTTATTATGATCTTTCGTCTTTGGAATTGGCTTCAGGCTTCATTTTTCAAGGCGCCTTTAGTTAAGAAACCGGATCATTTCCAGAAAAGTTTCACGTGTTTCCGAGCGAACGATTTAGCAATGAGACGTTGCTCGAAGAAAAGGTCGAAACTGCTCGTCGGCTCCAAGCTTCCATCAAACTGCGCCGCTTCTCAAAAAGATCGGAGCGCGCATAAGCCGCCTCGGCTTTGTCCTTTATGCCATGGGCCAGCGCTGCTGCGATTACCTCGCGAGGGAAGCCAGTGGTCTCGCCTGCCCAATCACGGAAGGTCGAGCGGAAGCCGTGTACTGTTATATCGTCGTGCTTCATACGACGCAGAACAGCTGTCATGCTCATATTGGAGATCGGTTTACCGGGCTTGGTTTCGCTCTCAAAGAGCAATCTGGAGTCCTCACTCTTGGGTTCGAGGTAGGCCATTGCTGCATCGGTTAGCGGAACGCGGTGTTCCTTACCTGCCTTCATTCGTTCAGGTGGGATGGTCCAGATTTTGGCATCCAAATTAATCTCAGACCATTTTGCGCCCCGGGTTTCTCCAGAGCGCGCTGCGGTTAGAATAGTAAAGGCCAGAGCACGCGCTGCGACACCTGCGCGTCCTGAAAGTTCTGCCATGAATTCTGCAATTTCAGTATGAGCCAACGCCGGATGATGTTTTACCGACCTTACCTTGGTCGGTTTGGGAAGTAAGTGGTCAAGATGGCCGCGCCAGCGCGCTGGATTGTCGCCTGTCCGGACACCTAGCGCCATAGCGTAATCTAGGACGGCCTCAATCCTCTGGCGTATCCGGTTGGCTGTTTCGGGCTTTTCGTTCCAGATCGGTTTTAGAACGCCGACTACATCCGCCGTTTGGATGCTTGCCACTTGCATGCGTCCAAGACTTGGAAATGCGTAGATCTCAAGTGTTGAGCTCCACTGTGCGGTATGCTTAGCGTTCTTCCATCCAGGACGTTTGCTTTCGATCAGCTCTAGTGCTGCGTCTTTGAAGGTCTTGGGTTGGGCCTGTCGTTTTTTCGCAATTGGGTCTTGGCCCTCTTGGATCATGCGTCGCGCTTCCAGTGCACGGTCGCGCGCCATGGCCAACGAAACTTCGGGAAAAGCTCCCAGTCCCAAGTCATGGCGCTTTCCCATAACTTGATAGCGTAGAACCCAAGACCTTGTGCCTGATGGTTTGACGTATAGAAAAAGACCGCGCCCATCACCATGCCGCCCAGGTCCCGCCGTTGCTACCTTGCGCGCGTTTAAAGACATACTGTTCCCACATTCGTTCCCACATAAGAAGCCGGTTTAACGGGGATAGTGATGAACCTCAATGATCGAGTGCGAACTTATTTTGTTTTATTATAGTTGTTTAAGTGAACGATCTCAAACAAAGCCGAACGTGCATGGACAGCACTTATACGGATGTCTCTCCGCCATGTATCTTACGATTATTTTTTCTCAATGGTTTACCGCCATAACTATGAATTCGTTCCCACATAAATTCCCACACCTATTATACCCTCTTCGAAATTTATATCAGATGATCTCATGGGTGACGAAATGTGGACTTTTTTTCCGCTGGCGATAGTCCAAGTTTCGTTGGTTTCGACCTTCAAAAAAATTTTTTATTGAAGTCGGCTGAGAGGGACAAACCAGACTTTGGGCGGAAACAAGAGAAGGTCTGCTTTCGCTGTTCGAAAGCAAACTATCTGGCTGACGAGATGGGCAGTCGTTTGGTCCCAATTTCGGTTAAGTTTCCGATGCACCGCTGCGACCAGGACTATCTACTGCTTGAGCTTCGACACGTCGCGCACGAAAGCTTGGCAGCACCACCAAGATTGCAGCGATCACAAGAAGCCCCAATGTCATCGGACGCTCCCAGATGAAAGAGATACCGTCATAAAGCTGCATTGAACGCGCAAAGTTGTCTTCCATCATGCCTCCCAAAATGAAGCCGATCAGAAGCGGAGCAAGCGGATAGTCGGCGAACTTCAAAGCGGTGGCGCAGATGCCGAAGCCGACAAGCAACAGAAGTTCAGTGGCGTTGTTCTGTCCGATATAAGCTCCCATCAACGTGAAAAACAGAATGAAGGGGATGAGGTAGTTGCGCGGAACGGCAAGAACTTTCGCGATGTAGGGGATAAGCGGCAGGTTTAGGATCAATAGCACCAGATTGCCGATGAACATCGACATGATGACGGCCCAGAATATCTGTGGCTCATCAATCATAAGGCGTGGACCAGGCGAGACGTTCAAGGCGATCAGCGCCCCAAGCAAGATTGCAGTTGTGCCGGAGCCGGGAATGCCAAGCGTTAGCAGAGGCACAAACGAGCCCGTGCAAGCTGCGTTGTTCGCCGTTTCCGGTGCCGCCAGCCCCTTGATCGAGCCTTTGCCAAATTCCTCTTGCTCCGCTTTCGGCGCGATGTTGCGTTCGACCGCATAACCCAGAAAGCTTGCAATCGTCGCGCCAGCGCCGGGGAGAACTCCGATAAAGAAGCCTTGCAGCGATTGCCGCCCAATGACTGGCGCGATGGCCTTCGCCTCAGCGCCGGTAATGCGAAGGTCCTTGATCTCGTCGTCATCGCCTTCAAGCTTCTTTGGCTTGAGCACAAGGAATAGCGCTTCGGGCAAGGCAAACATCGCCATGGCCAAGGTGATGAAGCCAAAGCCGGACTGCAAATCCATGACCCCCATCGTGAAGCGTGGCAGGTTGAACAAGGCCCCTTCGCCGACGGTCGCCATGATCAGACCAAGGATCGTCATGATCATCGCCTTTGCCACTTGTCCTGTTCCTGCAAAGGCGGCGATGGCTGACAGCCCAACGACCATCAAGGCAAAGTACTCTGCCGAATGGAACAAGAGTGCGACCGAGGACAATGCAGGCGCGAATATCATCAAAAGCAAGGCTCCGATTGTGCCGCCCGCGAAACTTGCGATGGCCGCAATCGTCAGCGCCTTGCCTGCCTTGCCTTGGCGCGCCATCGGATATCCATCGAAGCTGGACGCAACGGTGCCCGCGACGCCGGGCGCGTTCAAGAGGATTGAAGAGGTTGAGCCACCAAAGATCGCCCCATAATAGACACCGGCCAGCAGGATCAGTGCGGCGGACGGATCACCCATAGAAATGGCAACGGGGATCATGATGGCGATAATCGACATCGGTCCCAAACCGGGCAACATACCGATGAATGTTCCGATGAGGCAGCCTGCAACCACCATAGCCAAGTTTTGAAAAGAAAGAGCGGTTGTTAGGCCTATAAGAAGTCCTTCAAGCATGGGTCAGCCTCCGAAAAAGCCCGGCAATGGGCGCATGTAGATGCCCAGAACTTCTTGCACGAGGTACCAGACGAAGACGGTTGCAATCAGAGCAACGGGGATCAAGACAAGCCATTTACGCTCGCCAAGAATGAAAGATCCAAGGATCAGGAACGCTGACGTGGACGGGATAAAGCCTAAAGTGCGAAGGCACAGGGCGTAGGCTACCATTAGAGCCAAGAGGAGCAACGCCTGTCCAAGGTGGTACTCGGTCAATCGGCGGTAGTCGATGTCAGCAACTTTGAGTGTGCCCTTTTCGAAGCCGAGCAGGATAAAAAGGGTAGCTACAATCCCAAAAACGGATAGCACTTTTGGAAAGGTGCTTGGCCAAATCGGATTTCGTTTCATGAAAGGCGCAAGGTTGCCGTCCATTGTGAACCAGGCGGCGTATCCATACGCCAAGCATACTCCCAGCAAGATCAGTGCTATCCAGCGATCGAGCGCCATTGGAATTCCCCCTTTCGTAGCTTGGGCGAAGCAGGTGTTGCTTCGCCCAAGGCAATGAGTTGTACTTAGTGATTGAGTGGTTGGGTGCTTTAGAGGAAGCCGAGCTTCTTCATCAAGTCGCCAATGACCTGCTCTTGCGCTTCCAAAAACGTCAGGAACTCGTCACCGGAGTTGTGGATGTTTACCCAACCGTTCCGCGCACGCACAGCTTCCCATTCAGGGGTCTCGTACATCTTGCCGATGGCATCTTGGTACATGGCCAGTTTATCGTCTGGCAGACCTGGGGCCGCAAAGAACCCACGCCAGTTAACGAAGCTCGTGTCGATGCCCTGCTCTTTCATCGTCATTGCGTCTGGGGCAGCGTCAACACGCTCGTCTGACGTGACGCCGATGATTTTCACTTCACCCGCGCTTGCTAGGTCAACGGCTTCCGAGAAACCGGTCGATAACGCGGCGATCTCGCCCGATAGCAGTGCTGCCATGGCCTTACCACCGGCGTCATAGGGGATGTACTTGACCCCAAGCGCGTCTTTGCCTGCAGCTTCCATAACCATTGCGGCGACCAAATGATCCATGCCGCCAGGAACCGAGCCGCCGCCAATCGCAGTTGCGCTTGGGTCCGCATCGTAAGCCGCGATCAGATCGCTCATAGAATTGATCGGGCTGTCCTTGCCAACCACGATGGCGGCGTAATCGCCGATCGTGCCCGAGACCAATGTCAGGTCGCGGAAGTTGTGTGGGAACACTCCAGTGAGCGAGCGGATCACGATGGGAGTGGAGTTCACCATCAGCGTGCCGTGGTTGCTTTCGGCATTCTCAATCAGGAAGCCGATGGCCTTGCCGCCGCCGCCGCCCGACATGTTCTCATAGGATGCTGTTCCAACCAGACCCGCGCCGGTCAAAGCCTCGCCTGTGCCACGCGCTGTGCCATCCCATCCGCCACCGGCACCGCCCGGGATGAGAAAGTGAATGCTGTCCAGAACTTTGTGGCCATCGGCGGCCGCAGGACCTGCTAGGGTAAGTGCGGCGATAGCCGCGATCAGAGCCCGACGGCCCAGCTTGAAATTCGACATTTTGTCCTCCCATTTGACAACTGTCCGCGCTGCGGATCAGGTGAGACCAGAAGATGCACGCCAACCTGACACCGACCTGTCACGAGAAAAAAATTGTACCGGACCCGATGAAATTCCTGCTTGTCGAAGACAGTGTTGATCTTGCCAACGCCATCGCATCGCGTATGCGGCAGGATGGGCATGTCATTGATCACGCTGAGAAATTAGAGGATGCCGCAGACTTTGTTGCGACTGGGGAGTACGATCTGATCTTGTTAGACATCAATCTGCCCGACGGGGACGGGCGACGCTTTTTGGAGCGTCATCGCGCCACCGATTTGGACACTCCTGTCATTATTCTGACCGCGCGTAGCGAGGTGTCGGATCGAATCGGCTCATTGGATTTGGGGGCTGATGACTACGTCACCAAGCCCTTTGACCATGCTGAATTGGAGGCAAGGTGTCGGGCTGTTTTGCGCCGCAAATCTGGAAACGCAAAAACCTCGATCAAGATTGGTGGCGTTGTCTTTGACCCGGTTGCCGGACATCTGACCGTAGGTGGAAAAGCTGTGACGATGCGCAACCGCGAACTGCGTTTATTGGAGCTATTCTTGAACGCGCCAGGGCAGATATTTTCCAAAAACAAGCTCGCGGACCGATTGTTTTCTTATGACGAGGATGTCTCCGAGAACGCGATTGAAGTGTATATTGGGCGCCTGCGCAAACACCTCGCACCGTCCGAGCTCAGGATCACGACGCTGCGCGGTTTAGGCTATCGGTTGGACCATGACGGATAGTTTCGCGGTGTCAGGATCGCTTAGAAACAGGTTGATGCTGACCTTGATCGGTGGTGCTGCGGTGCTGGCTTTGCTGTTGTTCTTTGTGGTCCGGAACTATGCGGTTCAAGTCGCACAAGAAGGACAGGACAATATCCTTGCTGCGTCAGCTACGTCCATCCTAGACGCGGCATCAATTCGGGACGGTGAAGTTGAACTTGATATGCCATACTCCGCCTTTTCAATGCTCAGCACGTCCGCTGACGACCGCGTTTTCTACGCCGTTTTACAGGACGGTGAGTTTCTATCGGGCTATGAGGAACTGGCATTCACCAACAGTCAGGTTTTTCAAACCGACCAAATGCGCGGCTCAGATGTTCGAAAGATCAGCGCAAGCCGAACGTTGATTGGAGCGAACCGCAGAACAGAACTTCAAATCGTACTTGCCCAAACTCAAGACGCGCTTTCCGAAACGCTTGATCGCATTTCACAAAATGCGGCCCTGTTAGGGATCGGTTTTTTCACGCTGGCGGTGGCACTGTCTTTCTGGGCGACGTCCTCTACCATCGGACAACTTGGCAAGCTGACAACATCCGTTACGCGAAGAGGGCCACAGGACCTGAGCCCATTCACAAAACCCGTCCCCCGGGAAATGGCACCCTTGGTCATTTCGTTAAACTCGCTGATGGGACGGCTCGATCAATCGTTAAGCCAGTCTGAGGACTTCATTGCAGAGGCAGCCCATCGGGTGCGAACACCGCTTGCGACCGTCCGCTCCTATGCAGAAGCCACCTTGCAACGCGTCGACAAGGAGGAAAACCGGGAGGCAATGAGGTCGATGGTGAAAGCCATCGATGAAAGCTCGCGCGCGGCGGGCCAACTTCTGGATCATGCGATGATAACATTCCGCGCTGACCATCTGGAGCGGCACGAGATCGACCTTGTCGACTTGGTAGCCGACCTGGTTCAGCGGATGACGCCGATTGCAGACATGAAGGACCTGTCCCTTTCGCTACTGGGTGATCCGTCCGTACCCTATTCAGGCGACCCGGTCCTGATCCAAAACGGCGTGCGCAACCTGATCGACAATGCAATGAAATACGGGCCTGCCGAGAGCGTCATCGAAATCACCGTTTCCGCACGTCCAAAGCCACAGATCATGGTTTGCGATCGCGGCTCCGGGTTCCCAACGAATGAAATCGAAACGCTGACCTCCCGTTTTCAACGTGGCGCAAATGAAAAAGACACGATCGGTTCGGGCCTCGGGCTGACCATCGCGCGGGATGTCGCGATGGCCCATGGCGGCGGGATCGATCTTGAAAACAAGCCGGAGGGCGGCGCATGCGTAACCTTATCGCTTTAGTATTGGTCTTGCTCGGTCACGCCGGATGGGCGCAGCAGTGGGAGGATCGACAAGTCTTCAATAAGGCACAATCGACAATGACCCTCCGTATCATCTCAAGTACGGACACGGATTTGTTTGCACCGCTGATCGAGGCTTTCATCTTGCGCAATCCGGATATCGCAATTGAGTATCTGGTAACCGGGACGGCTGATATTGATCGGCGATTTCGGAAGACGCCCGAGGCTTTCGACATTGCGATCTCCAGCGCCATGGACTTGCAGTTCAAGCTCACAAACGACGGCTACGCGCGGGAGTTGGAGGGCGTTATACACCCGGACTGGGCACAATGGCGGCAAAGCCTGTATGCTTTTACCTCGGAGCCGGCCGCGATTGTCATCAACCGGGCCGCTTTTGAGGGGCTACCGATCCCGCAGTCTCGCCAAGAGCTGATCGAGGCCCTGCGCGCGCGACCCGAGGTCTTTCGGGGCCGCATTGGAACCTATGATGTTCGAAGGTCCGGGTTGGGCTATCTCTTCGCGACACAGGACGCACGGGCGTCCGAGACGTTCTGGCGACTGATGGAAGTCATGGGCGGCCTTGATGCCGAGCTCTACTGCTGCTCAGGCGAGATGATCGACGACCTGACTAACGGAACCATCGCGGTCGCCTACAACGTGCTTGGCAGCTATGCCAAAGCGCGCGAAGAAAACCAGAATGTCCTTGAAATCGTACTGCCGTCCGACTTTCCGACAACGATGATGCGGACAGCATTGGTCTCTAAGTTGTCGGACAACCCGACAGCCGCCCAGCGGTTCATCCAGTTCTTGCTAACATTTCAATCCAATCCAATGGGCGATGCTCGCACCCTGCCAGCGCTTCAAGAACGAGAGAATGGTGCCGAGCGCGCAGCCATTGCACTGGAACCCGCTTTGATGACATTTCTTGATACTCTGAAGCGAAACAAATTTCTTTCAGAATGGGAAAACGCACTGATTCAAGAGTAGGGTTGTTTGGCGTCGTCAGATTCCGGACGTTCGTCGACCTCGCGGCATCGGTGACTATGGGCTCAAAACGGACGTTCGTTGCAAGACAGCGATCATTTCTGACCAGTTATCAAACGCCTCTGGTCGCTACGGCTGATTTGTCCATAGCTGCGCAGCGTTGTGAGAACGTCGGTGTGGCCAAGGTTTTGTGATGTGGCGATCAACTCTGCTACTGACTCGCAGGTGTTCGCGGCGTGACGGGCCAACATATGCCGAAAGGAGTGCGGGCCGTAGGCAGGTAGTCCGGACTGGTCAAAGGCGCTGTTTACGATCTTGCGGACGGGTTCTGTTGTTTTCCAATGGGCGCGGGTGAAGCCATTGGCGGTGAAGCCGGTATCGGCACTCGCTTTGAGGGCTGTGGCTGGAAATAGTGGACCATCTGGACTGTTAAAAAGCCACTTCGTCGAGATAGGCCAACCAACCGGTCAAGGCAGCTTCGGCGTCATCAAAGCCTTTGGCGAAGAACGTATCGACTTTCCTGCCAAACTTAGTCGCAACCTCACGCGGATTTTGGCAGACGGATTTTTCGCTCAAATCCACATGCTTGAACTTCAAAGAGGTAAGTGCGGCCACACGAATGCCCGTGAGACACAGGAGCGCAAAGATCGCCTTGTCGCGCATTTCTCGTGGTGTGTTTCTGGGCATCATTTCTAAGGAGCGCTTTGCTTGCCGGATGCTTGGGGCGGGGCGTTCCGGCGCGGCGCGGGCTTCGGCTTCATCGCGCAACGACAATCGGAAGTAATTTGCGTAGGCAGCTTTGATGCGGCGGCGAAATCCCTCTTGCTGAGAAAGCCAAAGGAAAAATTCGCGCAGCGACGCCATAGTCGCCCGTGTGGTGGATTTGGCGAGCAGTTTACCCGTTTGCCCTTTTGCATGATCAAGATACGCGCGGAAGCCAACCGCCCAGTCTACATGGAACTTGGCAAAATACTTGCGGCCATTCCAAATATCGAACTTCTCAATCGCGGCAAGCTCGCGGTCTGCGGTTCTGTCCGAGACCCCTCTGGAGTGTTTGCGATAGGTCAAGAAGTCACGTTTTATCCGTTCGTTTTTTTTCAATTGGTTTTTTGTTCATGTTTGTACCTCGTTCGACAGTTGGATTTGTACGATTTTTTGGATTGCAAAAAAGCCTGCCATTGGCTTGGGTGTGGATGCGGAAGTTCAGGGGGGTGCATGTCCACCACCTTAATGTCGATTCAGGGTGGCTATTTTGCCGTGAGACTTTTGAGGGTTTCAGAGCTGCTTGTGACAGTGAGATCGAACAGCTCTGCCAAGTTTTGAACCTCCCCAAGAGCGACGAGCTTGCACATGATCGTTTCGCATGTTTAGCAGGTCGCAGTGAGTTTCGCGCGCGCGTCCTTTATTTCGCACTCGACCATGCGTTCCGCCGGTTTGCGCGCGTCCCGGCACTTTAGGCAGTAGAACTCATCCTGTTTGGTCTTCGTCTTGCGTGACCTGCGCTGGCCCTTGATGAAGGCGATCAACGCATCGCCGCTTAGCAGAGTTGGCCGCTCCTGTTTCATTGCGGACAAACCGTCTTTGATCCACGCCCGAATGGTGCGGTCAGAGACGCCGGACACTTCCGCCGCCTCTTGGATCGTGTAGCAATGCAGCGATTTGATGCCGCTGAGTGTGGCTGACTTAGGCATTTGGTCTCACCCCTCATTCTGGGCCAGAAAGTCGCGTATTGCGTCTACTCGGATAAGCCGCCGCGTACCGATCTTGATGCTGGGTAGAGCGCCTTTCGCGAGCGCAGCGTAAAGAGTGGTACGCCCAATCCCTGCCAACCGGGCAGCTTCATCTGGGGAAGAAGGCGACACATTCGCCTTCCGACAAAAGCTGGGCTATGAGACGAATGGCAATTCGCGGCTTTCAACCGCGATCTTTGCCTTTGCCCCGAACGACGAGTTCGAAGCGCTCCTCTTTTACGGGTTCCGCGATGCGCGGGAGCGTGAGGACGGCAATGGCAACCGCCTGGTTGGCACGGAGTTTAAGCAAACAGCCGGCCTTGCCAAATTCAGCTATCGTCTCAACCCGGAGAGCAGATTCACATTTTCCTATCTCGAAAATACGATCCCTGAGCGCGACGTGCTTTACAATGTGTTCGACGGCGTTGTGGATGCGTTTTTCGGGCGCGTGGATCGGGATATCGACGACACGACGGCCTATCTTGAATATGCCTAAGCCGCCTCGGCTTTGTCCTTGATGCCATGAGCCAGCGCTGCTTCGATTACCTCGCAGGGAAAGCCAGTGGTCTCGCTTGCCCAATCACGGAAGGTCGAGCGGAAGCCGTGTACTGTTATATCGTTGCGTTTCATACGACGCAGAACAGCAGTCATGCTCATATTAGAGATGGGTTTGCCGGGCTTAAGTAATCACTTTCGAGCCGTGTTCTCTAAACTGGGTCGGAGGGTTAGAAATTACCTACTGAAACGACAGACCTTTTTATATCCTTGGATCTTAAAATCAAATGTTCTTTGTGTTCGTAAGGGAGGATTAAAGGCAAAACAAAGCGTGTTGCTGGCGTGCCCCCATCGGGTGGTCCGATTTGATTGTTAGTGCATCGTGGGCCTCT
>JAPORH010000221.1 GCA_026710325.1 Litoreibacter sp. | reverse complement strand
AAAGCGAAGCGAAAATGGTCGCCAAAACCAACTTGACCAAGACGGATACTTTGGTCAGCTTGTTGCCAAAATGAGAACAATCCTTCTCCCTGAGAGAATTGTGGCAAAACTATGGCATAATTGCGTTAACACTTCGCAGCGTAAGCTTAACATTTTGTTAGTTTTTTCTTGCCTGCGCCCGGCTTCTGCCCCATTTTTGCCAGACCTACACCTGGGACTACTACAACGACTATGATTTACCTTGCCTTCTACCGAGGCGAGGGCCGGTTTTTAAGCGATACACTCGTCCAAGCTGTCACTCGGTCGGAGTTTTCGCATTGTGAAATGTTTGAGAGTAGCGAGCCGCCCTGCCACGGCGACACCTATAGCTGCATCTCCGCTGTTGGAAAACAAGGGGGAGTCTGCGTGCGAGACATAACCTTCCGGAAGGGGGCTTATGAATTTTTGCCGGTGCCTTGGGCGCCACGCGACACGATTGAACGCGCCCGCCGCCTGATGGGCAAAGGCTACGACTATTGGGGGCTGTTGATGACCCAATTCATAAACATGCGCCGCCACAACCCCGACCGCTGGTTTTGCTCCAAGCTTTGTGCCAAGGCCATGGGGCTGGCGGATCCACATACCTACGCGCCCGGCGACCTGAAGCGGATCGTCGAGGAACACAACCGCACCTATTACGCCGCCCAAGAGCTGGCCAGCGCGCGCAAAACCGCGCAGCGCCCCCGCTACGGCATTGGGACGCCAATCAACCCAGGCTCGGGCACTTTTGCGGGTGGCCTTTTGACTGCGCGTGAAGGCGCGCAGGCGATGCTTGCGCATCTTAATACCCCAGGCCCCGGCGGCCTGAGCGCCATTGCCCCTTTGCGGGTGGCCAAGCGCACAGACGGGCTTGTGGCAGAGCGCGCAACACGTGTCGCCAGCGCGAGCGTGCCGGAGGGAGGCCAGGTCGTTCATCTTTCGGACCGGGTGGCGCGGTAGGCGATGTCACTCAACTACGTCATGCTGGGGTCCAATGACGTTCAAGCGGCGCGGGCGTTTTATGATGCGGTCTTTCCGGCCATAGGCGGGCAGATTGTTGCGGAATATATGCCGCATGCTTTCTGCTACGAGCTTGTCGGCGGCGGCCGCGTCTGGGTGGCAACCCCGTTTGACGAAGGCGTTGCAACGGCGGGCAATGGCGCGATGGTTGGGCTCGCCTGCGACAGCCGCGAGATGGTGGATGAGGCACACCGGGTTGGTTTGGTCAAAGGCGGTACTGATGAAGGCGCGCCCGGACCGCGGCCGCAATATGGGCCCGACTTTTACGGCGGTTACCTGCGCGACCTTGACGGAAACAAGCTAAGCTTTGTGTGGTTTGGCTAAAGCCGCGGGCCCAGGTTCAAGCCGAAGCTGCTACGTGATCGCTTTAGTGCTGTCCTGGAGCTAAACGACAGACGGAGCATTCACACCATCCGCTTTCCAGGTGATACGATACTCATTGGATTGGGTGCCGGTGTGATGGCCCACGGCGATGATTGTGACGACATCCTCCGCATAGGTCCAAAACACCGTACCGGCGCGGCTGTTGACCGAACTGCCGGAGGAGGAATGATAAACAGGCCCACTATGCGAGAAGCCGGTGTTTCCTGATGTCGGCGCGTTGATCATGTCCGCCGCAATTTTCAGAGCATTAGACAGGTTTTTTCCGGGAAACCGGCCCGCGACATCCGCCGTTTTAGGCGCCGGAAGAATCTTTATCGCGATTGCCCCTTTTGTCGGGCTTGCGCCTTGCCCGCCGCGCGCGCGACCCGGGATCATCGCGCGATAACCTTCTTCAATATCGCGATATGTTTCATCATAGTCGAAGAGATAGTTTTCGAGCGTTTTCAGGACTTCGATCTGTTTATTGAGCGATGACAGACTACTTGTATGAGACGCTTTGTATGCCACCTCCTGCTCGGTTGCAGCGATGCGTTCTTTGAACACTTTGTAGACCTCGTCCGTCCGACGTTGCCGCTCGCTTAGGCTTCCCCATAGGGCCTCATGGTTCTTTTGGTGCTGGCCGGCCTTTCCTTTCGTAACCCAACTCGATCGCCCTGACAGATCAACGTCGGCTTCCAGCAATTTGAGCGCCGCCATGGCATCGGTCATTTCTATCTCAGTTGCCCAAACCTCGCTCGGATCATCTTCAAGCGATGCTTCAGGTTCGCTGCGGTTGGTCAGCGTGGGGTCGTGCAAGCCGCCCGCATTGGTTGGCAGTTCAGCGTCTCGGGTGTCGCGGCCCTTTTGCCGATCATATTTACGGCGGCCCTTTTGACGTTGGTTTTCTTCGCGTCGGTCGCGCCAATTGCCTTCCCTTTTGCGAGACAATTGGACTGGTGCGCCCATGGCTGCGATGGATTTGATCGCTTCGAGACGTTGAACAACCGCACTGCCCTCGGCCAGTCGTTGTAAGGTGCCGAATGGCCCTGCGCCATTACGCTTTAAGACGGATTTTCTGCCATATGCGCGCTTGGTGAAAACGTCACCCGATCCAGTATAGCGTCTGGTGCGCATGTCGCGCCCCCCATGAAAAATATGGTTCTTCTGTAATTAACTCGTCGTAGCCTATAGGTTGACCACACAAAACAGCAACAGAATTCGCTTTAACCACAAACGACGGGGCGCCGCTTCATTCGGCTGCAACCCTACCTGACAAGGCCACAGCCTCGTCGGCGATGATGCGCGCGATGAGGGCGCAATCTTCAATGGAAAACGTCAAGGGCAGCCGCATGTCGATCAGCCCGGCCAGCACCCGGTCCGTTTGCGGCAGGCTTTGGGCTCTCGCGTATTTCCAGCTGTCATAGCGGGAGGTGAAGGCCTTGGGCTCGGCCGCGCCGAACCATTTCAGCTCCACCCCGCGGGCGGCGCATCCGGCGACGAAGCCCTCGATCTGAGGCGCGGCGTAGCCGGGCAAAAGGAACTGGATGGAGGAGCCTACGAAACGTCCCTCCTCCGGCCGTTCGATGACGCGCAGGCCGGGGCAATTTCTCAAGCCCGCCTCAACCGCAAAGTACCGCGCATTCCAGGCCTCGACCTGTGGTTCCAGGTTTTTGAGCTGCGGGCGCAAAATGGCTGCGCGCAGATTGTCCATGCGGCCCGAAATATTGGGCGTGTCCCATTTGACGCGTTCGAACACCTCCGGCGGCGGCGCGGCGAGGTGGCGCTCATAGAGCATGTAGCTGCCGGACAGCACGATGGCGCGGGCCATGACGTCCGGATTGTCGGAAACTAGAAAACCGCCCTCCCCCGAATTGACATGTTTGTAGGTCTGGCAGGAATAGCAGCCGATGACCCCATGCCGACCAGACGGCGTGCCGCGCCAGCTGGCCCCCATAGTATGCGCGCAATCCTCGATCACCGGCAAGCCATGCGCGTCGCAGATCGCCATCAGCGCATCCATATCCACCAGATGCCCGCGCATATGGCTGAGCAGCAGGGTCTTGGCACTGGAGCTTTTGATCTTGGCTTCGAGATCAGCCAAATCAATCACCAATCCGTCCGTGACCTCGACAAAGACGGGTTCCGCGCCCACAGAGGCGATGGCGCCGGGCACTGGCGCGAGCGTGAAACCGTTGGAGAGCACTTTGTCACCGGGGCCGATGCCAAGCGCGCGCAAGGCGCAGCCCATAGCATAACCGCCAGAGGCCACTGCCAGCGCGTATTTGGCACCTGTCAACGCGGCGAAGTCCTGCTCCAGAAGCGCTGCTTCGCCCTGCTCCCCCTCAGCCACATTGTAGCGGTGCAGACGGCCATGTTGGAGGACCGCCATTGCGGCCTCGATCCCTTCGGACGGGATCGGCTCCTGCTGGGTGAATGAGCCGGTGAACCGCTCTTGCATCTTGGTGCCTCCTGTTATTGGCAGGGATGTTTGCGCGCAACCGCCGCGCGCGTCAACGGGGCGGGCTGTCGCAAACAGACAGGTTTGGGTTTTCGGGATCGTTCATTCTGAGCGCATGAGTGTTGATGTCATTTCCTTGCTGCACGGGTTTTCGCTGGAGGATGTGCCGATTGAAGTCCGCGCCCGCGTGAAGCTGCATTTGCTTGACCTGTGCGGCGTGGCGGCGGGCGGGTCGCGCACCGAGTTGGCGAGGATTATTTGCGCGCATGCCTCGGAGGATTTTGGCGGATCGCAGCCGCTCCTGTTTTCCGACATGCGTGCGGGGCCACTCGGCGTCGCGCTCGCGGGCGGCATGATGATTGACGCGTTGGACGGGCATGACGGGTCGAACCCGACCAAGGGCCATGTGGGCTGCGCGCTTTTGCCGGGGATACTGGCGCAGGCACCGGAGGCGTGTTCCGGCAAAGCCGCGCTGGAGGCCGCGATCCTGGGCTATGAGTTGGGGACAAGGTTGGGCGCGACCCTGCACGCGACAAGCCCCGACTACCACACCTCAGGCGCTTGGATGGCGGTGGCTGTGGCGGCCATAGGAGCGCGGCTGCGCGGGCTTCACCCGGAACAAACCGCCCACGCTTTGGGCATCGCCGAATATCACGGTCCGCGCAGCCAGATGATGCGGGTGATCGACACGCCCACCATGCTCAAAGACGGCTCCGGGTGGGGCGCAATGGCGGGGGTGAGCGCGGTACGGCTGGCCGCCAAGGGTTTTACCGGCGCGCCTGCGGTGACGTTGGATGGAGCTTTGTGGGAAGACCTAGGCAGCCGTTGGTACAGCCTGGAGCAATATGTAAAGCCCTATCCGACCTGCCGTTGGTCGCATGCGCCGGTAGAGGCGGCTTTGGGATTGCAGCGCACGCATGAGATTGCCGCGTCAAACGTAGAGCGCATCGAGATTGACAGCTTTCACAATGCCTGCCGCTTGGCGATGGCGGAGCCCGGGACGACGGAGGAGGCGCAATATTCGACCTCCTTCCCCGTTGCGGTGGCCTTGGTGCGCGGCGGGATCGGGCCATTTGACATGGATATTGACGGTGGTTTGGACCCGGAGATCAAACGCCTGTCACTGGCCACGCGCATGTTGGAGCATCCAGACGCGGAAGCGCCCTACCCCGGCCGCAGGTTGGCCCGTGTGCGGCTCTACCTGATCAACGGAGAGACGATTGAGAGCGGCTGGGAGGAGCCGAAATGGGAGCACACCGCGCCACCATCGGCTGCCGAGATGCGGGCGAAATATGACGCCTTGGCGATCCCGGTTTTGGGGAAAGACCGGGCCGAAACGATTGCACTGCATATTGACGCGCTGGACGACTGTGCGCTTGCCCCGCTTTACGCGGCTTTGAGCGGCGCGCCTTAGCCCAGAAGTTTCTCCACGACCGCGTCGAGATCGTCGAAATGATCAATTGTTTCGTCGGGGAAGAGCTCTAGTACCGATTTGCCCGCCGGGCTGAAGGTGACGAGTACTGAGGGCACGCCAGCCGCCGTCGAGGTTTTCCGGTCGGTCGCCGTATCGCCGATGAGCAGTGATTGCTCGACGGCCCCGCCCGCTTGCCCCACGGCCTTGATGTAAGGATCTGGGTCGGGCTTGATCGGCTTGTCGGGCTCTGTGCCGACAATGGCGTCAAAGAGCGGCGCGACGTTAAGTTCATGAAGCAAGGGAACTGCGAGATGATGGGGTTTGTTGGTGCAGACCGCGAGCTTGTAGCCCGCGCGCGCCAGCCGGATCAGCACGGCCTCTGCCCCTTCATAGAGCCGGGTTTTGGTGCTGAGCTGACCCTCATAGGCCTCCAGCAGCACCGGGTAGCCTGCCATCACGCGGTCCTCATTGGGCGCCATGCCGAGCCGCTCATAGCCCAGCCGCAACATCGCCCGCCCGCCCCTGAGCGCGGTACCTGCGTCGCGCGGATGGTCCAGCACGTCACCATGCCCGCCCGCGCGGAACACGGCATTGGCCGCGTCCAGCAAATCACCACTGGTATCGGCCAAAGTGCCGTCCAAATCAAAAACTACCGTGCGCACTTACGTGTCCTGCCCTTATGAGGCGCTTGTAACGCGCCGTAACCTCATTTGAGGGGCCACGTCTTGCGCCCCCGCCGCGCTAGGGTAGAACGGGCGCAAAGATGAGGAAAGCAGATATGCAAACCGCGCTCGTCATTCTGGCCGCAGGCATGGGCAGCAGAATGAAGTCAAAACGGCCCAAAGTACTGCACGAAGTGGGCGGCCTGTCTTTGATCGGGCACGCGCTGCATTCGGGCAAGGCCTTGAAGCCCGCGCGCGCGATTGTGGTGACGGGCCATGGCGCCGACGCCGTGGAGAAAGAGGTTGCGCGACTGGCACCAGACACTATTTGCGTGCGCCAGTCTGAGCAGTTGGGCACCGGCCACGCGGTGGATCAGGCGCGGGAGGCTTTGGCAGATTTCGACGGACAGGTGGTCATTCTCTATGGCGACACGCCCTTTATCAGCGAGGACACTTTGCGCGCGCTCAGCACCGCGCCCGCCGATATCACCGTTTTGGGGTTCGAGGCCGCCGACCCGGCGCGCTATGGGCGCTTGTTGACTGAGGGCGACGCGCTGCTGGAGATTGTCGAGGCCAAGGATGCAACACCCGACCAGCTTGCCATTACCTTGTGCAATTCCGGCGTCATGGCCGCGCGGCGCGACGTGATGTTCGACATGATCGCCAAGCTCGACACCAATAACGCCAGCGGCGAATATTATCTGACCGATGTGCCGGGCCTAGCGCGGGCGGCGGGTTTGAGCGCGGGTGTTGTCACCTGCCCCGAGGCTGAGACGCTTGGGATCAATTCCCGCGCAGACCTGGCTTTTGCGGAGGGCGTGTTTCAAACAGCAGCGCGCAGCCGCGCCATGGCAGGTGGCGCGACCCTGCAGGACCCGGCCAGCACCTATTTCTCTTTCGACACGGTCATTGGGCAGGACGTGGTCGTGGGACCGCATGTGGTATTTGGGCCCGGCGTAAAGGTTGAAGACGGGGCGGACATTCGCGCGTTCAGCCATTTGGAAGCAACCCATGTCGGGGCCGGCGCGCAGGTTGGTCCTTATGCGCGATTGCGCCCCGGGGCGGAGCTAGGCGCGGGTGCCCGGATCGGGAATTTCGTCGAGATCAAAAACGCCACGATTGCCCAAGGCGCGAAGGTGAACCACCTGTCCTATGTCGGCGATGCCCATGTGGGCGAAGCGGCCAATATTGGCGCGGGCACCATCACCTGCAACTATGACGGCGTTATGAAGCATCGCACCGAAATCGGCGCAGGCGCTTTCGTTGGCTCAAACACATTGCTGGTCGCGCCGGTCAAGATGGGCGCGGAGAGCATGACCGCATCCGGCACGGTCGTCACCAAAGACATCCCCGACGGCGCTATGGCCATTGGCAGAGCCGATACCGTCAACAAACCCGGGTTTGCGCGCAAGCTGATGCAAATCCTACGTGCCAAAAAAGCAAAAAGAGGCAGTTAAATGTGCGGTATCGTTGGAGTTTTGGGAACCCATGAGGTCTCCCCCATCCTGGTTGAAGCGCTCAAGCGTCTCGAATATCGCGGCTATGACAGCGCGGGCATAGCGACAGTGAATAACGGCACGCTGGACCGCCGCCGTGCGGTCGGCAAGCTGGTGAACCTGTCTGACCTACTGGTGCATGAACCGCTTCCAGGCAAATCGGGCATCGGCCATACAAGATGGGCCACCCATGGCGCACCGACGGTCAATAATGCACACCCTCATCAATCTGGCCGCGTGGCCGTGGTGCATAACGGGATCATCGAGAATTTCAAAGCGCTGCGCGAAGAGCTGTCCCGCGACGGCATCACTCCGCAAACCGAGACAGACACCGAAACTGTGGTTCTGTTGACCCAGAAATACCTTGATCAGGGGATGACACCGCAAGAGGCGTCGGAAATGACGCTCGGCCGCCTGGAAGGTGCATTTGCGCTGTGTTTTCTGTTTCAAGGAGAGGATGATCTGATGATCGCGGCCCGCAAGGGCTCCCCGTTGGCAATCGGGCATGGCACGGGGGAGATGTTTGTGGGCTCCGACGCCATTGCGCTGGCGCCAATGACCGATGAGATCACCTATCTCGAAGAGGGCGATCGCGCCGTTCTGACCCGCACAAGCCTTGCAATTTATGACGCCAAAGGCCGCCAGGCCACGCGGGAGAAGAAGAAAATTCGGCTCGATCATGCGCAGGTCGAAAAAGGCGGGCACAAACACTTCATGGCCAAAGAGATTGCGGAACAGCCCGTGGTGCTGGCCGACGCTATTGCCGCCTATACCGGACGGGATGGACTTGAGATCACCCTGCCCGGCGGGACCTTGGATTTCACCGCATGCGACCGGATCACCATGGTGGCCTGCGGCACGGCTTACCTTGCCTGTTCGGTGGCCAAATACTGGTTTGAGCAACTTGCGGGCCTGCCCGTTGAGGTCGATATCGCATCGGAATACCGTTACCGCCAGCCACCGATTTCGGACAATTCCTATGCCTTGTTCGTGTCTCAGTCTGGTGAGACCGCGGACACATTGGCCGCGTTGCGTTATGCCAAAGGGCGGGCAGCGAAGATCCTGTCAGTTGTCAACGTTCCCGAAAGCTCCATTGCGCGGGAAAGCGATCTGGCGCTGCCAATCCTTGCAGGTATCGAGATTGGCGTGGCCTCCACCAAGGCCTTCACCTGTCAACTCACGGTGCTCGCGCTTTTGGCGATGAAGGCCGCGCATCAACGCGGGGTGCTGGATGATGCAGGCCTTGCCGCCAAGCTGGCAGAGCTGCGCAATCTTCCGGGGCTGATCAACCAAGCTTTGGCAATGGAGCCCGTGATTAAGTCTGTTGCGCGCAAGATTTCCTTGGCAACAGATGCCATCTATCTTGGACGCGGTGCGATGTATCCTTTGGCCTTGGAAGGTGCGCTAAAACTCAAGGAAATCAGCTATATCCACGCCGAAGGCTATGCATCTGGCGAGCTGAAACATGGGCCAATTGCGCTGATCGACCGTAACATGCCGGTCGTCGTGATGGCCCCGATGGACGCGCTTTTTGAAAAAACGATTTCGAACATGCAGGAGGTGATGGCGCGCGGCGGCAAGGTCATTCTGGTCACAGACAGCGCCGGGGCCAAACATGGCGCAGATGGCGTGTGGGAGGGCATTGTAATGCCAAGCTGTGACGCGTTCTTGGCACCGATCCTTTACGCAATCCCGGCGCAGCTGCTCAGCTATCACGCCGCCGTCGCCAAAGGTACGGATGTGGACCAGCCGCGCAACCTGGCAAAATCCGTGACGGTCGAATGACCCCAGCCGCTGCATTGGCGCAGTTGGATGCGCTCGGCAATGCCGAAAAAGCGGAGGAGATGGCCGCCTACCACAAGGTCGAGCGGCGCTATTTGGGGGTTGCGAACCCTGTCTTGGATGAGGTGGCCAAGGGCTGGCGAAAAGAGTTGGATGTCGAAGAGCGCGTCGCCTTATCGGGGGCGCTTTGGCGGGACGGCAGCCACGAAGCGCGCGTCCTCGCCGCCAAGCTTTTGACCCAGGCGCGTCTGCGACCCTCCGATAAAAGCGCCTGGCAGCTGATCAAGTCCTGGGCGCCCGACTTTGACGCTTGGGCCATCGCCGATCACGCCTGCATAGCCGGGCAGAAACGCTTGATTTGGGAGCCTACTCGGATCGAGGAGATCGCCGATTGGCACCTCTCAGACCATATGTGGACACGGCGCGCCGCACTTGTCATCACCCTGCCCTGGACCAAACAAAACAACCCCAAACCGGCTGAACTGGTCATCCGTGACAGGGTGCTGGGATGGGCCGCGGGATATGTCAACGACCACGAATGGTTTATTCAGAAGGCCGTCGCCTAGTGGCTACGGGAGCTATCAAAGCATGACCCGGAGCGTGTGAGTGCCTTCCTGGAAGCCAACGGCGCTCAGATGAAGCCGTTTGCCCGCAAGGAAGCGGCGCGCAAGCTGCCCTAATTCTCAAAGGGCAAACACCTCAAGCGAGGCCAAATCGGTGAGGGACAGCCCCAAACCGCGCATCGCAGATAGCGATATTTCGCTTCCAGCACCTGACGCGGCATCAAGCGGAAGAAGTTGCACCTGAACGCTCGTGCCATTTTCCAGTTGGACGCGACCAGGACGCTCTGTATTGACCAAAGGTGTTTTCAACCAAAAGCCCGGCTGCGCGACATCCCCAAGGCTTGCAACGGTCGTGCCAAGAGCGCCTGACGTTTCTGGCGGCGCGCTTGCTACTTCTGCGGGCTCTTCGGCGACCGGTGCGACTTCGTTTTCAACGGCCAAAGGCGCCTCCTCAACCTCCTCAAAGGGCGGTTTTGCCATGAGGTTTTGTATGTTTGCACAGCCTGTCAGGACAAGCATCGCAAAGACGGGAAGAAGGACGGGGGCGACACGCCGGAGTAAACTGCTCATAGCGGGCAGGCTAGACCGCCTTCACATCCGCTTCAAGCGGCAGACAGATGCTTGCCGAACCCCTTAACCGCTCCTAGAGTAAAGGCATGACGCAAAAGCTTATTGACCCATTCCAACGTGCCATCACCTATCTGCGCCTCTCAGTAACGGATCGCTGCGATTTCCGCTGTGTCTACTGCATGTCGGAAAACATGACCTTCTTGCCCAAAAAGGAGCTCTTGAGCCTGGAAGAGCTTGATCGGCTTTGCTCCAGCTTCATTGGCCTTGGCGTTGAAAAGCTGCGCATTACTGGCGGTGAGCCATTGGTGCGTCGCGGCATCATGACCTTCTTTGATGGAATGTCACGGCATCTGGAAACCGGCGCGCTGAAAGAGCTGACACTGACGACCAACGGCTCGCAACTCGAGCGTTTTGCCGATGACCTTTTTGCCGCTGGCGTGCGGCGGGTGAATATCTCCCTCGATACATTGAACGAGGCGAAATTCGCCGAAGTGACCCGCTGGGGCCGCCTGCCCCAAGTGCTGCGCGGCGTGGAAGCCGCCTTGAAAGCCGGCCTTCGGGTCAAGATCAACGCGGTGGCGCTGAAGGAATTCAATGAGGACGAATTATTCGATCTCACTGAATGGTGCGCCAAATTGGATATGGATCTGACCTTTATCGAGGTTATGCCCATGGGCGATATCGGCAATGAAAATCGCATTGGCCAATATTGGGCATTGGACGATTTGCGCGCGCGTTTGGCTGAGCAGTATACCCTCACCGACCTGGCTGAGCGCACAGGTGGCCCTGCCCGCTACATGCGGCTGGAGGAAACGGGTCAGAAAATTGGTCTTATCACGCCGCTGACCCATAATTTCTGCGAAAGCTGCAACCGCGTACGCGTCACCTGTACTGGCGAAATTTACACTTGCCTGGGCCAAGAGGGCAAAAGCGACTTGCGCGCACCGCTACGCGCATCGGAAAGCAACCAGCTGCTTGAAGAGGCTATCCACGCGGCCATCGGGCTCAAGCCCAAAGGCCACGATTTTGATTATTCCCGGCAAGAGCTTGGCGGTCAAATGTCACGCCATATGAGCCATACCGGGGGGTGATCAGTTCCGGAAGGTCGCGTCGCCGTAGCTGAAATCAACAAATTCAACCGGTTTTGACGCCGGATGGCCTGTTGAGACGCAATTGGCTGGTGTCTTGCGCAATGCTCTCTCGGACCTGGCTTTCGCAAAGAAAGAAAAGTTCTTCACAACTGTTTTGCCGTCGAATTTCAATTTTCCACCGCGCAAGCCTTTCGCGATAGCTTGATTGAGCTGGATGTTGGTCGACACACCAACGCCACACAATTCCAAAACGCCATTCACGACAATCAGCTTGGACAGTGCTTTGTAGCCGCCGGGCGTCGCACCGCTCCAACGCATGCTGACATCATTGAATTCGCTGTCTACTGGGATTTGGCGGGTAACCTTGTTCTGGGCAAGCGCGGGGCCTGCCAGAGACAGAGCCAAAACGGTGCACAATACTGCTTTTTTCACTTTAACTTTTTCCTTTAATGATTTGTTTTAAAGAGGGTAACATCTAAACCTTGGCTGGCAAGCGCGTTTCTGCAATCTCCGCCCACCAAGAACACCCGGCAGGGATGATATCGTCGTTAAAATTATATTCCGGGTGATGCACCGGGGCGGTGTCACCATTGCCGACAAGGATGTAGGCGCCCGGGCGTTCTTCCAACATGTAGGAAAAATCCTCGCCGCCCATCACAAGCGGGGCATCATCGCAATCGCCCGCGACCTTCGCGGCGACCTCAGCAGCAAACTCCGTCTGCGCGTCGTGATTGACTGTGACCGGGTAGCCTTTCATGTAATTGACATCCGCTGTTGCGCCAAAGGTCGCGGCGGTGCCTTCGCAAATTTCGGGCAAGCGTTTTGCCGCAAGGTCCCGCATCACGTCGCTCAAAGTGCGCACGGTCCCACGGATCGTCACATGTTCAGGGATTACGTTGAAGGCTTTGCTCTCCGTCTCAAAAGACGTGACAGAAACGACGATCTGTTCGACAGGGTCCGCGTTGCGCGAGACGAGCGTTTGCAAGGCCAGTACCATGTGCGACGCAACGACCGTCGTGTCTATGGTTTCCTGCGGCTTGGCGGCATGCCCACCGCGCCCTTTGACCTTGATCTCAAACGTATCGGTTGCGGCGAAAAACGGTCCGGGGCGGATCGCAAACGACCCTGCCGGGCGGCCCGGCCAATTATGCATGCCGTAGACCTCGTCGATGCCGAAACGCTCCATCATACCGTCTTCGCACATCTCACGGCCGCCGCCGCCGCCCTCTTCCGCTGGTTGGAAAATGACGACCACCGTCCCGTCAAAATTGCGGGTCTCCGACAGGTATTTTGCCGCGCCCAAAAGCATCGCGGTATGCCCGTCATGCCCGCAGGCATGCATCGCGCCTGGGGTTTTGGAGGCATAATCGAGACCCGTGGCCTCGTGAATGGGCAGCGCATCCATATCGGCGCGAAGCCCGACGGTCTTGCCCGAGGCGTTTGACTTGCCCTTGATCACGCCCACCACGCCTGTCCGCCCAATCCCGGTGACCACCTCGTCGCACCCAAAGGCTTCCAGCTTTTCGGCCACCAGCGCGGAGGTGCGATGCGTCTCGAACAAGATTTCGGGGTTTTCATGCATGTCCCGGCGCCAAGCGGTGATCTCTGGCAGCAACTCGGCGAAACGGTTTTTGACGGGCATAGAGGGCTTTCCTGATTTTGGTTCTGCTTTGGCTTTAACCTATGTCGCACAAACCCGTAAGCAAAACGTGATTGGGAGTTGAGCACGGTATATGCGCTAATCCGCCGCAGCTTGATCTGTCCGAGGGGAGGACCACAATGCGCCCGAACACACGCGCTCTCTTTACCGTTTCCATGCTGGCATTGTCATTGGCCTGCACCAGCGCGCCGCAAGCGCAAAGTAGCAGCGAGCTGCCTGATTACGTGATTGCCGAGTTCGGCGCGCCGCCCGCGATCCCCACAGGCGATTTGTCTTCAGCCATGAAATTCGCGATGCGCGTGGCCTTCATTGACAGCGCGACCCTGTCTGTTTGGGACGAAAACCAGCAGCAAGCCTTGGAAGAAATAAAGAAGTCGGGTGACCCACGCTTTGGTTGGCTGATTGCCGACTTGCTGCGTTTCGTCTCAGGACCCCGTCTGCAAGGCGAGTTGACCGACGCGGCCTCGGCGTTGATGGGCAAAGAGCTCCCGCGCCAGGACATCTGGGGCAACCTGACCGACCATCTGATGGCCTGGGACATCCCTGCGCCGCCCGATTACCTGCGCGCCAAACGCGCCATCTTCACCTCCATCGTGCCGGGCTGGGAGGAGATTTTTGTTGAGGGCGACATCGACTGGCGGCTCGTCTCCTGGGGCGGTGTGCTGATCGATGACCGCGCCTATGACACGACGGATGTGCTGTGCAACTGCATCCCTGCCGCCGACAATCCGGAGGTTAGCACCGCCGAAGAAGCCACCTGGCTGGCCGAGGACGATATCGTCTTCGGCATCGTCGTCAACGGCGAGGCCCGCGCCTACCCCCGCCAGATCATGGAAGTGCGCGAGATGGTCAATGACACGCTTGGCGGGCGCGACCTTGGCATCCCCTATTGCACCTTATGCGGCGCCGCGCAGGCCTATTTTACCGATGAGCTGCCTGCGGGCATCGAACGCCCTGTCTTGCGTACATCCGGGCTTTTGATCCGGTCCAACAAGGTAATGTATGACGTGAACACCTACTCCGTCTTTGACACGTTTTTGGGCAAGGCAGTCACCGGACCGCTGGCTGAGAAAGGCATCAAGCTGGAACAGGCCAGCGTCGTGACCACCGATTGGGCCAGCTGGTGGGCCGCACACCCCGACACGACTGTCTTGCTGGAACGCTATGCACTCGGGCGCGATTTTGACTTCCGCAATGGCCGCGATGCAGATGGCCCGATCTTCCCCATCGGCGATGTCGACCCGCGCTTGCCCGTCCATGAGGATGTGATCGGGATCGTGACGGCCTCTGGCACGCCGGTGGCTTTCCAACGCTCCACCGCATTGGCCGCGCTTTTGCGGGGTGAGGAGATCGCGGTGGAGAATGTCCGACTGGCTTTGGATGCAGGCGGGATTAAGGCGGTGGACAGCGCCGGCAATGACCTCGGCAGCCATCAGGCCTTCTGGTTCGCCTGGTCACAGTTTCATCCCGAGACGGAGCTTTGGGGTAGCTAAAACCCTCGCCAGCCGAAAGATGTTGGCGTAAGACCGCACCATGACGGCGTTGATCAAACAGGTTGCTGACGCGGCAGCAGGGCTTGCCTATGAGATGGAGCTTTTCACACGAACAGGCCTCCAGATCGGCATGTGGAGCGCTCAGTCGAGAGGCCTCGTCTGCCCTGCCGCTTATGAGCGACGCGACGGGTTTCTGGAGGCCAAACAAAACTCCCAGGCGCGCGGATGGCCAGTCCACCTGCGACCCACCGGCGGGGGGACGGTTCCACAAGGACCGGGCGTGGACAATCTTGCTCTGGCCTTCAACCCCGCGCGCGGGACGAGCATCGAGGATGGCTACCGCCTTCTCACAGATATCATCAAACAGGGCTTTGGGTCGAATGGTGGCGCATTTGAGGCGGGCGACACGCCGGGCAGCTTTTGTGACGGCGCCTGGAACCTCTCGGTCGAGGGCCGCAAGATCGTAGGCACCGCGCAACGTTGGCGGCCCAACCGGGGCGGACATCCGCGCGTGCTGGCCCACGCCCTTTTCCTGACCACCGACACCTATGCGGAAGGGTCGGACGTCGTGTCCGCCTTCCACTGCGATCTGGGGCTCAGCCCCGTCGCGCGGAAGGCGCATACAAGCCTTGAAGCCGCCTTCGGCTCAAAAGAGTTTCCGACGAAAGAGTTGTATCGCGCGGCGCAAGAGGCACTCACATCTGTTCATATCGAGAACAACTAAGCGCTTGCCAAATGCTCAACCAGCTTATCCATGAAAGCTTCACCCTTCTGGAACTGCTCGACTGAAATGAACTCGTTGGGCTGATGGGCCTGCGCGATATCACCGGGGCCGCAGATGATAGCGGAGTAATCTTCGCGCTGGTACTGCCCGGCTTCCGTTCCAAAGCTGACCATATGGGTGGCATTGTCGCCGGTGAGTTGGCGGGTGAGCTGTTCAGCTAGGCCGTCCTCCTCGGGCTTGAGGCCAGGAACGTGGAAGCGTTGCTCGATCTCGATCCCAGCATCGGGGTGGATGGCCTTCATCCCGGCCTCAACCTCAGCCACTTTTTCCATCAGCCGGGCTTCGTATTCTGCGATGTCGTCGGATGGCACGACCCGGAAATCGATCGAAAAGATGCAATCCTTGGCAGTGATGTTGTGCGCGGTGCCGCCCTGAATCATGCCGGTGTGGATTGTGGTGAAGGGCGGGTCAAACTCGGCCGCAATCGGGTGTGGGGTCCGGGCACGAATTTCATCGTTCATCTCGTTGATCCAAGTGAGCAATTTTGCACCCTCTAGAATGGCCGAGACGCCTGTATGCATGAGCGAGGAATGCACCTCGAACCCTTTCATATGCACATGCCAGCCATATCCGCCCTTATCCGACATTCCCCAAGTGGCCTTCCGTCCGACATCAAGATCGCCTGATTTTGTCCT
>JAPORH010000047.1 GCA_026710325.1 Litoreibacter sp. | reverse complement strand
CAATTGTTGGGCGGGATTCGCACCCGCAAGGAAAACGCGCCTTTCCACGGCGCACACCTCAATACCGCGTAGAGTTTTCCATGAGGAATGCTTGCGCAGCACCAAATTCTATTCGTGAGGATGTCGTTTCGTTTCGAAATACTTATTTCTAAAAATTCGCCACCATTGTAGCGGCAGCCTTCTGAATGCCAAGACATGCAAAGCCTAATTGACGCGGGTTTCCTTTGGCAGTCTGTTTTACACCGCTTAGCGGGCCTGTCTTGCTCCTGTTTCAGAGCAGGGCTATACCGCGCGCAACCTGTTCTCTTGACCTAAGGACTCTCCCCTATGAGCACCATCATCGATATTCACGCCCGCGAAATCCTCGACAGCCGCGGCAACCCAACCGTTGAAGTGGATGTGATCTTGGAAGATGGCACGATGGGGCGTGCGGCCGTGCCTTCAGGGGCCTCTACAGGCGCCTATGAAGCCAATGAAAAGCGCGATGGCGACAAAACCCGCTATAGTGGGAAGGGCGTACTTGATGCTGTTGCTGCCGTGAATGGCGAGATTGCCGAAAACCTGGTTGGCGAGGATGCCACAGATCAGGTCGCCATTGACGAGATGATGATCGAGCTGGACGGGACGGAGAACAAGGCGCGCCTTGGGGCAAACGCGATTTTGGGTGTCTCACTGGCGACGGCGAAAGCTGCGGCAGATTTCACGACGATGCCACTCTATCGCTATGTCGGCGGCACCTCCGCCCGGGTCCTTCCTGTCCCGATGATGAACATCATCAATGGGGGCGAGCATGCCGACAACCCGATCGACATTCAGGAATTCATGATCATGCCGGTCAGCGCAGGCAATATTCACGACGCGGTGCGGATGGGTGCTGAGGTTTTCCACGTGTTGAAGAAGGAGCTTTCGGCAGGCGGCTATTCCACCGGCATCGGAGATGAGGGCGGCTTTGCGCCAAACATTTCGTCGAGCCGTGAAGCTTTGGATTTCATCCTCAAAGCCGTTGAGAAAGCCGGATATAAGCCCGGAGAGGATATTTATCTCGCCCTGGATTGCGCCGCGACTGAATATTACCGCGACGGCAAATACGACATGAAGGGCGAAGGTAAAGTCCTGAGCTCCGAGGAGAACGTCGCCTATCTCGCAGCTTTGGTCGCGAATTACCCGATCATCTCCATCGAGGACGGCATGGGCGAAGATGACTGGGACGGATGGGCGGCTTTGACGGCTGAGCTCGGCTCCAAAATCCAGCTGGTGGGCGATGATTTGTTCGTGACCAACCCCAAACGTCTGGCCGAAGGCATCAAAAAGGGCTCCGCCAACTCGATGCTGGTGAAGGTCAACCAAATTGGCACGCTGACCGAGACGTTGCGCGCCGTCGATATGGCGCATCGCGCAGGCTTTACCAATGTCATGTCGCATCGCTCCGGCGAGACCGAAGACGCCACCATTGCCGATCTGGCTGTGGCGACCAATTGCGGGCAGATCAAGACCGGCTCGCTCAGCCGCTCCGACCGGCTTGCCAAATACAATCAGCTCATCCGCATTGACGAGGGACTAGGTGAGCAAGCCGTCTACGCGGGTGCTTCGATCCTGAAGCATTCATAGGCCATGCGTTTGATTTTCGGGGGATTTGTTGCGCTTTTGGTGTTAGCCCTTGTTGTCCTCATTGGCCCATCAAATTTTGTGCCTCCCCCGTCAAAAACGCCAGCCCCAGAAGGGTTTGACAAAAGCCAGTTCCCAGACATCGCTGAGTTAGAGCAGGTCCCAGGGGTGCGGCTGACAAAGCTTGAAGCCTTTGGCGAGTATTACGAGCATCAGCATATAGCAGATCACGGCATCACTTACTTCGCCTTCTCCGCCGAGGGCAAAAGTGAAATCGTTTTGTTCGATGCCAGAGGCAGTCTCCTGGGACAGCTCTCCATGATTGAATATGCTTTCCCTATGGGACCCCACTTCATAGACCTTGACGGGTATCACACTGTGACGGCTAAACAAATCGGTCCCTATGTCCCACATCAACTGATTGAAGAAAGCCTCACCGACGCACAACTGAGCCAACTTGTCGATGAGGCCACGTATTATCGCTATTATTCGCCGGAGTATGTACCAGCTCACCGCCCCGAACATGCCGCCAAACTTGAGACCCATATCTTGTTTCGCAATGGGGTTTGGCAGAAATACGTGGGACAGCACGCGTATATTGCGTGGAAGGTCGGTTCATTTGATAACCTCCTAGACAAGCACCATAAAATTTTGCGGGAGCAAGAGAACGATGGCGGGCTGATCCTTACGCATTTTGACCAGCAGACTTACAAGCGGAAAGTCTCAGCCAAGATTGGCAGTCCAAATGGTCAGGATATTCCGGCGCAATGGCTCGGAACCGGGTATTACACTCTTATGGTCGGGGACGTTCCGTTTCGGTTTTCTGTTGCAAACGACCACTTGTCGGGCTCTCGCGTTAAATTCAGTAGCGTGAGTGTTGAGAGCCTAAATGGAATTGATCTTATTGTGCTGAGTCACCGTAATAGGGTCCTCTACGTCGTCGGCCCAGAGATTTGACTTGCAACATCAAGGGCAAATGCATGACTGCCGAAGAACTCATTGAACAACTCGACCTGCACCCGCATCCGGAGGGCGGCTGGTATCGGCAGACATGGGCCGCCGAAGGTGACGGGCGGCCCGCTGGAACCTGCATATATTTCCTTTTGAAAAAGGGAGAGCGCTCGCATTGGCACCGCGTCGATGCGGGCGAGATTTGGCATTTCTATGCCGGCACGCCCCTGGTCTTGTCGATGTCGCAGAGCGATACGGGCCCTGCGCAGGACTATGTGCTGGGCCCCGAATTTGCGAAAGGTCAAGCGCCGCAGCTGGTGGTTCCTGAAGGCTGGTGGCAAGCGGCATCTGCACCCGATGGCTGGGCTTTGGTCGGCTGCACCGTTTCGCCCGGATTTCAATTCGAGGGGTTCGAGCTGGCCCCTGACGGGTTTGAAATTCCGCGCTCAACATCCTAATTTCTGACGCAGAACACTGCGACGCAGGGGTTGGTTGTGGTCGAAAAAAGCGACGCCGCTTACAGATATGTGAAACAGGCCAATGTAAAAGAGGCGCGGAACCGCGCGGCCGGAGAACGTGCGCATAAGCCCTCAGCGGGACTGAATGCGGTCGCAGCCCTGCTTCTGTTAAACGTGAGCTACTACCATTGGTCTCGGGAAGAGCCATGGTTCTCGCTTTTTGTTTTGGCACTGGCGAGCTTTAACGGCTGGGTCGCGTTCAAGACCTTCAAACACCAGGATAGCTGATCCGCCCGCCGCCCACGCTTGCGGCGACGCCGGTCGTCGACGGGCAGCTCGTTGGCAGACCGCGTGCGACCCGGACTGCGAGGTAGGCAAAGGCCTGTGCCTCCAACATATCGCCGTTAAGACCGGTTTCATCGATATCGATGACCTTTGTTTCAAGACCTTCCCCTAGCCCACGCATGATCGTCGGATTATGCCTGCCGCCGCCGGTCACGAATAGCCGGTGCACCTTGTCAGGGAAATGTTCAAAGCCACGCGCCACGGCTGCGACGCTGCAGGCCGCCAGTGTTGCCGCAGCGTCTTCGTCGGAAAGCTCCGCGACCAGCTCTGGAAGGCCAGGAAAATCATTCCGGTCCAGAGACTTAGGCGGAACTTTCGAAAAGTAGCTATCCGTCATGAACCGATCAACCAAAGACTGATCAACCGAACCGGCGGCGGCGCAGGCCCCGCCCTCATCCATCGGTTCCCCGCGCCGGGCGCGCATCAAATCGTTGAGCGGCGCATTGGCCGGACCCGTGTCAAAGGCCAAAAGAGCACCCTCCTCCTCGGGTAGGGATAGTCTGGGGTCGACATAGGTCAGATTGCCGACGCCGCCGAGGTTCAGAAACGCGACTGGCTGCGCCAAGCCCAGATACTGCGCGCAGGCAAAATGGTAGAATGGCGCAAGTGGCGCACCTTGCCCTCCCAGCTCTACATCGTTGCTCCGAAAATCCCAGGCCACGGGCTTGCCCAAGACCTCGGCCATGATGGCACCATCGCCCGTTTGATGCGTGCCCCGCCCGCGCGGCTCATGCGCCAGAGTCTGGCCATGAAAGCCGATGATCCCGGCGCCTTGGAACTGGCTAAGCAGGGCCGCGTGAGCAGTCTCGACCACCTCCTGCGCCTCATCCACACCGGGCTGCCCCGGCCAGGCGCCAAGGCTTGCGCGCAGGCAAGCCTGATCCTCGCTCGAGTAAGGGCGAAATCCGGTCTCGCCGAACTCGAAAATGGCTTCCCCATCAGTGCGGATCATCGCGGCATCCACACCGTCGAGCGAGGTACCTGACATCGCGCCCAAAGCCCAAACCGGTCCGTTGATTTTCACTGCTTCCCCTCGCCCTGCGCGCTGGCTATACGTTGCGCGAAAATACTGAACGGAAATGATATGGCCTACCACCCCAAATCCGACTTTTTGCGTGTGATGACCGAGCGAGGCTTTCTGGCTGACTGCACGGATTATCAGGGCCTCGATGAGGCGCTGATCGCTGGGGTGGTGCCCGCCTATATTGGCTATGACGCGACCGCCAAATCGCTGCATGTGGGCCATTTGATGAACATCATGGTGCTGCGCTGGTTTCAGAAGACAGGCGGTAAGCCGATCACCCTGATGGGCGGCGGCACGACCAAGGTGGGCGACCCTAGTTTTAGGTCGGACGAGCGGCCTTTGCTGGATGAGGCGGCAATCGAGAGCAATATCGAAGGGATGAAGCAGGTCTTTGCCAAGCTGATCACCTACGGCGACGGGCCAACCGATGCGTTGATGCTCAACAACGCGGAGTGGCTGGACGGGCTGAATTACCTGGAGTTTCTGCGCGATATCGGGCGACATTTCTCGGTCAACCGGATGCTGTCTTTTGAAAGCGTGAAGTCGCGGCTGGACAGGGAGCAATCGCTCTCTTTTCTCGAGTTCAACTACATGATCCTGCAGGCTTATGACTTCCTTGAACTGAACCGCCGCTATGGCTGTCTGCTGCAAATGGGCGGCTCGGACCAATGGGGCAATATCGTCAACGGGATCGACCTGACGCGGCGCGTGTTGGAGAATGAAATCTACGGCCTCACGACGCCGCTGCTGACCACATCAGACGGGCGCAAGATGGGCAAAAGCCAAGGCGGCGCGGTTTGGCTGAACGGGGATATGCTGTCTCCTTATGAGTTCTGGCAGTTCTGGCGGAACACGACGGATGCGGATACCGGCAAATTCCTGAAGCTCTTCACCGAATTGCCGGTTGAGGAATGTGACCGGTTGGGCGCGCTAGAAGGATCGGAGATCAACGCGGCCAAAGTGATCCTTGCCAATGAGGTGACGGCCCTTCTTCACGGCGCGGACGCCGCAGCCGCCGCTGAAGCCACTGCACGCGAAGTGTTTGAAAAAGGCGGCGCGGGTGATGACCTACCGACATTGGAGTTGTCCACGGATGAGCTGGGCGACGGCATTTCCATCGTGCAGCTTTTCGTTCGCTCGGGCCTCGCAGGCTCCGGCAAAGAAGCCAAACGCCTGATCGCCGAAGGCGGCGCGCGCTTGAATGACACGGAGCTGTCAGATGCTGGGCTTTTCATAACGCCAGACCAGCTGGCAGAGCCTTTGAAGCTGTCAGCTGGCAAGAAGCGGCATGCCTTGGTGAAACTCGCTTAAGCGGCCCCCAACAGCAGGGAGCCGCCGCACTTATAGTAGACGGCCGGAGAGCTTAGCGCTTGCGGCGCAAAGCGGCTAACCCACCTAGCGCTCCAAAGAGCAACCAGCCTGCCGCGGGCAGCGGCACAGGTGCCAAGACGCCTTTTAGTTCTGTCAACGTGCGCGTGACTTCAGTCGATGCGTTTCCGAACTTGAAAATCTCAAAACTGCTCAGTTGAATTTGGGTCGCGTCGCCGTTTTTCTCAAAACCAAGCTGAACGTCGGTCCCGATGCCGAAACTCACAGAGACGAGGTTTTCGAGCAGGAAGTCCACAGCACGGAACGTATCCTCATCGGCGCCACCGTCGATGAAGGTCAACCCAGCTACATCGCCGTGATCGGTGCCAAAGAGCGCGAATGTATCCTCTCCCTCACCCAGATTGACGCGCCCGTCAATCTCGCCAGTGTCATATTGCACGACGACGTCCCGGCCGCGGCCAAGATTCATCGCGACCCCGCCGGTGCCGATGATCTTGCCCCGGTTGTCGACCTCCTGCCCGCCAGTATCGCCCGGGTCCGTCTCGATCCCGATCAGCCCCGAAATCTCGGCGCCCTCAAAATTTTCAACCAAGCCGCCCCCCGGCCCCTCGTCGAAATCAATAGCGGCATCGAAGGTAGAAATGATGCGACCGCCGGCCTCGTTGGTGATGATGCCCTCATCGATATCGATGGCGTCTTGCGGATCTTCGCCCGCGCCCGCGGTGTTTTCAATAAGACCGGAATTGACGATCATTGCGCCGGTGCCGACTTGGATCGCATCATCGAAGGCTTTGATCGAGCCGCTGTTGCGGATTTCGGCATTGTTGCCGCTTTCGATCCCCTCATCTGTTTGGGAGATGATGGTACCGGAGTTGTTAACGAACAGCCCATTACCGCCGTTGTCGTCATCATCTGCACCCGCACGGATCGCCTTATCCGTCGCGTTGATTGTACCGGTGTTGATAACCGTCAGGTCGTCAAACCCTTCCGTATCGATCGCCTTGTCACCAGCAGTTATGAAACCTGAATTCGCGACACGCAGATCATCTTCAGCCGCGATTGCTTCGTCGTCACCGTCGATATCGCCCGTGCTGGTATTGATGACCGTTGCACCTTCGCCAAGGTTCAGCGCGTCTTTCGTGGTGCTGAAAATAGCCCCAGAGTTGGTGATCATTCCGTCTTTGTCCAACTGGATCGCGTCATCGCCAAAGGACGACACGGTCCCGCCTTGCTCGACAGTGATGTCGGCGTCATCGTCCACCCGAATGGCTTCATTTCCGCCGGGCGCATCTTGTACCGTGGCGCCGTTTTCAACTGTCAAAGTGATGCCATCAGCATCCTTGAAATCGAATCCGTCAAGATCCGTCCCGCTACAGGTCACGACGGACCCATCTGCGCCGCCATCTGGCGCACATTGCGCATGAACAGGCACGGCGAAGGCCAGCGTGGATCCTAAAAGTGCTGATGTGAGAAGAAGTCTTTGCATAAATTTGCCCCCATTTAAGTAAAGAGAGGGGTAATTTCGAAATGTAACCCTTTTGTTTCAGGGCCCGGATTATGGCTCGCCAAAAAGAGAAAAACCCCAACCGGCGGATGCGCGGCAGGGGTTTCGAGAACTATTTTAAGGTGTTCAATTTTATTCGGTCACAGTCACCGAAACCATTTTGTCCGGCTCGCCCGTGACCTGCAGCGTCGAGCTATCACCGCGCTTGATGTTGTCGAGCACGTCGAGGCCCTCGGTCACACGGCCCACCACAGTGTATTGCCCGTTCAAGAATGCACCTTCGTCGAACATGATGAAGAATTGCGAGTTGGCGGAATCAGGGCTTTGGGAGCGGGCCATGCCAACCACGCCGCGTTCAAACGGCACGTCGGAGAATTCTGCGTCCAGATCGCCCATCTCGGACCCTCCGGTGCCAGCCCGGCGTAGGTCACCGCCAACCTTGCCCATCTCGCCATCGCCTGTCTGGGCCATGAAGCCGTCGATCACACGGTGGAAGTAGACGTCGTTATAGAAGCCTTCAGACGCAAGTTGGGTGATACGCTCCGCGTGGTTTGGGGCCACATCCTCCAGCAGGTCGATCTTGATCACCCCGCTGGTATGTTGCCCTTCCACTGTGATCTCGATCCCGCCGGCATGGGCAGGAGCGGCAAGCAAGACAGCCGCGAAAGCGAGCTTACGCATCCGCCGCAACCTTCATGGAGATCATACGATCAGGGTTCATGGGCGGCTCGCCACGCGCGATTGCGTCGACATGCTCCATGCCCTCGATGACCTGGCCGTAGACCGTGTATTGGCCGTTCAGGAAGTCATTGTCTTTGAAGTTGATGAAGAACTGCGAGTTGGCGGAGTTCGGGTTGGAAGACCGCGCCGCGCCAAGCGAACCACGTGCATGTGGGACTTTGGAGAACTCGGCCGGAACATCGGGATGGGAAGACCCGCCAGTGCCCGCGCGACCGATATTGAACCCATCCTCCATATCGCCATGCTCGACATCGCCAGTTTGCGCCATGAAACCGTCGATTACGCGGTGGAAACAGACATTGTCATACTCGCCTGCGCGCACCAGCGTCTTCATCCGCTCACAATGCTGAGGCGCCACGTCGGGCAGCAGCTCGATGGTGACGGTGCCGTCTTTCAGCTCCATCAGGATGGTGTTTTCGGGGTCTTTGATCTCGGCCATGATTGGCTGCTCCTGTCTTTGATGTTTGGGCCTGACATAGTCCGGGCGCGGCGGAAGGGAAAGCGCTTATGCGAGGCGGTCTTTCAAGGCTTGTTCGACGGCTGGTGAGACAAAGTTGGAAATGTCGCCGCCGAGCCGCGCAATTTCTTTGACCAGCTTTGAGGCGATGGCTTGATGCTCCGCCTCTGCCATCAGGAAAACCGTCTCGACACTGTCATCCATGGCGCGGTTCATGCCGACCATCTGGTACTCATATTCAAAATCCGCCACGGCGCGCAGCCCGCGCACAATGAGCGAGGCCCCTACGTCCTTGGCGCAGTGTATCAGCAGGTTTTCGAACGGGTGCGCCACGATCTGGCAGCCGGTTTGCTGTGACAGGGTCACGCATTCGGCCTCGATCATCGCCACGCGCTCATCAAGCGTGAAGAGCGGGCCTTTGTCACGATTTATGGCCACGCCGATGACCAGCTTGTCTACCAGCGAACAGGCCCTGCGAATGATATCGGAATGCCCCAAAGTGATCGGGTCAAAGGTTCCAGGGTAGAGTCCGACGCGCATGGGCCTGCCTTTCGTTAACGGCTGTACGCAACATCAATGCGCCGCGCGTTGCAACCCCGAATTGCGAGCAAAATCAATGCCCCATGATCATCCCTTCGAGCGCGTCTTTCTCCATCGAAAGCTCTGTCAGCCGAGCCTTGACGACATCACCGATCGTAATAAGGCCGATCATAGCGCCATTTTCGACCACCGGCATATGGCGAAACCTCCCTTCGGTCATGCGGGATAGAACCTCGTCGGCCGTATCTGTGCCGACGCAGACGACCGGATCGCGGGTCATCATATCGACCACTTTGTCATTGAGGCAGGTGGGACCACGCTTCCCAACCTCGCGCACGATATCACGCTCAGACAGGACGCCAGCGGCGTGTTTGCCATCCTTTGTCACAACCACGGTCCCGATCCGTTTGGACGACAGAAGGCGGGCCGCCTCGGCCACGCTTGCCTCCGGCTCGATCGTGACAACGCCCGCAGCGGCTTTCGATTTCAAAACTTGGCTGACCAGCATTGGCGCCCTCCCATGTTGCAAAAGTCTTGTGCCTAATAGGGTGAGTTTGGCGGATCAGCCTACCGGCGATCAAGCCGCGCGTCCGATCCAGCTTGCAACTGCGCGGCGCGCAGCTAATGTCGGGCGCGAAATGGAACGGGAGGGACCCATGCAAGAATTGACCCATTACATCAACGGCGCCCATGTCAAAGGCAGCTCAGTTCGCTTCGCTGACGTGTATAATCCGGCGACCGGGGAGGTGCAGGCCAAGGTCCCGCTGGCCTCAGAGGATGAGCTTGAACAGGCCGTGGCCGCCGCCGCCGCCGCACAACCTGCATGGGCCGCAGTGAACCCGCAGCGCCGCGCACGCGTCATGATGAAATTTGTCGAGCTTCTGCACCGCGACATGGACAAGCTTGCCGAGGCCTTGTCGCGCGAGCATGGCAAGACCCTGCCCGACGCGAAGGGCGATGTGATCCGCGGGCTTGAAGTGGTGGAGTACTGCATCGGCGCGCCGCATCTGCTCAAGGGCGAATACACCGACAGCGCGGGTCCGGGCATCGACATGTATTCGATGCGCCAGCCCTTGGGCGTGACAGCTGGCATCACGCCATTCAACTTCCCGGCCATGATCCCGATGTGGATGTTCGCCCCTGCCCTCGTGTGCGGCAACGCTTTCATCTTGAAGCCGTCCGAACGCGATCCATCCGTGCCGCTGATGCTGGCCGAACTGATGGAGGAGGCAGGCGCACCCAAAGGCATTTTGCAGGTCGTCAATGGCGATAAGGAAGCCGTTGACGCCATTTTGCACAACGAAGTCATCCAGTCCGTGGGCTTCGTGGGCTCCACGCCTATTGCGGCTTACATCTATGCTGAAGGCTGCAAGGCCGGCAAACGCGTGCAATGTTTCGGTGGCGCAAAGAACCACATGATCATCATGCCCGACGCCGATATGAACCAAGCCGCTGACGCGCTTGTCGGTGCCGGTTACGGCGCTGCGGGCGAGCGCTGCATGGCAATCTCCGTCGCCGTGGCCGTGGGGAATGACACAGCCGATCGGCTCATGGATAAGTTGGTCCCTAAGGTAGAGGCCCTGAAAGTCGGGCCCTACACCTCCGGCGACGACGTTGATTACGGGCCTGTCGTCACCGCTGCCGCCAAACAGAATATCGAGCGACTTGTACAGACGGGTATCGACCAGGGCGCAAAGCTTCTGGTCGACGGGCGCGACTTCAAACTGCAGGGCTATGAGGACGGGTTCTTCGTGGGTGCGCATCTCTTTGACCATGTCACCACGGATATGGACATCTACAAGACCGAGATTTTCGGCCCCGTCTTGTCGACCGTGCGCGCCGACAGCTACGAGTCCGCGTTGAAAATGGCGATGGACCATGAATATGGCAACGGGACCGCGATCTTTACCCGCGATGGCGACACGGCGCGAGATTTCGCCAATCGGGTCAATGTCGGCATGGTCGGCGTCAATGTGCCGATCCCCGTGCCGCTGGCCTATCACACCTTCGGCGGCTGGAAGAAATCCGTCTTCGGCGACCTGAACCAACACGGGCCTGACGCGTTCAAATTCTATACGCGGACAAAAACTGTCACCTCCCGCTGGCCATCCGGCATCAAGGAAGGCGGCGAGTTCTCGATCCCCGTCATGGAGTAGCGTGCGGCACACAATTGCGTGAAAGGGGGCGGATCGGACGATTTGCCCCCTTTTTTCATGCGCCACTGAGGTATAGTTCGCGCTGAAACCCGTCGAGAGGGAGATTTGAGCATGAGCAACACCACACGCCGTAGCGTACTTCTTGGGGCCGCAGCCACTTTGTGCACCCCGGCTATCCTGCATGCACAACAATCGCCGAACGCCCGGCTATCACCATCTGGTGTTGTCACGCGCCGGAACGCTTCGAGCTTTGTCGTACAAGACTGGCGCGACCATTTCCCAACCTTGGGCGTGGCCACGATCATTTGCGACATGAGCTCCCGCGCGCTGCATTACTGGAATTCCGACGGCTCGGATTACCGCGTTTTTGCCACTTCGGTGCCAAAGACCGATGAGCTGACCCGTCGTGGCTACACCAAGATTGTGCGCAAACGTGTTGGGCCGACCTGGACCCCAACAGCAGATATGCGGCGCCGTGATCCATCTCTGCCTGAATTTATGGATGCAGGCCCGGACAATCCCCTTGGCACACATGCGATGTATCTCGACTGGCCCGCTTACCTGATCCACGGCACCCACGACACGCGCAAGATCGGTCGGCGTTCATCTTCTGGGTGCATTGGGTTGTACAATGAGCAGATCGCCCAACTGTTTGAAATCACGCCCGTTGGCACACAAGTCCGACTGATTTGAACAAAAAAGCGGCCATGAAGGCCGCTTTTTCTTTTATCTTTCGATAGCTACGCCGTTTTCTTACGCGACCGCAGGAAGCCAATACCTGCGAGGCCCGTTAGCAAAAGCGCGCCGCCGGCTGGCAGCGGCACTGCTGGAACTTCATGCGCGTATTTCACACCACGAAGTTTGAACCCGTCCAAATCGTGTTTGTTGTCCTTGAATGCGCCGAAGGCAAACATCGAGGACGCCGCAAAGCTACCCGGGGCGAATTCATAGTATCCGCCGTAGCCGAGCTTATCGATCTGGACGCGACCCGTGAACTCCGTCACACCACCCAACCCGTCGAACACAGAGAATGAAAAGTCATCCCATTTATCGACATAGGAGAAGAACACCTTGGTGATCGTCACTTCTTTGTCGAATGAGAGCTTAACCGCCTCATCGTTCTTGTGGTTGTCGATCTGGTGGGAGTCCGTGTTTTTCGTTTTACAGGATTTCCACCACCCCCAGCCAGAACAGGTTTTTTTGGTCTCATCGTCGTTTGTGACTCCGAAACCGCCTGTGCCCCATGTGTAGGAGCCATACTGACCAATCTTTTCCTGGGTCCCAAGGGATCCGTCGGAATTAAGAAGATGCCCAGTAGCTTCTACGCTGAGATAGCCGTCGGATACAGTATGGGAGCTTTTCAGACCCCCATGTCCTGCGAAATCCAACGTACCATGTACGACGCTCGCGGTGGTGGCGCCACCGAACGTCAGTGAAGCAGCCAGCACAGCTGCCCCTATAGCCGTTTTCATTGTGTTACCCTTTATTACTCTAGTTACGCTTTCCAAGCCCAAAAACTCTACCTGGCGCCACAATAGGTGCAAGGGCTGCCCACGTCGTTTTGATGCTTTTTGCCACAATTCTGCCACAAAGTTGAACGCCGACCGGAATACTGTTTCCATATTAAAAACAATCGCCTCTTTTTTTTTGGACGAGAAGCTCGCCCAAAAGCTTGAACATAACCTGTGAGATAATTTAACACTTGTTCAATTACTGCTGAACGGGCGGAGGCATGATGCATTTCGAACTCTCGGACGAACAAGCTGCCATTTACGACATGGCCTTCGCTTTTGGGCAGGAGCACATCGCTCCCTTCGCCCGCGAATGGGAGCAGGACGGAAAGATCCCTAAGGCGCTTTGGCCAAAACTGGCCGAGTTGGGGTTTGCCGGTCTTTATGTGAATGAAGAAAGCGGCGGCACCGGCCTATCCCGCTTGGACGCAACCTTGGTGTTTGAGGCTTTGTCGGCGGCCTGCCCCTCGGTCGCGGCGTTTTTGTCGATCCATAACATGTGCGCAGCGATGGTCGATCAGTTTGGATCGGACGCACTCAAAGACAGATACCTGCCGGGCATTTTATCGATGGAGACGGTCTTTTCCTATTGCCTGACGGAACCTGGGTCCGGCTCCGACGCGGCGGCTCTTAAAACGCGTGCAGAGCGGACCAATGAGGGCTACAGCCTGACTGGCACCAAGGCCTTTATATCCGGCGGCGGCTATTCCGACTCCTATATCGTGATGTCGCGCACAGGTGAGGATGGCCCAAAAGGCATATCGGCCCTGATTGTCGACGACGGCACTGAAGGCCTCAGCTTCGGCGGGCTGGAAGAGAAGATGGGTTGGCGGTCGCAACCGACCCGTCAGGTCCAGTTGGACGATTGCAAGATACCCGCCGACAACCTGCTGGGCGAGGAAGGCATGGGCTTCACCTACGCTATGAAAGGCCTCGATGGTGGGCGGCTAAATATCGCGGCCTGCTCCCTTGGTGGCGCGCAAGCCGCGTTGACCCAGACGCTGGCCTATATGTCGGAGCGCAAGGCGTTCGGGCGATCCATCGACCAGTTTCAGGCCCTGCAATTCCGGCTGGCAGATATGGAGATTTCGCTGCAGGCCGCCCGCGTGATGCTGCGCCAAGCCGCCTGGAAACTGGACACCGGCGCGCCGGATGCCACGCAGCATTGCGCCATGGCCAAGAAATTTGTGACCGAAACAGGCTCTCAGATCGTCAATGGCTGCCTGCAACTGCATGGCGGCTACGGCTATCTTGCGGATTACGGGATCGAGAAGCTTGTCCGTGACCTGCGGGTGCATGAAATTCTCGAGGGCACAAATGAGATCATGCGGATGATCACCGCCCGCTCGATGCTGGCGGCCCGATGAGCGACATTTGGATCCGCGCCGAGGGGCGTGCCGGCCGCATCACCTTGCAACGCCCCAAAGCGCTCAACGCCCTGACCTACGACATGGTGTTGGAGATCGAACGCGCATTAGATGCCTGGCGCGCGGATGATGCGGTCAAATTGGTTCTGATCGACGCTAAGGGCGAAAAAGCCTTCTGCGCGGGCGGCGACATAGCGGAGATGTACGCCAGCGGAACAGCCGGAAATTTCGACTATGGCCGCCAGTTCTGGCGCGACGAATACCGGCTCAATGCCAAACTGTTCGAATATCCAAAACCGGTGGTCAGCTTGCTCCAGGGCTTCACCATGGGCGGTGGCGTCGGCGTCGGGTGTCACGGCTCACACAGGATCGTGGGCGAGAGCAGCCAGATCGCCATGCCCGAATGTGGGATCGGCTTAGTACCGGATGTGGGCGGCTCGCTGATGCTGGCGCTGTGTCCGGGCCATCTGGGCGAATATCTGGGCATCACGGCATTTCGCATGAACGCGGCGGACGCCATCTTTGCAGGCTTTGCCGACCATTATGTCCCGCAGACGAACTGGGCCACGTTGACGGAAACCCTTTGTGCAAATGGCGACATCAAGGCGATAGAGGCCGCCAGCATCGCTGCAGAAGGCGGGACGCTGGAGGTTAATTTACCTCAGATTGACGCGCTTTTTTGTGGGGCGCAGCTACGTGACATCTACCGCAATCTGACATGGGACGACTCGGAGTTTGCCAAAGAGGCGCTCAAAGCGATCGGGCGCAACGCCCCCTTCGCCATGGCCTGCGCCGTACAGATCATTCGTCGGCTGCGCAGTGCAACGTCGATCAGGCAAGCGCTCGATATGGAATTTCGCTACACCTACCGGGCGATGAAGCAAGGTGACTTCATCGAAGGCATTCGCGCAGCGATCATAGACCGGGACCGCAACCCGAGTTGGGCGCATATTAGCCCAGAAGACGTACCAAGCGGTGAGGTCTCTGCTATGCTGATGCCGCTCAAAGAACACGCATTGAGATGGGAGGAAATGCCATGAAGATCGGTTTCGTTGGCTTGGGAAACATGGGCGCGCCAATGGCGATGAACCTTGCGAAAACCGGGCATTCGGTTGTGGGTTTCGATCTCGCCACCCCCTGCCCGGAAGGTGTCACCGCCGCAACCAGCGCCGCAGATGCGGCAAATGAGGCCGAGGTCGTGATCACGATGCTGCCCAATGGCACGATTTTGCGCGCTGTCGCGCAGGAACTCATACCCGCCATGGCGAGTGGTGCGGTGCTTTTGGATTGCTCGACCGTAGATGTCGAAAGCGCCCGGGCTGTGGCCAGCCAAGCCGAAGAGGCTGGTCTCCTGGCCGCAGATGCACCTGTCTCTGGCGGTATTGGCGCCGCCGCAGCTGGGACCCTCACCTTTATGGCCGGTGGAAGCGAGGCAGCGTTTACAAAGGTAGAACCGCTTTTCGACGTGATGGGCCAAAAAGCAGTGCATTGCGGGCCGTCAGGCAATGGGCAAGCTGCCAAGATTTGCAACAACATGATCCTAGGTGTCACCATGATCGGGACCTGCGAAGCCTTCGCGCTGGCGGACAAACTGGGGCTCGATCGTCAAAAGATGTTCGATGTGGTTTCAACCTCTTCCGGCTACAGCTGGACCATGAACGCCTATTGCCCGGCACCGGGTGTGGGACCAACCAGCCCTGCTGACAACGACTACCAGCCCGGCTTCGCTGCTGATCTGATGCTGAAAGACTTGCGTCTAAGCCAGCAAGCAGCGAAGGGAGTCGACGCGGATACCCCGATGGGTCAAGCCGCTACCGCCCTATACGCTTCTTTTGTTGAAGAAGAGGATGGCGCAGGCAAAGACTTTTCCGCCATGCTGCCCCGGTTCGTCTCACGCAGGCGCACGTAGTCTCCATTTGGTTATAAATACTCTGGTGGGATGCCCTTGCGGCGGGAGGGGAACCCTCCCAAGAGCAAAATCAACGCTACGCGGCGCAGCCGCACATTCAGGTCATGGCAAAACGAAAAAACCCCGGCCATGGCCGGGGTTTTTCAGGCAATGGTGGCGCGGTTGACGGGGCTCGAACCCGCGACCCCCGGCGTGACAGGCCGGTACTC
>JAPORH010000069.1 GCA_026710325.1 Litoreibacter sp. | reverse complement strand
CCAACCGAGATTCAAGAGACGCATCCTTCAAAAATAAACCAACAATCCCGCACATGAATAAATCTCCCTCCCGCATTGAGGCGTTTGATCAACGCTAGCATCCTTTTTAAGCATCCCACAACCATAAGGAATAAAATTTTCACCATAGGCAAAAAATACTGGCAAGATCGGACTTGTTCTGCTTGAGTTGCGACCAGCGTCTTTGTGCACAAAGAAAAAATGAGGCGCATTTCAACAGACGATGGAGGGAATCGTGGAAGAACAACTTGCCGAACTTGCTGCCCAGGTGGCGGCAATGGAGGCCAAGGGCAATCTGACCAACACAATGTTTGCCGAGGCCTATTACTACCTGACGATACCGCTGATGATCATCATCCATGCGGGCTTTCTGGCCTATGAGATGGGGGCATCACGCGCCAAGAATGCATTGTCGTCAGGCGTCAAAAATATTTTGGCCTTCGCATTTGTGATCCCCGCTTTCTACTTCTTTGGCTGGTGGGTCTATTGGGCCTTCCCAACTGGCTTCTCGCTGTCAGAAGGGCCTAATGGCATCTCCGGGGCCGCTTATGCAGGCTCCATCGCTTTGGCCTGGGGCGAAAGTGCTGCCTATATGGGGCCGAACACCGAAGATCAGATCGACGGTGTGTTCTGGGGGGCGTTTACGCTCTTTGCGGCGACCACTGCTTCGATCATGTCTGGCGCCGTCATTGAGCGCATCCAAACCGTTGGCTTCGTGATCCTTGCTATCATCCTTGGCGGCTTCAGCTGGACGCTTGCCGCCGCTTGGGGCTGGCACGCAGACGGCTGGCTTGTCACGCAATGGGGGGTCCATGACTTCGGCGCCGCCGGGCTTGTGCACGCGGTTGCGGCCTTCTTCGCGCTTGGGGTACTGATCAATCTTGGGCCACGGATCGGCAAGTTCAACGCGGACGGCACGGCAAATGAGTTGCCTGGGCATAACATGCCCTTCACGGCGACCGGGCTGATGCTGATTATCGTGGGCTTCTGGGGCTTCCTGATGGCTTGCCTGGTTGTCGGTGGTGAGGCGTGGTCATGGGGTGGTAACTACACCACCATTTACGGCACGCCGACCAACCTTGGCGCATTGGCGTTCAACATTCTGATGTCTGTCGCTGGCGGTATCATCGGGGCCTGGGTGATGACCCGTGATCCGTTCTGGATGATGTCGGGCGCGTTGGCCGGGATCATCTCCTGCGCGTCTGGTCTGGATATCTACTATCCGGCGCTGGCCTTCATCATCGCCTTTGGTGCTGGCATCTTGCTGAAGCCTGCGGCGAGCATCCTTGAAGGCATGGGCATTGATGATGCTGTTGGCGCGGTCACCGTGCATGGCACCATCGGCATCTATGGCATGTTGCTCTTGGGCATCTTCGCGTCCGGCTACCCGGCTGCTTTGGGCGAGGGGGCGGCGACTGTCTCCTTCGTGGGGCAGCTTGTTGGCTCCGTCGTGTTCATCGTGATTGGCTTTGGCACAGGGTTTGTCGCCTCGCTGATCCTGAAAATGGTCGGAATGTTGCGCGTGCCGGAGGCGGCAGAACTCGCAGGTCTCGACACTGTCAAAGTACCGGCTCAGGCCTATCCGGAAGGTATTCCGGCGTCGGCCCCGGCCTCTCAATAAGGAGTAAGAACTATGGGATTTCCATATGACAATGGCGGCACTTGGACGGATGTGTCCGGGCCGATCTTTATGGGGGCAGGCGGGTCTGCACCTGGCATCTTCGCGGCGATCGGGATCGTGATTTGCATTGTTGCTTTGGCGGTCGGTCAAAAGGCGGAATCGTCCAAATACTCAAAGCACAAATAAAGCTGAACGTATCACTGGAAGGGCCACCATGAAGGTGGCCCTTTCAATTTGAGATGAAGGGTTAGGCAGGTCCTCGGATTATTTGCCTATCAGGAAAAAAATCTGCATTTGAGTGTTGATTTTTGAAGCCCTATCGGTCTGAATACTTCGGAACACATGTCAAAGATAAAAAGAACAGGGGGGCCATAGATGGCTATTCTTTGGAGAACATCCGCGCTGGCGCAGCGCCATGCTGAGATCGGTGGCGAGCTGGAGGATTGGAACGGCATGGGCACCGCCTGGTTCTACGACCACACTCCGGAGCGCGCGAAAGCTGATTATGAGGCAATCCGCACCAAGGCGGGCCTCATGGATGTCTCGGGCCTCAAGAAGGTGCATGTGGTGGGGGAGAACGCGGCCTATGTGATCGACCGCGTCACCACCCGCAATGTCGAGAAGATCGGCGTCGGCCGGTCCACCTATGCGGCAATGCTGGATGAGCGCGGGCTCTTCGTTGATGACTGTGTGATCTACCACCTTGCCGTAAATTCCTGGATGGTGGTGCATGGCACCGGCACAGGGATGGAGCAGCTGACCAAGGTAGCCGCCGCCAAAAACTGCGCGGTGATCATGGATGACGACCTGCATGACATGTCGCTGCAGGGGCCCGTGGCGGTCGATTTCCTCGCTAAGCATATCGATGGCATTCGCGATCTTGCCTATTTCGGGATCATGCACACCAAGCTCTTCGGCAAGAACGTGATGATCAGCCGGACGGGCTATACCGGCGAGCGCGGCTACGAGATTTTTGTGGGTCGCAAGGACGCGGTGCATGTCTGGGACAACATTCTGGCCGACGGCGCCGACATGGGCATCCGCCCGACGCAGTTCAGTACGCTCGATATGCTACGGATTGAGTCATATCTGCTGTTCTACCCCGGCGATAACTCTGAGACCTTCCCGTTTGAGGATGGCACGCCCGCGGGCGACAGCCTTTGGGAACTGGGCCTCGACTTTGTGGTGTCACCTGAGAAGGAAGGCTTTATCGGTGCTGAAAACCACTATGCGATGAAGGGCAAGGAGCGGTTCAAGATCTACGGCGTCAAGCTGACAGGCGACGCGATGGATCAGATGGAGATGTTCGCCCGCGTTCATGCAGATGGCAAAGATGTTGGCGTGATCACCTATGGTTTGTCTTCCGAGTTGAACGGCTATTCGGTCGCGATCGCGCGGCTCGATCCGTCTGTTGCCAAACCTGGCACGGCGCTCACGGTGGTACAGCCAGATGGAACCGAGCTTTCGGCAACGGCGGAGGAAATGCCCTTCTACGATCAAGACAAATCGATCCGAACAGCCAAAGGCTGACCTGCTTTGGGCGCGCCACCGGGTGCGCCCTTCATATGTTCAAGCGAGGTAGATACCCAAGCAATGTCGAAGTTCGAATTCCCCGAAAGCATCAAGAGCCGGCCGGTCTATGGCACGCTGGAACCTCGGCCCGGAAAGTCCCATCTGATGATCGCGGACGCCGAGGGCGCAGAGGCGATCTTAGGCCTTGCCGTGCAAGACCCGAGCCTCATGGCGAAGACGCATATTATCTATATCCCCAAGGGCACAGATTTTGGCGACAAGCTGCGCGCGCTGAACCCTGCGCAATATTACGAGGGACCGTCTTACGCGGCCTCAGTTCAGCGATTGCGGCATGTATTGGAGAACGCGCATCAAGGATTGCAGGTCTATCTGACCGGGACCGAAGGGCTGATGGGCCAGGCACAGAATGAGGCGATGCAGGCGGGCATCCCGCATACTGCGATCCAGACCGAGCATCGCGGTTCAGTAGCGCGGCGCATGCAATGCGTTCATTGCAAAGGCATCACCGAGGACGTGATGACCGACCCGTTTGTTTGCTCGCATTGCGGGTTGAACCTATTTGTGCGCGATCACTATTCGCGCCGGTTGGCCGCCTATCAGGGGGTCTGCATCGACGCGGAAGACCCGGGCAACGTGCCAGAGCCCAAGGAGCTGTACACATGAGCGCCGCCCCGCAAAAAGCCAAACCCGGCGCCGAGGCGATTGCCGTCACCGTTAGCGCCGTAGTGCCGCTGAATGATCTGGTGACACGGTTCGAGTTCAAACGCAGCGACGGCGAGGCCTTTCCGACATTCTCTGGCGGCGCGCATACTGTCATCACGATGAATGATGACGGGCGCACGCGGCTCAATCCTTATTCGTTGATGTCTGACCCGGCGGACACGTCGACCTATGCGATCTCCGTGCGTCGCGAGGATAAGGGGCGAGGTGGGTCGCTTTTCATGCATACGCGCGTGAAGGTTGGCGATGAAATGACGCTGACCTACCCGGTGAACCTGTTCTCGCTGGACCTGCGCGCGCGCAAGCATCTGTTCTTTGCAGGCGGGATCGGCATCACGCCGTTTATGTCGATGATCGCGCAGTTGGAGCGGATGAATGGGAATTGGGAGCTGCATTATTCGGTGCGGTCTGAGGCGCTTGGTACCTATGTGGATGAGTTGAAATACAAATTCCCCAACAAGGTGCATGTCTATTACGACGATCAGTCGCAAAGCATTCCCTTGGAACATTTGCTGGACGGACAGCCTTTGGGCACCAACGCATATGTTTGCGGGCCGAAAGGTATGATTGACTGGGTGCATGCCACGGCGTCCGCCGCAGGTTGGCCCGATGCCCAAGTCCATTCGGAAGAATTCTTAAAGCCCGAGCCGGGCAAAGAGTTCGAAGTGCGCCTGTGCAAATCTGACAAGACCATAACAGTTGGTGAAAATGAAAGCCTTCTGGAAGCGATCGAACGGGCAGGGGTGGCAGCGCCGTTCCTATGCCGTGGCGGCGCCTGCGGGCAGTGTGAAACCGATGTCGTTAAAGCCGATGGTGAGTTCATCCACCGCGACCACTGGCTCGACGACGATCAACACGCCTCCGGCGAGAAAATCATGCCCTGTGTCAGCCGGTTCCTCGGCAGTTTGGAGCTAGACAGATAAGCGCGTCTCATCCCGAAAAGTGGGCACCGGTTTTCGGACAAGATGAGGCGGCAGGAGAAAGACTATGACCATTCAGTTTAACGAAGAGACCTTCCGCGACGACTATTCCTTCTACAACTCGGACTGGGCGATCAAACGCTTCCCATTCCCGTTCCATGAAGACAGCTACATGTATGCGGTGAATATGGAGCAGCATCGTGGCGGGCCCGAGGGGTCAGTTTATGAGAAGCGCTTCGATGTGGATGAGCATTATGTGTCTGAGATGCGAGACCGGGCTATGGTGCTGGCGGATGACCCGCTGCGCTGCCAGTCGCTGCCGCATATGACGCTGGCGGGCTGGGACCTGTTGGAACTGATCATGGTCAGCAAGTCTGAGGACTACCCTGACCTGTTCGAACTGAACCGCGACGGCAACCAGTGGCGCTGGATTAACAAACCGCTTGGCATTGATGACAGCTTCACATTCCTTGACGAAACGACGCTGCCTTATGGGCCTATGGAGTATATCACTCGTCAAGCACAAGGCGATTTCTGCGTGCTCGATCAGCGGGATGAGATGCTGTGGATGGATGCGGGCATGGTGACGACACAAGCCGATTGGTCGCTCGATTTCGATATTGGGATGAACTTCTTCGAGTGGCACGCGCCGGTGCCGCTTGCGCATGAGATGGGGATCTTCAAACGTGCGCTGAAATTCCTGCTCAACATCCAGCAAGGCGCGCCCGCGCGGCGGTTGAACTGGACGATGACGGTGAACCCGCTTTTGGACACGAGCCCGGAAAACTACCACAAATGGGGTATCCAAAAGACGACGCTGACGCCAGAGAATATCGGCTCCAAACAACACTTGCGGGTTGAGCTGCAAACCTTCTTCCGGCTGCCGCGCTCCAACGCATTGGTCTTCCCGATCCGCTGCTACCTCTGCAGCTTCCAGGACTTGATGACGATGCCCAAATGGGGCCGCCGTCTGCACCGCGTTGTCCGCGATCTGCCGGAGGAACTCGCGACCTATAAAGGCTTTATCGACAACCGCCCCATGATGCTCGACTATCTGAGCAAATTTGACGACGGGTTGCCAACAAGCCCTGGGGTGTTCCCAGATTTCGAAACGGAACCGCCCCTTCAAACCACAACATAGTGTAAAGAGCGGTCCATGAGACTGTTTTGGATCGCTTTGCTCATCTTTCTCAACCTTACGTCGCCGGTTTGGGCCTGTAGGCAGGCACTTGTGCTTGCGCTTGACGTGTCAGGGTCGGTCGATGCGAAAGAATACCAGCAGCAAGTGACAGGCTTGGCTTTGGCGCTCAGCCATCCAGACATTCGAGATGTCATTCTGGCGGATCTTGATAATCCGGTGACGATCATGGTGTTTGAATGGTCATCGCAGAACCATCAGTATGTGATCTTACCGTGGTCGCGTCTGGATAGCGAAAGGTCACTGGATGAAGCTATCGCGCAAATTAGACGCCACAAAAAGGTCAGAGCGGGCCTGAAAACCGCGCTTGGGACCGCGCTTGCTTTTGGACAATCCATGCTAGAGCGGCAGCCCGAATGCTGGCGGCATACGATCGACGTGTCGGGCGACGGGCGCAACAATGTGGGGCCATTGCCCCAGACGGTTTATCGTAGCGGGTTCCAACGAACGACGGTGAACGCGCTTGTCGTGGGCAAGCCTGAGACGGGCGGCGATGAGGGGCCGGGCATCACATCTGATGACTTGCTCAAGTATTTCGAAAACGAGGTTATTCGTGGACCCGGGGCTTTCGCCATGAAGGCGGACGGCTATGCCGATTACGCGCGGGCCATGCAGAAGAAGCTAGCACGGGAGCTGCGCCTGCCAATATTTGGGCAAGCGCCCGCTGCACCAACAATCAAAGACGAGGCGCCGGGTTAGCTGCTTTGCGGGTAGCTGATGATTGAAAGGTAGCGCGCGGGCAGGGTGGTGAGTTTTTCAGGCCCATGCGGGGCGTCTGCATCAAAGAACAGCGTGTCGCCGGGTTTCAGCGTGAAGACTTCGTTGCCGTGCCGGTAATCGACCTCGCCATCTAGCATGTAGATCGTTTCAATCCCGCCATGCTGAAATGTCTCGAACGTGTCGCTCTCCGCAGTCAGCTCGATCAAGTATGGCTCGACGATCACGCCGCTCGCATTGCTGCCGATATGACCTAGGAGGTTGTATTGATGCCCTGCGCGCGTGCCTTCACGCTCTGCCTCCAACCCTTCGCCTGCCTTGGTGTGCACAGCTTCGCGCCGTTCTTCGAACTGCCGAAAAAATGAGGTGAGCGGGACGGACAGCGCATTTGCCAGGGATTGCAAGGTTTGCAATGACGGCGAGGTGTTGCCGTTTTCTATCTTTGACAGCATCCCGATCGATAGACCTGTCGTCTCAGACAGTTCGGCGACCGTGGTTCCTTGCGCCTTCCGAAACGCGCGGACCTCTCGGCCGATGGCAACTTCAAGGACTTTCTCGCGTTTTATACGTGTCGAGTGAGGGTCTTGCGTCAGACGAACAACCATATCGGCGGCCACTTTGGTGATTTCCATATTGAGCCCTCCCTAGGGCGACAATGCGATGTCGTCTACAGATGAAGTGTAGCCAATATTCTTCTGAATGCTACAAGTATTCCTGTCAGTATAATTTTGCCCCTTTTCGAGAGATCGAGAGCAATGTCGCCTCCGCTCCTTACAGGATTCCGGACCTTCGCCGGAGTTCCGATGACAGTGATACGCATTCCCCCATAAGCCTTCGCCGCGGGGAGTGAGCTGTTTTAAGCTCAGGCCCTCAGCCGCGAATGGTCACGGTCTTACAAAGCGGTTCGGGTTTCGCATTGGGTCAAGCAGGCCCCCAACCACGAAGTGCCTCTTTTATGAACCAAAATCCGAATAACGCGTCAGATCAGGTCTTTTAAGTACGGATCACCCGTTTTTAAGGGGTTTTTTGCGCTGACAGACTAGCTGTGCTTATCAATTTTCTGCTCCTGAAAAGAAAAATACTTGATCGACAGTAAAAATATGGGAAGGTGTGAGGAACAGCCCAGGTCAGGTTTGCTGGCGCGGCTGTGCGTAAGGCACACAGGGGAACGTTCCTGATATCTGTGGCCTGGCAACAGGGAGAACTGAAAAATGAAGAAGTTAACGACATCATTGGCGACCGGAATCTTGGCCCTTGCGCCTTTCACGGCCCTTGCGGCCGACAGCTCTGATCCAATTGTGATACCGATCCACAACTGGTCTTCGCAGATCGTTATGTCCAACGTGGTTGGCCAAATTTTCGAGGAGATGGGCAACAACGTCGAATACGTCACAACGGACAGCCAAGCGGTTTACGAGTCGGTGCGCCTTGGCGACGTCACTCTTGAACTGGAGGTCTGGGAAGGCGCGTTTGGCGCATCCTTCCGGGCCGCGCTCGAAAAAGGCGGCATCGTCGATGTGGGCGACCACGATGCGGTCACACGCGAGGACTGGTGGTACCCAATGTGGACCAAAGACGCCTGCCCAGGTCTGCCAAGCTGGGAAGCCTTGAACGATTGCGCGGAGCTGTTTGCGACCGCGGAAACCGGAACAAAAGGGCGCTATCTTGATGGCCCGGTCGACTGGCTGAAGCACGGCAAGGAGCGTGTCGAGGCTTTGGGCATGAATTTCGAAGTGATCAATGCAGGCTCCGCCGCGGCACTTTGGGCGGAGATTGGCGCAGCTGAAGCCGACAAGCGTCCGATTGTGGTGTTCAACTGGACCCCGAACTTCGCCGAAGCGGTTTGGCCTGGTGAGTTTGTCGAATTCCCGGCGTGGGAAGACGGCTGTGACAAAGATCCTGCCAAAGGTCCAAACAAAGAAGCGCTGTATGATTGCGGCAACCCGGCTGACGGCTACCTGAAAAAGGCGGCTTGGGAAGGCATGGAAGGCAAATGGCCTGCCGCATACGCTGTCCTTGAAAAGATCAGCTTCACCAACCCACAGATCGCCGAGATGGCACGTCTCGTCGATGTGGATGAGCTGGAGCCAGATGAAGCCGCATCCGAGTGGCTGGCTGCCAATGAAGACGTTTGGAAGGGTTGGCTGAACTAAGCCACCTGATCTAACCTTTCAAAGGGCCCTGTTCGCATGGCGTGCAGGGCCTTTTTAAGATGAATTGCGCTTTTGCGGCATCCGCAGAGCGACACAGTTACTTGTTTTGGGGCCTCGATGGACAAGAACCTGCCAGTCATTTCCTGCAAGAGTGTTTGGAAGATTTTCGGCAACAACCCGGAAGCCTATCTCAAGCGCATGCCCGCCGGGCACAGCTTCGATGAGATTCGCGCAGACGGGTACATCGCTGGCGTGAAAGACGTGTCGATTGAGGTGTCGCGCGGAGAGATGCTTGTGATCATGGGGCTGTCGGGCTCTGGGAAATCCACTCTGGTCCGTTGCTTTTCACGACTGCACGACATCACAGGCGGAACCATTGAGGTCGAGGGGCAAGACATTATGTCTTTGTCCGAGAAAGCCCTGATCGACCTACGCCGCAACAAGATGGGGATGGTCTTCCAAAGCTTTGGTCTTTTGCCGCACCGAACCGTGTTGGAAAACGTGGCCTTCCCGTTGCAGATGCGTGGCCAGGACAAACATGCCTGCCGTGATAGGGCGCTCGAAGTTGTCAAACTTGTAGGGCTTGAGGGCAGGGAAGACTATTTCCCGCGTGAGCTGTCAGGCGGGCAGCAACAACGGGTGGGAATTGCCCGTAGTCTCGCCATTGAGCCCGATATCTGGTTTCTCGATGAGCCGTTTTCGGCGCTTGATCCGCTCATCCGCAGGGAGATGCAGGACGAGTTTTTGCGCCTGCAGGAAATGCTGGGCAAAACGATTGTCTTTATCACGCATGATTTTGACGAGGCTCTGCGTCTCGCCGACCGCATTGCCATCATGAAAGACGGCGCGGTCGAGCAATGCGACACGCCCGACCAGATCGTGATGAACCCGGCCACGGAATATGTTCGTAAGTTCACCGAAGATATCGACAAATCCCGTGTCGTGCATGCGAGCATCCTTGCCGATCAGGCCAAGCAAGGGGAGGGCGATGCCGTCAGTGCGCACGCCACTATTCACGATCTGGCAAGCCTACTGGTGGGGGATGTCCGCGACTACATCCCGGTTAAAGACGGCGACACCCTCTTGGGCGCGATGCCCAGGCAAAAGGCGCTGGAAGTCCTGGTCGGGGCTGATTGATGGCCGTCCTGTCGACCAACGCGCTCGCAAATAGTGGGACCCAAGTCACCGCGACCAAAGTGGCTTTGTGGTTGGCTTGCGCGGCTGTCCTTTTGACGGCGTTGCAATATGCAGGCCTCCTGCCTGCTTGGCTTCACAGGTTGCCCGAAGCCTGGATACCGCCATTCGCTGTTTGGTTGGACGCCGCATTCAATTTCGTGCGCACGGATTTGGGCCTTGAGAAACTGACGCGGTGGTTCGCAGAGGGCCCGTTGCAGTTCATGCTGGATACAACCGCAAACCTGCTCTACGGCAAACGCCGTTGGCCCCGGTTTGAACAAATCCCATGGAGCGCAATCGCTGCGTCCGCGGCGGTTCTTGGATACTACCTTGGGGGATGGCGGCTTGCCGCTTTGGCGGGCGGAACCTTCGTCTGGACGGCTTTGATCGGGCAATGGAAGGACGCGATGGAGACCATGTCGGTGCTTGTGGTGGCGGCGCCGATGGCCTTTGTTATTGGTATTTCGCTCGGCATTGCCGCTTGGAAATATGCTTGGGTCGACCGGGCGATCAAACCGATATTGTCCGTCCTGCAGACGCTTCCCTTCTTCACCTACCTTTTGCCTGCCGTGATTTTCTTCAAAGTAGGGCCCACGGCGGGGGCGGTTGCCACCATCATCTATGCCATTCCCCCAATGATCCTGATGACGACTTTGGGCCTGAAAAAAGTCTCACCGGAGGTCGTCGAAGCGGGCAAGATGTCGGGCTGCACTCGTTGGCAAATGCTGCGCCATGTCTATGTGCCCGCCGCGCGGACGGAGATACTGGTCGGCGTGAACCAGGTGATCATGCTGTGTCTCGCGATGGTGGTATTGACAGCCTTTATCGGGATGCCAGGACTGGGCGCGAAACTTCTAGCCATGATGGGCAGCTTCAAGCTTGGCCGGTCGTTTGAGATTGGCGTCACAATCGTCTTGCTGGCCGTCACTTTGGACCGCCTTTCGAAAGCTTGGGTTGTCAAACTTCCAGAGCATTTTGAGAAGGGCACGCCGTGGTGGCAGCGACACAAGTTCATGTTGTTCGGCGTGGCCGCATTCGTCTTCTTCACAGTGCTTGGTCAGTTTGTGGAGTGGTTTGCTGAGATTGGGCGCCGTCAGAGCTTCTCCCAAGGCAAGGAAATCGACACTGCGATCAAGACCTTCCTGGCCTATGACATTGTCAAAGGCACGACCGAGCAAATTCGCTACGTTTTGAACGTCTGGGTGCTGAACCCGTTCCGGGATTTCTTGCTGTCGATACCTACTTTCGGATTTATTTTGTTTGTCGTTGCCGGAGCCGTCGCTTTGGGCGGGAAGCGCCCGGGTATCTACGCTGCCGTTTTCTTTGGGTTGGTCGCACTGACCGGCTGGTGGGACCGGTCGGTCATTACCCTGTATTCGGTGATCTCGGCCGTGATCCTTGCGACACTCATCGGGCTGCCGATTGGCATTTTAGCCGCGCGGTCCGAAACAGCGTCGCGCCGGGTCCTGCTTGCTTGCGATACGGCGCAGACCTTCCCAAGCTTCATCTACCTGATCCCAGCGATCATGCTCTTTGGCATCACGGCGACCTCGGTGGTGATGTCGATCCTGATCTTCGCCATGGTGCCGTTGGTGCGCTACACGGTCGAGGGGCTGCGCGGCGTGCCGCCAGAGATGACAGAGGCGGCCGACATGTCGGGCGCCACAAAACTACAAAAGCTCTGGAATGTGCAACTGCCGTTGGCGTTGCCGACAATGGCCGTGGGCTTCAATCAGGCCATTATGTTCGCCTTTTTCATGGTCATTATCGCAGCCTTCATCGGAACTCAGGATTTGGGGCAAGAGCTTCAGAAGACGCTGGCCGGAACTGACCTTGGCAAGAATTTTGTTCTCGGGATCTGTGTGTCCTTGATGGCGCTTACGTTTGATATGGCAATCATGACGTGGGCCGAAACGAAGAAAAAAATGCTTGGTTTGTAACTGCCATGCGAGCTTGCTTTCTTCTCGAAGCTCCCTATGCCCGCCGTGGGTTGGTTGATTGCTGGATGTACTCAGTGAATAGCAAGCTGCCGAAACTTTACGATAATTACGTAGATTTTCTTCCAAGCGGGGCCAGATATAGTTTTTTTGTGCATTCCGCCTAGCGGGATAGTTTGTAGTGGGTTGTTAGAAGCGCTCAGCGCGTCCCAAAGCGAGAGCCTGACTTTGTCAGGGCCACGTTTTTCGCTTCAGATGTGTCGCATTGTTTTGGCTGGTTTCGCGGATTTATCGTCTTTCGCGCCTAAGTCGAATGAAAGCGGTCGCAGTTACCCCTAACGCGTAACCCAAGTTGTTCGACCTTCTTGCTCCAGAATTGTGACTGAAGTCGCGGATTTGCTGATGACCGGCCCTAATGCTATATCAAGCAAAGTTAATTAGTTTTTAAGGTTTTAAAATGTCGACAGACGACCGCCTGACGCACATGGTGTATGAAGCGTCACTCGACAATACGCTTTTGCCGGAACTGATCCTTGCTTTGACCGAACAGGTCCAGATTGCGGCCGATGGCCGCTTGCTTGAGGCACCTGATCCGCAAGATGGCAACTCAAAGAACCCCAGCCAGCAGACCATGAACGACCTTGTCGTCCATTTCAGACGCGCGCTCGAAATCTCCGAGAAGATGGTTGTTTTGCAGGAGAAGTCGAGCGACCTGGAGGCTGTTCTGTCCACTTTGTCGGTCGGCGTGGCGCTGCTGGATGAAGAGGGCATGCCGATCATCTCAAACCGGGCGATGCGAGACACCGGACTTGCCCTTGATCAGACAACTCCACCGTTGCTCTCGCCCCCAGATGAAGCACTCGACGGGGGTGAGAAGCCACTGTCGCATTGGGTGGCCAAAACCAATGCGGTCGAGCGTCCCCAATCGCTTATTGTGGGCCGCTCCGATGAACAGTTCACGCTACTGCCGCGCGTGGAAGCGGCGCGCATGGGATTTCCTGCAAAGGCGGCGGCCGTGCTAGTGTCCAGCGCGGTCAATAAGAACGAGGGGTTGCACGCCCTTGCCGCAACACACGGGTTGAGCCTGCGGGAACAGGCTTTGGTGCGCGCGCTCGTCAGGGCAGGGGACTTGCGCAGTGCCGCAGAAGAAATCGGCGTTTCATATGAAAGTGGGCGCACCTATCTCAAACGCGTTTTTGAGAAGACGGGCCATAACAGTCAGGCGGCGCTGCTCAACGCGCTTTCGCAGAACCCTTTGGCCGCTTTCCGGGCGCGCGAGACCTCCGATGAAGAAAAATACCAAGTCCGCCAGCTGTTGACCCTTCGGGATGGGCGGAAACTGGAATACTTCATTTTAGGCCCTGAAGAAGGCAAACCCGTTTTGCTCTTTGACGCGCTTTCGGGGTCGTCCATCGATCTGATTGGTTGGCCCAGGCAATATATGGAGCATCTGCAGGTGTACGGCGTGCGACTTGTGATGCCCTGCAGGCCTGGCATTTACCGGTCTGATTTCAAACAGCATAGCAGCCTGCGCGACTTTGCACCTGATGTGGAGGAGCTCATTGAGCACTTGGGCTTTGACCAAGTGGCACTGATGTCCTTCTCCTTTGGCTCGGGCGTTGCGCTTGCCACGGCCAAGGAGTTGCCCGATCGGGTGACGAAAGTGATCCTGTCTTCGCCGAGTTTTCCGGTCTACAAACATGAAAACTGGCGGGAGCTCGATCAGTTCTATCACCTGTCTGCCGTCCTTGCGCGCCGCTGGCCTGCGATGTTTCGCCAGCTCATTCCGTTTATCGTGCACTCCATTATTCAAAATGCCGCCGCCTATATGGAGCGGTACTGCAAGCGGACCAACAGCGAGGATGACAAGCGCATATTGCTGAACCCGACCATTGGCTTTCGGTCGGGGAAGATGCTGCAGGAGCGGACGGCCCGCGGTCTCAAGGGCATGGTTGAGGAAAACTTGCTCAACACCCGGGGCTGGGATTTTGATCCTGCCACCATCAGCTGCCCGGTCGAAATCTACCATGGCCGCGTCGACAATGTTGCACCGTTCGAAGGGGGTCAGCTTCTGTCGCAGCACTTGCCCAAAGCGACGTTCACGCTGTTCGAGGACAAAGGGCACTACCACCATATCGAGAACTGGCCCTGGATGGTGGCGCGTGCGGCTGGGTGCGATGTTGCGCCGGGAGATCGAACCTACGACATCCCCCAACTTCAGCTGTAAATGCAGATTGTCCCCAAATGGGGATAGGGCACTCAGGTGACCCAGGGTAACCCTTTGATCCTATAAGAACCCCCGTGTTCCGTAATCAGTATCGAAGGGATAAATTGTGCCTCTGAGTCCTTCTAAAGATAGCCTATTCAAAGCTCTTGCAGCCGAACGTCAGATGACCTCCTTGATTGACAAGGAGATCACTTCAAATGGGGAGGGTTTTGTCTTTCTGCGCTCAGACTGGGTCGCGCTCTATTATGACAGTGCCCACGTCGTGCGCTCAGATGACGGCACTCAGTACGCCTATCGCGCCATCACCAAACAGGGGGAAAAGCTGTGGTTGGTGTTCTCGGAAGGTAAGACGCGCGGCTACCACGCCGAATGCGACTGCCCTTTCGAGGCCTTCATGATTGCTCGAAACGCGCTGCAACAGCGCAGGCAGGTCAAGGCCAATTGGCATGAGGTCACCAAGCTGGCGCGCGATCTTCGGACCCGTCGTCTCAAGCTGGACGTTCAGCTCGAGGATGCCGAGCGGTCCCCGCTTTGCGCCATGGGCATCCGGCATTTTCTGCGCTCCATCGGCGCGCCGAACCTGACGCGCATTTCGGGCTTCAAGCTGGCGTGGATGATGCTTGCGGAGCCGCAACTTGGCTTTGTCATTCATCAGGCCGCGTTGCGCGAAGGGGTGCGCTCCGCCCCGACCCAGGCGCTTCGCGAAGCATGAGGTTGAGCGGCCAACTTCCCAGTTCCCAGTTCTTTTCGAGAATAAGTTTATGTTTGATTTCCTGAGTGCCTATCCCGGCCTGACCGACGCAATCGGCGTGGCAGGTTTTATTACCTACATCATCAGTTTCTGTCTGGTGCAGACTGGCAGGCTATGCGGCAACAGCGTTGCCTTTGCGGCTGCGAATGTTGTCGCCGCCGCCTTTGTCCTGGTCAGTTTGATCAATGCCTTTAACGTCGCGTCTTTCCTGATCCAGATCAGCTTCATCAGCATTGGGCTCTGCGGTATTTTGCGCAAGCTGAGACAAGGCAAAAACAACCCTAGCCCTGTGCAAGCGGCTGCCTAGCCGGAGGGCCAGGCAAGTCTTTCGCCTACTTTTACAGAAGGTTTTGCATTCAAATCCGGCATAGGCTTGATTTCTGAGCGCATGTAGCGCTTTTCAATCGCTCTTTCGGCGCTCCCTTGGCATTCTGCTTGCGAAGATAGTCAAGCAGCGACGCACGTAAGCCCGGAGGACCGAATGCCGAAATACGCCATAACTCTCGGAGCAGAGCGGCACCGTTTCGACACGCTTGCAGGCGTGATGGCTGCGGCGACCCCTTTGCGGTCTGGCGACATGTTGGCGGGGCTGGCCGCCGAAAGCGCGGTGCAACGGGTGGCGGTGCAAATGATCCTTGCCGACCTGCCGCTAGAGACCTTCTTGAGTGAGCTGCTGATCCCTTACGAGACCGACGAAGTCACGCGTCTTATCATCGACACGCATGACGCGCAGGCCTTTGCCGCCGTGGCGCAAATGACCGTTGGGCAGTTTCGCGACTGGTTGCTGTCAGAGGCTGCCGATAGCGCGGTCTTGGCTAAGATCGCGCCCGGTATCACCCCGGAAATGGCCGCTGCCGTGTCCAAGATTATGCGCAACCGCGACCTGATTGCTGTGACGCGTAAGATTGAGGTGACCACAGCCTTTCGCAATACGCTGGGCCTTCCTGGCTGCATGGGCTCGCGGCTGCAACCGAACCATCCGGCGGATGACTTGGCGGGGATTGCCGCTTCGACCATCGATGGGCTGCTCTATGGCGTGGGCGACGCGGTGATCGGCGTCAACCCGGCCACCGACAACAGCGAGACGGCGATACGGATTCTCGACATGCTGGAAAGTAGAGTCAGGGAGAGGCGCGCCCTGCTGTAGGTGCGGGGAGTTGCTGTTTTCCGGTGGCTTTCGCCCTTTACCGGTGCCTCAATCCTCACCTTGGCCAC
>JAPORH010000065.1 GCA_026710325.1 Litoreibacter sp. | reverse complement strand
TGAGACTTTAATGTTATTTTTGGAACATTTTTTTCTAGTTTTCTCAAAGACTTATAGTTCGAGTGACATTCGTTACTATTCACCCAAGTTAGCGGGAATTGCTGGTAATTCGTTTGGTGGGATTGACAATCGGGAAGGCTTTGTCTTATTGATATTTTACGCCGATTAATCCCCAATCCAAATAGAAATTCTGCTTTATAAATGGTCTGTATTGGGCTCGGCTGGTCAAGTTCGGACAGCCCGCCGAACCACTCATCAAAGTTGAAACCCGTGTCCTTCGCGGCTGCGCGGTCTGAGCACTAGCAGACTTACAGTGTATCGGACAGGACGGCGCGGCAGGCTTTATACATTTTTCGGGGTAAGTCTGAAGTAAAGAGGCTTGCCCATGTCAACGCAAACGACTGATGCGCCGCTGCTTATGAAGACGATTCCGCAGCAAAAAATTATGACTCATGACTTCATGCAACATGCTTCTTGGGGTTGAAAAAGACCCCCCTTGAGGATCTAACAGCAAAAAAAGACTTGAAAAATTTTACATATGTTGTAAAAAATAACAGAATCAGAGACCGCGGTGGTTAATAAATTGGTTGCACATAGACAAAGTGATGAGGAAAGTCTGGCTATGCGGGCAGCATGGCTTCACTACGGCGGTGGCCTGTCTCAAACCGACGTCGCAAAGCGACTGAGCATTCCCAAAGTAAAGGCGCACCGGCTAATTGCGCGTGCCAGCCAAGAAGGAGCTGTCAAAGTCTCGTTTGATGGCGAGATTGCTGAATGTGTTTCACTAGAAATGTCGATCAGCGAAAAATTCGGCTTGACCTACTGTGAGGTGGCTCCTGATTTGGATGAGTCTGATTTACCCACCCGTGCGCTTAGTATCGTAGGCGCGGCGTTTCTCACGCGTGAACTTGGAAACCCAAGGAACAAGATCATTGGAGTGGGCAATGGCCGAACGCTCAGCGCCTGCATTCGAGCCATGTCGTCACTGACCCTCAAGGATATAAAGTTCGTATCTCTCATGGGCGGGCTTACGCGGAACTTTGCAGCCAACCCTCACGACGTCATGCACAGGCTGGCGGAGCGAACAGGAGCAGAAGTGTATTTCATGCCCGTGCCGTTTTACGCCAATTCAAGTGAGGATCGCGACATTCTTTTGGCGCAACGTGGTGTGCCAGAAGTGATGGGCATGGCACATTCCGCTGACCTTAAAGTGGTTGGTATTGGTGCCGTCGCTCCAGATACGCAAATGGTTCAAGCCGGTGTAATTGGTGCAGATGTAGTCAAGGACATAAACGCCGCGGGCGGCGTAGGCGAGTTAATAGGTCATTTCTTTAACGTAGACGGTGAGGTCATCAAGACAGCCGTTTCAGACAGCGTTTTGTCCGTGGACCTCGAAGGCCTGCGGATCGGACGTGCGATCGCCATTGCCGGAGGAGAAGACAAGGTGAACGCAATTCGGGCCATCCTAAAGAACGGTCTTTTGGATGGCCTCATAACGGACGAGTACACGGCAAAGATGCTACTTCGTCCATAACTTCAGAAAGGAAAATCCTGTGAAAAAAGAGAAGGAAATAGTCCAGTCCTACATGAGCGGCAACATTAGTCGTCGTTCGATGTTGCGTGGACTGTCGTCACTTGGGGTGAGTGCCGCCGCCGCCAGCGTTATGGTGAACGCCGCAGCAACCCGAGCGTTGGCGCAAAACGGTTTTGACTGGGAACGCCATTCGGGAACTAGCATTAAGCTACTCTTGAATCAACACCCCTATGCCGACGCCATGATCGCCAACCTTGAAAACTTCAAGGAACTGACCGGCATGGACGTTACCTATGACATCTTCCCTGAGGATGTGTATTTCGATAAAGTGACTGCGGCTCTTTCGTCAGGGTCTAGCGAATATGATGCGTTCATGACGGGCGCCTATATGACCTGGACATATGGTCCTGCGGGTTGGATCGATGACCTCAACGAATATATCGGCGATCCAGCCAAGACGAACCCGGACTATAACTGGGAAGACATGCTCGAAGGTGTGCGTCGTTCCTGTGCGTGGAACGGAAAGCCTGGTGGCGCATTGGGCTCGGCAGACGCCAAGCAATGGTGCATCCCGTGGGGCTATGAGCAAAATAACCTGACCTACAACGGTCGGATGTTCGATGAGGCCGGCCTGAACGTGCCGACCAACATTGACGAGCTGGCTGCCACCGCTGCCGAAGCCAACGCCAAAATCGAAGGTGCCTACGGAATTGGAGTTCGTGGGTCGCGCTCTTGGGCCACGATTCACCCTGGCTTCCTTTCCGGCTATGCGAACTTTGGTGAAAAAGACCTCAATATCTCAAACGATGGCAAGCTATCGGCCGCAATGAACACCGATACTTCGCGCGCATTCCACGAGAAATGGGTCAAGATGATTCAAGAAAGCGGTGCGCCGGACTGGTCGACTCACACTTGGTATCAAGCGGGTACAGATCTAGGTGCGGGAAAATCTGCGATGATCTTTGACGCGGATATTCTGGGTTACTTTATGAATGGTGGTGATAATGCCGAAGCGGGCAACCTGCGGTTTTCACCATTTGCCGCGAACCCAGCAGCTGCTGCGCCAACGCCAAATATTTGGATTTGGTCGCTGGCCATGGCCACCGCTGGTAAGCAGAAAGATGCAACATGGCACTTCTTGCAGTGGGCATCTGGTCCAGAGCATGGTCTCTTTGGGGCGACCGAGATGGACTTTGTGAACCCTGTTCGCAAATCTGTCTGGGCCGATGCGAGCTTCCGCGAGCGGATCGATACCAGCTATCCGGGCTACGTTGACATGCATGATGTATCGGCACCGGGGGCGAAGATCCAATTTACTGCGCAACCGTTGTTCTTTGACCTGACGACCGAATGGGCTGCTACCCTGCAACAAATGGTCGCCAATGAAGTTCCGGTGGATGAGGGTCTTGGTCAGCTCGAAGCCAGCATTAACCGTCAATTGAAAGAAGCGGGTCTCGGCTAACTCGACCGTTTCTCTCCCAATCGCCCTGCCTGGTGACAGGTGGGGCGGGCTTTATACATTTTTCGGGGTAAGCCCGAAGTAAAGGGGCTTGCCCATGTCAACGCAAACGACTGACGTGCCGCGTAAATCGCGGTTCAAAATCAGCAAGAGAGCTCTTCCTTATGTACTGAGCTTGCCCGCTCTGCTCGTTTGTATTGGCATTCTCATTCCGTTTTTTACCGCCGTCGCCTATTCGCTCCAGCGCTATCGCTTGTCGCAACCTTGGGCGCGCGAATATAATTGGGGTGCGAATTACCTTAATTTTATGACCGATCCGTCGTTTTGGAATACGCTTAAGGTCTCCATGACCTATGCGTTCTTGACCGTGGGCATCGAATTGGTGCTGGGTCTAGGCATTGCATTGCTGCTGCAGCAACGGTCTCGGTTAAACAATTTTGTCTCAATCATGTTGCTCATGCCGCTAATGACAGCACCGGCGCTGGCCTCACTTATGTGGAAGCTCATGACGAACCCTGGGTTCGGCATCCTAAGCTATTGGGCCACGCTTCTGGGTATTGAGGACATGAAATGGGCTTCGGACCCATCTACGGCTATGCTTACTGTCGTGATCGTTGATGTCTGGGTGTACACACCTTTTATCATGATCCTTCTTTTGGCGGGCCTGCGTTCCTTGCCGCGCCAGCCCTTTGAAGCGGCCGAGCTGGATAGAGTGCCGCGGCTCTTCGTGTTATGGCGGATCACCTTGCCCATGCTGATGCCGTTCCTACTGACGGCGGTGCTGTTCCGGGTGATTGAATCGATTCAGCAATTCGACATCATTTACGCCATGACGCAAGGTGGGCCTGGCAATACCTTGACAGTGTTTCAGGTAGAGGCCTATTTGAACTTCTTCCAATCGACCAATATCGGGCGCTCTGCAGCTCTACTCATGATCCTGTGGGTGATCACTTACATCCTGTCGACAATCTTTATCAAAAACTGGTTGCGCCTGCGCGAACGCGCGCGCGGCGATGCGTAGGGGCAGTCTGATGCAACAAAAGAGTACTTTAGAACAGATTTTGCGCGGCGTAGCTTTGGCCTGTGTCATCTTCTTTTTTATGTTCCCGATCTTCTGGATTTTGCTCATGTCATTTCAAACCAATGAGACGATCCTCAGGGTTCCACCCTCTATGGTGTTTGAACCGACATTAACGAATTATCGCTCGCTCATTTCCGGCACACTCGAGGGCAGTACGGCTACTCTTGAGATCAAATTTATGGGAAACCTATGGAACTCGTTGTTCCTCTCGGTGACCTCTGTGACCGTAGGATTGATATTGGGTGTTCCTGCGGCCTACGCCTTTGCCAAACTTAAATTTCGCGGATCAGAGGATATCGCCTTCACTCTTTTGTCATTTCGCTTTGCACCACCGCTTTTAGTATTGCTGCCGCTAACGATCTATTTCCAACAGCTTGGTTTGGCTGACACCTATTTTGGCCTAATCTGGGTTTACCAATTGATTGTCTTGCCGCTGATCCTATGGATCGTACGAGGCTACTTTGAAGATATCCCAAGCGATATCGAATATGCTTACCGAATTGCTGGTCACGGTTTCTGGACCACCTTCCGTAAAATTGCGCTTCCACTGGCGGGACCCGGGATCGCGGCGGCAGGTCTTCTTGCGTTTATTTTCGCTTGGAACAACTTTATTTTTGCTCTCGTCTTAGCCTCAGCCGACAAACAACCTGTGACCGTGGGCGCACTCGCTTTCATCACGGCAGCGGGCATCAACTATGGTCAAATTGCTGCGGGGATCATGTTGTCCATCGCGCCGACGTTCGCGCTTGCTCTTTATGCCCAACGCTACCTCGTCGAAGGTCTATCGCTTGGTGCAGTGAAAGGATAACTCATGTCGCTGAAACTCGCCGGCATTACCAAAGCTTTTAAGAAAGAGATCGTACTACAAGACGTATCTTTGGACGTTGAGACTGGAAAGACGCTGGTTCTCTTTGGACCCTCTGGTGCGGGTAAAACAGTCCTCTTACGCCTGATCGCAGGTGTAATCGAACCTGACGCTGGAACGATCCAAATTGCTGGCCGCGATATGGAGGGCGTAGAGCCAGAGGATCGCGATGTAGGCATGGCATTTCAGAACTTTGCTCTGTTTCCTCACATGTCCGCAGAGGACAATATCGCCAGTCCGCTAACCGCCCAACGCCAGAGCCAATCGGAGATAAAATCTGGCATTCAAGCTTTGGCAAAACTGCTTAAGATCGAACACGTTCTGGGCCATAAGCCCAAAGAACTGTCCAACGGTCAAAAACAGCGTACCGCTTTAGCACGGGCGCTGGCGGGTAAACCGGGCTCACTTCTCTTGGACGATCCGTTGCGCAACGTTGATGCGAAGCTTCGCTTTGAAATGCGGCTTGAATTGCCCCGTCTGCTCAAGGATCAAAATGCAACCGTCATCTATGTTACGCAGGATTATAAAGAGGCCATGGCCTTTGGTGATCAAATCGCAGTGATCCACGAAGGACAGGTTCAGCAAATCGGCACACCGGAAGAGATCTACCTCACCCCCGCCACTACTGAGATCGCGCGTCTCTTTGGCGACCCCGTGATCAACCTCATGGATGTTGCGCCGGAGGCCCGAGGTAGGATGGTGTCTGTGTCAGTTTCGGATCAACCCATAATGCTCGATCCGGGCTATGCTGAGATGGTGGGCCAGGAGTGTGTTCTTGGCGTGCGACCAGAAGCCTTCCGTTTCGTAGAGCCGAACAGCCCAAGCGCGATCCCAGTGCAAGTCGAAACCGAAGCGCCTTTGAATGAAAAAACGGTAACGCTCGTGCTGACCGCTGGCGGACGCGAGGTAATGGTTACTCGCCCCTCTGGCACCCCGGGTCCGAACGGAGGCACCGCTCATATCACAATTGATAGCGCAGCGACCTTGCTATTTGATCGCGCAAGCGGCCGGCTTTGTGTCCCAAAAGCAACTATCGCCGGGGAGGCCATAGCATGAGTAACCCCATTCTGCAACTCAAGAAAATTGATAAGTTCTATGGCCCTATTAATCAAGGATTCCAGGCGGTAAAGGACGTGACCTTTGATGTTGCCAAAGGCGATATTATTGCTCTGTTGGGATCGTCCGGCTGCGGCAAGACATCAACGCTGCGTATGATCGCGGGGTTCGAAGAGGTAAGCCGAGGCGGGATTAGCCTTGCAGGGCGTGAAGTGCATATGTTGCCTCCAGCCAAACGAAAAGTGGCCATGGCGTTTGAAGGCTATTCGCTCTACCCCACTGTGACTGTGCGCAATAACATTGCCTTTGCCCTTAAAAGTAGCGGCAAGTCGTCGACAGCCGTGGGCAAATCGGTCGAAGAGATCGCAGTGATGCTGGAGATTTCTGAAATTCTTGATCGCTACCCGTCCTCCATTTCTGGTGGACAGCAGCAACGCGCTTCGCTAGCGCGCGCTCTGATCCGGGACGCGGATCTCTATTTGCTTGATGAGCCTATGGGGCAGCTGGAACCGCAGCTCCGCACTTTGTTGCGCGGGCGGATTAAGCATTACATCAAAGAACGCGGCTTGACCGCCATTCTGGTGACCCATGACCAGACTGAGGCTAACGCTTTGGCCGATAAGATCGCAGTTATGGAAGGCGGAGAATTGCAGCAATATGCCAGCCCCGAAGAGATTAAGGATGCGCCTGCAAACCTCTTCACCGGAACCTTTGTTGGGGAACCTCCGATGAATGTTTTTGCGGCCAAGGTCACGACTGCAAGCGACGCGCTGATCTTTACCTTGCAAGACGAATCCGACCTCAGTTTTCCGCAGGCAGCGTTTGGCGAAACATTGCGAAGCCGTATTCTGGCCATGGGCCAAGTCATGCTAGGTGTGCGCCCCTACGCAGTGCGCCGCCATGCCAGTGGTGTGCAAGCGCGAGTTGTGGCCAACCAATGGTTAGGCGATCAAAGCCATATCGCCGCCGAATTTGCGGGCGGCGCTCTGGTTCTAGTGGAACACGATCGCGCTGATGTGGCCGAGGGGTCTGATATTGCGGTACATTTTGATCCAGCGGACCTGCATATCTTTGACCCTACAACAGGCGCAGCGGTTTCTCACGGGGCGAAGATTGCCTCATGAGCAAGGACCTCATCATCGGCATTGATGCAGGCACTTCAGTGATGAAGTCGGTAGCTTTTGATCTGTCAGGGCGGCAGATAGATGTGGTCGCGCACCCCAATGGCTATGACATCGGACCAGGCGGGTCCGTGACCCAGCCGATTCAGCGAACATGGGAGGATTGCGCCGCTACCCTGCGGGACCTGGGGCAGAAAATTCCTAATCTGGCGCAGCGCGTTGCGGCGGTAGCAGTGACCGGCCAGGGGGATGGGACTTGGCTCATTGATCATGAAAACAGGCCCGTAGGAGATGCGTGGCTTTGGCTCGACGGTCGCGCGGGCGCTTTGGCAGAGTCTTTTCGGCAAGATGACGGAGATCATGCGCGGTTTGAGATCACGGGCACAGGGCTGAATGCCTGCCAAATGGGCGTGCAACTGGCTTATATGAGAGAACATATGCCCGAGGTCTTGGATCAGGCTGACTGCGCATTTCATTGTAAGGATTGGCTCTATCTCAACCTTACAAATGCGCGGGTTACCGACCCCTCCGAGGCAACATTTACCTATGGTGATTACCGCACTTTGAATCGAAGCGATGAAGTGATCGGCTTTCTAGGGTTAAGCGATCATGCGGATCTGTTGCCCCAAACATGCGACGGTGTCCAGACCACCCATGCCTTGACGCCCGAAGCGGCAGTACAAACTGGGCTCTTGGCCGGGACGCCGGTCTCTCTGGGCTATGTTGATATTATCTGTACTGTTCTGGGCGGCGGTGGATATCTGCCTAAGGAAGATACAGGGTGCACAATCGTTGGTACGACCGGAGTTCACGTCCAATGCAAAGACATCGCTGACGTGGTCCTAAATCCAGAGCGTACCGGCTATGTGATGACGATGCCAATTCCTGGCAAGGTCGCTCAATTGCAAACCAATATGGCGGGCACGCTGAATATTGATTGGGTACTGGGTCTGGCGCGCGATCTGTGCAACTCTTTAGGTTTTTTTACGACTGACCAGGCGCTTTTGGCGCAAGTTGAAAACTGGATGGCGCAATCGACGCCGGGCAGCGTCGTATATCATCCCTATATCTCCGAAGCAGGTGAACGAGGGCCGTTCATTGATCATACTGCGCGTGCGAGTCTGATCGGTTTGACAACTGAACATGGCTATGTCGATTTGATCCGGGCTGCAATTGAAGGGCTGAGTATGGCGTCGCGCGATTGCTACCTGGCCATGGGTGCTCTGCCGGACACCGTGACCCTTACCGGAGGTGCGGCGCGCTCTGTGGCCTTGCGGGAAACCTATGCAGCGGCACTCGGTGCCTCTGTGCGGTTGTGTTCCCGTGTAGAGGCTGGCGCCGCAGGGGCGGCGATGATAGCGGCTGTCGCAAATGAGCATCATGCTAATATGGATGCCTGTGCGTCACAATGGGTTATTCCTCTCCTCAGTCCATTAGAGCCTCCAAGAGTAGATCTCGTGGAGACTTACGAAAAGATGTTTGACGCCTACAGAACAACTCGTGATGCCTTGCGTCCAACTTGGGGCAGTTTTTCTTCATTTAAAGGAACTCCGTAATGAGCCGCAACATAGCCATCATAGGCGATTTCTTCATGCTGCCCGAGATATTTGACCATGAGTTGCGCCAAGCCTGTGCGGGTGTCGAACTCACCACGCGATTAATGCAAAATGACTGGCCAAACAGTCCGGTGGTGCACGGTTATGGCGGCGATCAGGAAGTCAAGATAAAGGAATTTATCGGGGATTTTGATGAAGTGGTTGATTTTATTGGCGAAGCTGAGTTGCTCGTGATGCACCAATCTCCGATAACGGCCGAGATGTTGGATCGCTTGCCAAACCTACGGTTTATCGGTTGTTCGCGAGGCGGTCCGATCAATGTGGATATTGAAGCCGCTCGCGCTCGTGGCGTGTCTGTGGTGCGTGCGCCAGGGCGCAATGCTTCTGCTGTGGCCGAGTTTACAATTGGTGCGATGCTGGTGGAAACGCGCAAGATCCGTGTTGGCCATGAGGCACTACGTAAAGGTGATTGGCGCGGAGATTTGTACCGGGCCGACACAACTGGACGCGAGTTGAATGAGATGACTGTGGGCGTCATTGGCTATGGCAACATTGGCTCCCGGGTAACCCGACTGTTGCGCGCCTTTGGTGCAAAGGTTTTGGTTCACGACCCTTATGTGCAACTATTCCCAGTGGATCAAGCTGATGGGGTGGCTATGGTTTGCCTAGAGGATCTTTTGACTCAAAGCGATGTGGTCACGCTGCATCCACGGGTCAGTCCAGAAACTACCCATATGATTAACAAGGAAACGCTGGCGCAGATGAAACCAGATGCTTTGTTGATCAATACGGCGCGGGGACCATTGTGCAACTATGATGACCTCTATGCCGGTTTGCGCGATGGCGTGCTTGGCAGCGCAATGCTTGAGACTTTTTCCGTAGAGCCTGTTCCTGTCGACTGGCCACTACTACAACTCGAAAATGTGACGCTCACTCCGCATATCGCTGGAGCCTCGGCTCGTACGGTAACCTATGCTGCGCAGACCTTAGCCGAAGATGTCCGGCGATACTTCGCGGATGAGCCTCTTTTGAACGCGTACTAAGGACGGGCATATGAACGAAGCAGATATTCGCAAACAGGTGGTTGATTCCTATCAGGAGCTTGATCGTGACGGGATGAACAAAGGCTCTTCCGGAAATGTGTCTGCCCGATCGGGTGAACATATGCTAATCACCCCTTCGGGAATTTCTGCCAAGCAAATGAACCCTGATCAAGTGGCAAAACTCAAGATTGATGATGACGCCGGTGCCTTTGAGGGCGATTGCAAACCCTCGACCGAATGGCGGTTTCATCAGGATATTTTTCGGTCACGGCCGCAATCCCATGCGGTGGTGCATACGCACGCGCCATTTTGCACAATCCTGTCAATATTGCGCAAACCAATCCCAGCAGTGCACTACATGATGGCCTGTTTCGATACGACGGAAGTGCGGGTTGCCGACTATGAAACTTATGGCACAACGGAATTATCTGAGGCGGTGATCAGAGCTATGGGGAGCGCCAATAGTTGCCTAATGGCTAACCATGGCATGGTCGTGGCGGGCGACAGCATGATGCGGGCCATGTGGCTTGCAGGTCAACTAGAACTTATCGCGAGCCAATATTACCATACCCTGTTGGTTGGCCAGCCCCATGTACTGAGCGACGCGCAAATCGCGGAGACGGTCAAATCCTTTGCCTCCTATGGTCCTCAGGAGGCGCACGAGCCCTGATGTCTGACGAAGTTGATCTTCTTGTAATTGGTGGTGGCGTCAACGGAGCTGGGATCGCGCGTGATGCAGCCGGCCGAGGGCTGTCAGTGGTCATGTGTGAAAAGGATGATCTGGCTGAAGGCACCTCTTCGCGGTCGGGCAAACTGGTCCATGGCGGGTTACGCTATCTGGAATATTACGAATTCCGCCTCGTACGTGAGGCGTTGATCGAACGTGAAGTGCTATTGAATGCGGCCCCACATATCATTTGGCCTATGCGATTTGTGCTACCACATAGCCCGCAAGATAGGCCGGCCTGGCTTGTGCGACTAGGGTTGTTCCTCTATGACAACTTGGGCGGACGAAAACGCCTGCCCGGGACACGCAAGCTGGATTTGCGTCGTGACCCCGTGGGCGCACCGATCCTGTCTGACTACAAAGTTGGGTTTGAATACTCAGATTGCTGGGTCGACGATGCGCGCCTAGTTATTCTCAACGCTATAGGCGCTTGGGAAAAAGGCGCTTCGATCCACCCGCGAACAGCTTGTGCGTCTTTGGTGTCCGAAAACGGTCATTGGCGAGCAACCCTGCGCGACGGCGAAACCGGGGCAGAGCGTGCGGTAAAGTCCAAGGCCGTTGTTAATGCCGCCGGTCCCTGGGTAAATGATGTGATCGGCCGGGTGGCTGGGTGCAACTCGCATCGGTCGGTTCGGCTTGTCAAAGGCAGCCACATCATCGTGCCGAAGTTTTGGGATGGACAGCAGGCTTATCTGGTTCAAAACACCGACAAGCGGGTGATTTTCATCAACCCTTATGAAGGTGATAAGGCGCTGATTGGCACCACCGACATTCCCTATGATGGCCCGCCAGAGGAAGTCGCGGCGGAGCAATCTGAAATCGATTATCTGATCGCGGCAGTAAATCGGTATTTCAAACAAAAGCTCACTCCTGAGGATGTGTTGTCGGTTTTTTCCGGAGTGCGCCCGCTCTTTGATGACGGGCAAGGTAATCCTAGTGCAGTGACTCGCGATTATGTGCTTGATCTTGACCGAATACAGGGCGCGCCGATCCTGAATATCTTTGGCGGCAAAATCACGGCCTACCGAAAGTTAGCCGAACATGCAGTCGATCAACTCAAGGCAATCTTTCCGAAATTGCGCCCAGCCTGGACCGCGAACGAGCCTTTACCAGGTGGCGAGATGCCAGCCGCGGATTTCGATGCGTTTCTTGGGCAGGTTCAGCAAGATCACTCGTGGTTGCCACGACCGCTGGCGCGCCACTATGCGCGGCTTTATGGCACCCGGATTGGTGATATTCTTGGACAAGCCAAATCGACAGATGGTCTGGGACAGCATTTTGGGGGCCTGCTTTATGAGGCGGAGGTCAAATATCTGATCGATCAGGAATGGGCGCGCAACGCGCAGGACATTCTGGAACGCCGTACAAAACACGGGCTTCATATTTCACAATCCGCCAAAGACGCATTGGAGAGCTGGTTTCATGACGCATCTGCCAAGTCTGCCTGAAGATCTGCCCGATCTAGCCCGCCTTGCCGCACACTATGGATCAGATCCAATGCATGTGCAGGGCGCTGGCGGCAATGTCTCGATCAAGGATGGCGAAGTGATGTGGATTAAGGCGTCTGGCACTCAGATGGGCCACGCGCTGAAGCGGGATATCTTTGTTGCCACCGATTTGGATAAAATGCGTTTTGCTCTTTCCGGGAATGATCCCATGGCCGATCAACCAGCAGAGTTCACGCTGGACCTGAATGGAGGGCTCCGACCGTCTATTGAGACAAGCCTGCATGCGGTTTTTGCGCAACGCGTTGTACTTCATACTCATTGCATTCACACGCTTGCTCACGCTGTCCGGCAAGATGCTGAAACCCTTTTAGCGGATAAACTCGCAGAGTTTGACTGGGGGTTTGTGCCTTATGTAAAACCCGGTGCGAATTTGGCGCGGTCGGTGACGGCGGCACTGGGATCTCATATCAATGTCATGATTTTGGGCAATCACGGGTTGATCGTTGCGGGCGACAGCACCGATGAAGTGGCCAAGCTTCAGGATCGAGTGCATTCGGCACTGGCTGTTGCCCCTGCAACGAACTTGGCCTCGGATGTTGAATGCTTGCGTGCCATGGCAGACGACACCGATTTTGCCGTTGCTCACGATGACACTTTGCACCAACTGGCGCTTGATTCGGGACGGGTAGCGCAAGTCACGAAGGGAAGTCTCTATCCGGATCACGTGATCTTTTGTGGGATTGCTGTACCTGCCGTGCAAGACAGGGAAACCGTAGCAGAGACTCTGACCCGGATCGCTGCCACTGGGGCGCCGCCACCGGGTTGGCTGTTGGTTCCAGGTTCCGGGATGCTGCTACGCCAAGACGTGCAACGGCCTGCTTTGGTCATGATGCGCTGTCTTGCAGATGTGACGACACGCGTTCCGTCAAATGCGACGTTGAACTACCTCTCCTTTGATCAGAATAGTGAGCTTTTGAACTGGGACGCCGAGAAGTATCGGCAGGCGCTCAATGCCAACTGATGTATTTATTGGTCTCGACATCGGCACCTCTGGCGCGCGTGCCCTCGCCATCAATGAGGCGGGTGAAGTGCTTGGCAGTTGCGCCGAGAAGATGCAGGATGACGCTGAGGACAGACGCGATCCTATGGGTTGGCGCGCTGCTGCCTTTATCGCGCTTGGCAGGCTGATCGCGCAGATTGAGCCAATGGCCGTGAGGACGATTTGCGTAGATGGTACCTCCGGTACGATGTTGCCGATTGACGGTGCAGGCGCTCCGCTGGCGACTGCGCGGATGTATAACGATAGCTGTAACGATCCTGCGGTTCTACAGGTTATCGCTGATCATGCGCCGTCTCTAAGTGCCGCCCACGGCGCAACAAGTGGGCTTGCGAAAGCGCATGTCTTTGCCAAGGTACCAGGCGTGATTAAAGTGGTTCATCAGGCAGATTGGATTGCTGGGGAACTGTGCGGGCGATATATGTCGGATGACAATAATGCTCTGAAAACCGGATATGACCCCGTTGCAGGGCGCTGGCCGGACTGGATTGAGAAGACCGGGCTTCCGATACATCTTTTACCTTCGGTGCAAGAACCGGGCACCACGCTAGGGTTCATCAAGTCGGACATCGCTTCTATGTTTGGATTGGCGGAGACCACGATGCTGATGTCTGGCACCACCGATGGGTGTGCCGCTTTCCTTGCCACAGGGGCACAAGCTCCCGGAGATGGGGTGACTTCTCTGGGCACCACGCTTGTCTTGAAGCTCTTGTCGGATATCCCAATTTTTGCGCCCGAGTATGGCATCTATAGCCATCATATTATGGGACTTTGGCTGGCTGGAGGAGCGTCAAACACTGGAGGAGGTGTGTTGCTGAACCATTTTTCTGCTGATGAGATCTCCGACCTCAGCGCGAGTATAAAGCCGGAGGCGCCGCTTAATCTTGGCTACTACCCCTTGAGCAAACCCGGCGAGCGTTTCCCGGTTGCGGATCCAACCTTCGCTCCTCTCATCTCTCCCAGGCCTGAAAAGGATGCGGAATTCCTACAAGCGCTATTTGAAGGTATTGCAAGCGTTGAAACTCAAGGCTATCGCCGTTTGGCAGAACTAGGGGCTCCGAATTTGCGAAGCGTCCGAAGCGTCGGGGGCGGTGCAGGCAATACGGCTTGGACAAAGATAAGATCCAACGCTCTGGGCGTCTCAATGCCTCGCCCAGTGAACACAGAAGCAGCTTATGGCTCTGCAGTCTTAGCACGATACGGGCTATCCAGATGACCTTGCACTACACACAACTCGAAATGCTCTGTGAGCAATACGATGGATTTCTCATAGATCAATTTGGCGTTTTGCTCAATGGCGACGGCCCCTATCCCGGTGCCACACTTGCGCTTGAGTATCTGCATGATCAAGGGAAGCGTGTTGTTATACTGTCCAACTCCGGCAAACGTTCTGAGGCGAATTGTGCGCGATTGGTGTCCCATGGGTTTGCACGGCATTTATTCGAAACTGTCCTGAGTTCCGGCGAAGTTGCATGGGAAAGGATACGCCGGGAGATTGGCAAATCTATCCCGCGCAATGGTAGTGTTTTTGTGATGATCAAGGATGGAGATATTGATCCGCTTGTTGGACTTGAACTTAACCGGACTGATAACGCCAAAATGGCAGATCTTTTGGTGATTGTCAGCCGTGATCCTGTGCGAGTTCTTTCGAGTTACAAAAACGAGCTTGAGAGCCTCTCTGAGCGGAACATCCCCTGCTATTGCCTCAATCCAGACAAGCAGATGCTGGTGACCTCAGGGGGCTTGATCGAGTCGGCGGGACATATAGCTGACATATATGCCAGTCTAGGTGGAGTAGTGACTTGGTTTGGAAAGCCATATGCTGTGGTTTATGAAGAGGCTAAGAAGCTTCTTAAACCTCTGAACGACAACCAAATCCTTTGCATCGGAGATAGCCTTGAGCATGACATCAAGGGAGGGGGCGACGCCTCTTTGTCAACAGCGCTCGTTCGCACCGGCGTTTTGAGCAGGCACAATGACGACGCCATAATGCGAATGTTTGAAGAAATTCATGAGCCTGATTACATTTTGGATCAGTTTACTCTTGAATTCGCGTCTTCCAGAGAAATCGGCACTAGGCTGGAATAGTGGCATACTTTGCGTCGTCTGGTTTGCAGGATGCCCGACGGGGCATATCCACGCTCTGCAAATCGAGCAATTCGCAGGGCAAAAAGTGCCCGCAAGGTTGCACCAACCGCAATCATGCGATGGGTAGTCGCGATTGCGAACGCTCTGCTAGAGCCCCGGCGATTTAATCAGCAACATATCCCGCGGCCTTGAAGAGGTTTCGGCAATCATGTGGCAGGAAGAGGTCATAGGTTTGGGCGACGGATTGAAAGAGTGTATCGAAGGTGCGGGCCTTGATCTGATGCAGGTGTGCCTTGAGTTTCGAGTAGGCTATTTCGATCGGGTTTAGATTAGGTGAGCACGGTGGCAGGAAGAGCAGCCAGCTGCTTTGGGACATCAGAACCTCCTGCGCGCAAGCCCATTTGTGGGACGGCAGGTTGTCGGCGATCATCACATCGCCTGGCTGTAATGTCTGGGCGAGCTGGGTCTCAATGTAAAGGTCGAAGGTGGCGCAGTTCATAGGGTCATCCAGCACTTAGGGAGCGTTGAGTTCGTCGACCCGCAAGCCTGCGATGAAAGTCTTGGTGCGCCAATGGCCAAAGGGGACGTCCGCTTCCAGCCGGATGACGCGGGCGGACCGGCCCTACAGGCGGGTTATCTTGGTCGTGACGGCTGTTTAGTCAATGAACACCAGTCGGATGCGGCTTAAGGCGCATCCTCGGCATCAGGCGATGCCGCCATTCGCACCTGGCAGCCCGTACCCGCCTGCGTAGCCGCTCTGTCGCGATCAGTGATTTTTTTGGGGATTATATACGATAGTGGCAATACCGCTATATGTGGCATTAATTTACAATCTTGAACACTAAATAGTGTCTGTAAAAAAACCTTAAATTCGATATTAAAACGCTGAAAAAATTGACTCTTTTGTCACTTTTCTCTGGCGAAGATTGCGGGTATTTGGGACAATATCAGCAATTACACCCAAGATTTGCCCCAAATCAGCAAATCTTCGCCAGAATCTCTCGAAAGAAAAGTCACATTATGCGCACATCCTTCGCCATACAACCCCTTCTTGGCAATACCGCCATCCGTCAACTCACCTTCGACCCTAACTCCCGCGATGATACCGAAGTTCTCTGCTATGCCTGACAGGCCTTGTGGTGCCATCGTGACGCCCGTGACACGGTTCTC
>JAPORH010000192.1 GCA_026710325.1 Litoreibacter sp. | reverse complement strand
AACCTAAAGAATCCAGTTCGTCCCAACTGTCAAAGCTTAAGTGCGATTGCCCTGAGGGTAAGGCACTTTCACTAGACTTCGGATCCTGAAACTTATTGGGCTGATTGGAGCCCTTGTCGATGGCCCCGCACCCCAATTCGGTGAACCAAAACGGCTTGGACTGAGGCACCCACGCGGTCGGTGTTCCAGAGCGTACCCCACCGACCCGGTCAAAATGTTGGTTTGACCACCATCCCTTAAGGTCCTTGTAGCGAAACACCCAATCCTCGCCAAACGCGCCATCGCTAATCGGTGTTCTGTTCTGCGCCTCTCTGTCGGAAGGGCTGGCATAGAACCAGTCATACCCCTCACCGCCCATCACATTTCCGCTCAGATAATCGAGGTTGTAAATCGTTTTAAATGAGGCGTCGGCGTGCTCTTCATCATCACGCCAATCGGACAGCGGCATATAGTTGTCGATTCCAATGAAATCGATCGATGGGTCGGCCCAAAGCGGGTCGAGGTGAAAATACACATCCCCGCTCCCATCCTGCGGGTGGTACCCAAAGTACTCTGACCAGTCAGACGCGTAGCCGATCTTTGCGTCAGGCAAGATCGCCTTCACTTCGCTCGCCAGAATGCGAAACGCCTCAACAGCCGGAAACGCACCCGTGTCATCACGTATCTGAGTCAGCGCGCGCATTTCTGAGCCGATGCAGAAGCTATCAACACCACCAGCCGCTGCGCAAAGATGCGCATAGTGCAAGATGAACCGGCGGTAGGAGAACTCATTCGGACCAAAGTAATTGACGGTGCTTCCACTTATGGAAAAGTCGCTCGGCGAAGCCGTGCCCATAAAGGCCTCGACCTCGGCCCGCGCAGCGGCAGTTCCGTCCGTCGTACCAGCAACACCCGGCGCCTTCTCGGTTGTAATGCGCCCACGCCAGGGCAAAACGGCTTGACCAACCTCGTCGCTCCAAGGGTCCGGCAGCGCGTTGCCTTCAAGTATTTCCATCAACAAGAACGGGTAAAACATCACGTCCTGCCCCGCCGCCTTGAGCGCATTGATCGCCTCGACAACAGATGCGTCCGCAGGCGTACCGCCATAAATCGGTCGCCCGTCAATGCGCGCAACCTCTTCGGCTTGCGAACGTGAAAGGCCGCCCGAAAACCAAGGCATAGAGCCCGATTGCGCAACAGGCGCGCTGCCAAGCCCCGCAAGGGAAGAACCTGCAACACTGCTATTCTCCACCTTTGGTTTACAGTTGCACATCCCTGCGCGCAGATCGTCCCCAAACCAGCTCACGACAAGCGAGCTCGCCGCGCAATTGGGCAACTCACCTGTCAGAGCTTCGAGCGAACCCACAAAATCCGTCTGCCCGCTTGGCGTGTTGATATTCTTTGGCACCTGCTGGCCAGAGCCATTCGGTTCATAGACCGGGCTTGTCGCCAGTGCATACTCGCCGCTCCCCGGCAGCAATGCGACTCCGCGTACGATGTCAGCCAAAGATGTCGCGCCATCAAAAGCTTCTGGCTTGGTGGCCCGCACCACTTCAAATGTGAACTGAGGGACTCTGTTGCCAAAGTCACCCAGTTGCAGGTTTTCAAACACCACATAAGCCAAACCTCGATACGCAGGCACATTCTGAGCACCTTCAATCGAGACCATAAGCGGATCGGGCAGTTGCTCCTCGCCGCCACGATAAACCTGAATGTTGAAATCGTCTTTCCGGATCAGCTTGCCATCGGCCCAAATACGTCCAACGCGACCAATCTCGCCTTGACACAGGGCAATCGCGAGACTGATGGAATAGCTGTAGCTATTAACCGTCGGTCCTTTCGGGGCGCCCTTCCCTCCACCACCGCTTTGGGTCGTGGTCACAGTCTCGCGGTAGTTTGACGTCCAGATCACATTCCCCGGCACACGCGCTCGTCCAAAGACACGCGGTACCGCTCCACCTTCGCTGGCACCCATGATCCGCATACGATCAAGCTTGCCCGTCTCGACGACCTGGCTGCCCGAGCCCATCAGCCGCTGGTCAATCGCTTGGCCAATCGTCGCGCCAATAGCCCGGCCGATCACAGCAGAGCTGAGGCCTAGCGCGCCACCGCCCACGAAACCGCCGACAGCGGCCCCGGCCGCAGAAAGTAGAATGGTAGCCATAAGGCACCTCTTTGAAAATCAGTGACGTTTCAGATTGGATCAGTTCGGGAAGCTGAACCGCGCCGCGATCCGGCGTTCCCAAGGGGCTGACAAAGGCGACAACTCGACCCCCTGCCCGCTATAGGCATGGATAAACTTGGGCGAAGCACCAACCTCGACCTGAACCCCGAGATGCTTCGCGACCGAGTAACGACGCATGCGAAACAGGATTACATCGCCAAGCGCGGCTTCCTCTTTTGGCCGTTCGTTCAGGTGCCGCCCGGCAGCAAAAAGCAACTGCTCCGTGCCCTGCGGCTCAGACCAATCCGCGCTATAGGGTGGCACCAATTCAGGCTCCTCCCCATAAATCGCGCGCCAAATCCCACGCAACAATCCAAGGCAATCTGTGCCTGCCCCTTTGCAAGAGGCTTGATGCAAATAGGGCGTCCCGAGCCACTCGTAGGCCTCAGCGACAACGCGCTGCGCTGTGTCGCCCATTGATACCTACTCCCACCATTGTTCCGTCCGCCTTTGGTCGGGTAGCCAACAAGCCAGTCCTCGCCCGGAATATGGGGAAAGCCTCGAAAATTCGCGAAATTGTTGAACTTGAGGCGGCAGGTTTCCTTGCGCCGGTCGCACCCTGCCTCCAACAGAACAAGGTCGCCGGTAGCAACTGGTGCACGCAGCTCCTCCCAAAGCTCAATCACGCGATCCGCGCCTTCAACTCGGTCGTTCTTAATGAGCGCGGTCAACCCCTCGGCCGCTCCGCCCATCATCTCCAGCCGCCCGCGCTCAAACCAACGCGCGTCAAAAGCGGAAAAACCCGGGAAGGTGAAAACTCGATTTCGCTCTACAGCGTCCACGGGCACCTCTATCCGAAACCCCGGCGTCTCCAGATCAAACCCACAGCGCTTGCCCCCAAGCACCGCCTGACACCCTTGCTGAAACACCTGCCCGACTGGCTGGGACAAGGTTTCGCTCAAACCACGCAACTCCGCGTGAAACGCGCCATCCGCGCGCCGCAGCTCTCCGATAGAGCCGCAAAACAGCTGCTCACGAATGCTCACATCGGGCCAATGCACAAGCCAGGCCTCGATTTTGGCCCCGTCAAATCGCCCTGCATTGATATCGGCTTCTGTGACCGAAATATCGGAAAGCGCCCCCATGGCCTCAGTATTGTCAACCGCCAGTCCGGTCACCTGCTCCAAAGTCCGCGCGGTCATTCCGCTATCGGCTTTGAAGGTGATGCCGTCGAAGGACAGCTCCCGGTCATGGTCGGTAAAGCCAAACACGCGCCCATCGGCGCGCGTAATCGCCCAACACCGGCAGACATGCGTGAGCTTCGATTTCAAATGATCCTGCAGCGCGCTCATATCCGCAACTCCACGACAGGAACATTTGGCACTTCGCCCGCTTGGAAGGAGGCGACGCTGGTCTGGATTGCATCAATTGCAAACCGGACCGGTACGTCAAACTCATAGCCTGCCGTAATCTGCGCGCCTGCCGATGGTGCAGCCGACAGCGTGATCTGACCGCTATTTGCGTCCACGTCCCAGTCGCTGCCCTGTGTCAGTTCGACCCCATCAACACCGACGCGAACGCTTCCTTCAACCAGCTTGCTCAAGGGCCGGACATATTCATGCACGCCTGAGCGATAGGTCTTCGTTGCCGCAAAAACAGTTTGCGCCCCATCCCCGATCCCAATGTCTTGGTCAGAGAAAGACAACTCGCGCGTGGCGGAACCGGAGCGGTAGTCAGACCAGTCCTTCCACCGAAATCCGTAAAGCTGCCCCTGACGCGCCTCAAAAAACGCGATCATGGTTTCGACATCATCAAGGGATCGTAGGCCAGCGCCCGCGTCATAGCGTCTGCGCGAATGCGCCCAGGGCGTATTGCGCTCTTCAAACCCGTTGGCCAAAGTCACAACCTCGGTCCGCCGCTCCGGCCCGCCAAGCGAGCCAAATGACAGCGATGCGGGGAACCGCACCTCATGAAACTGCATTTGCGTTCTCCTAAAATTCTGTTGGGCGGTTCGCGCGCGCTACCGGTTGCGCTGCCCACGTGCCATGGCGCGGTTCATTTGCGCCGCAATCTGGCTTTGCGACTTCTGGAAGCTCGCAACATCCGGGGTCGAGACATTCATCACCACCTGCACGGGGCGCCCACCGCCACCACCGGCGCTGACACCAAGCCTGCCGTCAGGCCCGCGCGTGAGCGGCATGATCGCCTCTGGTCCCGCTTCTCCCATCAACCCCATGCCGCCTCGCATTGGGAAATTTGTGGGGCCCGTTACAATCCCGCCTCTCGCAAATGGCATCACCCGGCCCTGGCTAAAACTTCCGCCTTTTTCAAAGGGCAAAATGCCCGAGATGATCGAATTCATCCCATTTGCAACAACCGATCCCAACCCATTGGTCACAGGTTTGATCGCAGAGTTGTAGGCCGCGTTGATCATGCTGTCGGCGACAGTCTTCAAAGCGTCCGATAGTTTTTCACCGTCAAACACGAGCCCGTCAAACGCCTTGCGCAAGCCACCGCCGATAGACAAAGACAGCGATTGCACCTCCTTAGAGGTATAGACCATCGTCGTCCTCATCGAGGCCAACTCGGCCTCAAAACTGGTCACCACGCCCTCGGCCCCGCCAATAGAGCCTTCAAGCCGGTCGAGCTTCTCTTCCAACCCGTCCAATCCGTCATAGACGTCCGTCATCGCCGCCTCCCTTACCGCCATAGCGGGCATCAAGTTCCATCAAAGTTGCGCGTGTCAGCGGCGCCTGAGCCTCGTCAGTGCCAAGCATCAAGGCCAGTTCATACGGGGTCAGTCGCCAAACATCAGAAGGCTTCAACCCGGCATGCTGAACCCCTGCCTTCAAAAGCCCCGCCCAATCAAAACCGCTCATGGCGATGGCGCGAAGGCACGCGCCAAAAGCTGCGCTGCCGCCTTGGTCGCGGCCATTAAGCCGCCTTCAATCTCAACGCTCAAAAGCTCAGCGGCGGTGCCGGTCCACCCGCCGCCGCGTAAACCAGCCACGATCAAGGCCAACACGTCGCGGGTCGAAAACGCGCCGCTTTCAAACCGCTCGATCAGTTGCAGGACCGTCTCGTCCTGTAACCCCTCTTCCAATTCCGCCAAGGCTCCAAGCGTCAGCTTCAGGTCATGCGGCACGCCATCGAGAACTAGCCGCACCTCGCCTGCATATGGGTTCGCCATCAGGCCCCGCCGGGGGTGAAGGCCAGCGCACCGGCAGAGGCTAGGGAAATCTCGTAGGTCGCCTCTCCGTCATAGCTGCCTGAATATTCGATCGAGGTTATCTGGAACCGCCCCGCCACGGTCCCGAAATCCGGGATGATCACTTGAAAATCCGGCACTTCGCTGTCGAAGAAAATCTGGCGCGCGCGCTCGTCGGTCGCGGCATCCCGGAACACCCCAGAACCCGAGATTGAGGCGCTTTTCACACCTGCCCCAGCAAGCAGCTCTCGCCATCCCCCTGCGCTTTCGAGCGATGTGATATCCACCTGCTCTGCATTAAAGCTGATGCGCGTCGCGCGCAGCCCCGCAATCGTTTCAAACTGGCCCTGCCCGTCAAGGTCGACCCTCAACAATAAATCCTTGCCGCGTTGAACTGCCATCACGCTCTCCAATTCCTAAAAGTCATGTAAATCAATCCGCTAAACGCGGCTCATTGGTCGTCCTGAACACGCGCGCGGAAGGTCAGGTCGATCCGCCTGATCCGTCCTTTTTCGGCGCGCGCGGCCCGGGCCCGGGCGAAGTTCAAAAACACAAGCCGCCCACGGGACAGGTTCAAATCCGCGCCGACTAACGCATCAGATACGGCCGCTGCAATTTGCTTGGCCGTTAAGAAGCCTTCCGCTTCTGTCACCACAGCGATATCGAATTCATGGACCGCGCCCGCACCAGATTTGTCGGACCGATCCCTTGCGCGCTCCCCGCCCAGTGACACGTAGCTCGCTGGCAGTTTGCCAGCGGGCTCAGCATCGTAAACGGCGTTTCCGATCAACGCGTTCAAAGCGGAACTCGCGTTCAAAGCGCCATAGACGGCGGTTTGCAAAGCCGCTGAAACTGCGTAGCTCATCCGGCCACCTCCTCGACACAGCGGCAAATCAGATAGTTGGGATGCCGGTCATCATCTGCGACGGACAGAATTCGAAACACGCGCGCACCCTCGCGAAACCGCTGATCCGCGCGCGGCCGCGATGGCGCGCCAAAAGGTGCGGCCCGCACCGTCACCACATAAGGCACGCTCGACAGGACAGCGTCGCCGCCTAAAGCCTCGGGCCCAGAACCGGAGCGCAGCCGCGCCCAATGCGTGCCAAGCGTAACCCAGTTATTTACGAAGCCACCCGCGCCATCGCTGTCCTGGCTCAGCTCTTCCAATGTGAGCCTTCGGTTCAAAATAACGCAGCCCATCAGCGCGCACCAAAAACGCGGATGGTGCGATGCGCTTCAAGCAACGCCATCACGCCAAAGGGCATCAAACCGCCGGCCCCGTTCTGGTCACGCCGGTTCTCATAGTAATGCGCCGCCAGCAAGAACACCGCCTCCCGCAAGTCAGGCGGCACATCACCCCAAGCCGGGCCAAACCCTGCGGTAAAGGAAATACGCACCGCGCCTCCTTTAGGGATCGTTGGCAGTAAAGCCCCTTCGCTGAGCATTTGTGGGCGATGCGCGTCTTTGCGCAAACTGAACCGAGCCAAATCAATATTGGTCTCTGCGTCCGAGCCATCGACGATAACCATACCGCCAAGTGCGCTTACCGGCGCCACGGGCAAAGGCTGCAGGTCTGCGCTGCCCCAGGCAGAAAGTTCCCACACAACCTCACGGCTCAAAAGCATCTTGCCAATCCGCGCTTCAATCGCCGCCATAGCCGCGCGTATGTAGCTTTCAAGCACCTCGTCCTGCACGCTGTCATCCGCAAAGCCCGTGCCCAATTGCAGATGCGCCTTGAAGGCGTCCATCGGCAAATCGCTCAAATCAATGGAGGTCAATTCCACCAGCACCATGTCGCACCCCTTGGCCCATCAAAAAAATAGAAGAAAGTCGGCCCCGCCCGTACGCCACCTGACGGACGGGGCCTGGTCTCACACCTGCTAGAACGCCTTAGCTGGTGGAGAATTTCAGCAGCTTGATCGCCGCAAAATCGCTCACGTCGCCGCCCACGCGCTTAGTCGCATAGAACAGGACATGGGGCTTGGCTGAGAATGGGTCACGAAGGATGCGCAAGTCAGGGCGCTCGGCCACTGTGTAGCCCGCATTAAAGTCACCAAAGGCAATGGCCACGTTGTTGCTGCCCACATCCGGCATGTCTTCTGCGATCAGGACCGGGTAGCCCATCAGTCGTGCAGGCTCCCCAGCGGCAAGACCGTCAGACCACAAGAAGCGGCCATCACCGTCTTTCATCTTGCGCACAGCGCCGGCGGTCTTTGAGTTCATCACGAAAGACGCATTCGCGCGATATTTGGCACCGAGCGAATACACCAGCGTCACAATAGAATCCGCCGCCTGACCGACGGCAAAATCGCCGTCCACGCCCGTGGCCACATAGCCGAGATTGCCCCAGCTCCAGCTATCATTGGCAATGTCAGGATGATCGAGGAACCCGCGCGGTTTGTCGGCACCATTACCGTTGATGAATGCGGCGGCTTCGGAGGTCGCGAACTTGTCCGCAATGCGCGTGGCCAACCAGCCTTCAACGTCAAAAGCGCTGTCGTCGAGAAGGCGCTGCGAGGCTTTTGGCAGCGCCGAAAGCTCATGAAGCGGGATCGAGATTCGCTCGATCTGAGGCGTGTCCGTCTCCACAGAAGGGTCGGTCTCGGTTGCCCAGCCGGCACCCATCTCGGTGTGGTCCACCAGCACCTCAAAGGCGGTCGCCTCAACATTCACAACATTGGCAATCGAGCGCAGCGACGCTGTCGATTTCAGAACCCCGCGGATGGTCTCAGACGTCTGAGGATCAACCAGGTACCCACCATCAGCCGCAATCGCAGTCGACAGCGCTTTGCCCTCCAGCTCCAGCCCGCGCAGCGCATCATCATCGCCTGAACGCAGGTAAGCGTTAAACGCCTTTTGATGGGGAACCTCGGCCTCGACAGAGGTCGACAGCGCAGGGCGCGCGCGCGAAATGGATGTGCGGTCAAACTGGGTCATTCGGTCTTCCTGTTTTGAAAGTCGGGATTTAACATCGGCCTGAAAGGCACTGAATTCGGTCAAAAAACCGCTCATCTCAGCCGCCAGATCAAAAGCCGGAGCCGGAGCAGCAGACGCAGGTCCGCCGTCCCGGGACTTGGTCTCGGGTTTGGTCATGAAATCACCTAAAGTAGAGTTCAGAAAATCCGCTGCGCCTTACTCGGCCAACGAATGGCGCAAGGTTCTCAGAACCCCCGCCAGGTCTTGCGCAACATCGGCAGGCGGGGTCTCTTCCGCCTTTGCGCCGATGCGTGCCTCAGGAAGCATAGGGAAGGTCACAAGCGAGACTTCCCAAAGTTCCAGCTCTGCCAATTGCCTCCGGCCTTTGGCATCCCGGTCGGCCTTGACCGTCCGGTATCCGATCGAAAGCCCGTCGATGGCCCCCGCTTCAATCAAGGCCGCCGCTTCCCGGCCCCTCTGCGTCTCGGTCAACAAACGGCCTTTGACGTAAAGCCCCTTGCTGTCCTCATAGACCTCATCCCACACGCCAATAGGCTGGGATGGGTCATGCTGCCACAACAGCTTCACCCGCGTGCCCGCCGCCTCAAGCTTTTCCAACGAAGCCTTGTACGCACCGGGCATCACCACGTCATTGCCCTGATCTGCCGCTCCAAAAAGGGAGGCATAGCCCGCAATCGACGCATCCGCGCCCAGCTCGATATGGTCCGCGAGCATGCTGTATTTATGCTCTAACTGGTCTGCCAAGCTCATAGGCCTGCCCCTCCCAAAAATCCGGTGATGGTTTCGCTTAAAACGGCTGCTGTGACGCCGAAAATGGTCAGCCAGACGCGACGCTCCAGCCGCTCCAGCATTTGCTCGATCTGGCCCAGCCGGTATTCCAACGCGCGCCAGCGCTCGTCCTGCACACGTTCATTGGCTTTCACAGTGTCTGCGCGCGCGTATTCAAAAGGCTCATAGAGGTATTTCGAGCCGCCGGTGGCGTGTTTGCCTTCACTCATGGCGCCGCCTCACGTGGCAAGCCCAAGAGCACCCGCTTTTCGCCGTCGCTCAAGAATTCGGCCTTCGCTACCCGGCTCCACTGCGCGTCACGCTCAGCGCTCAAGGCCGCGATCTGATCCAGGTCCGCGCTCAGCCGCAATTCTTCGCCCGAAAGCTCGCTCAACCAATGCGACAGCGCCCCAAGAACCTTGCCCGCCAGCGGCAGAACCGTCAGCCGGTAAAACGCCCGATTGGCCTCCGCATAGTTGGCATAGGTCGCATCCCCCGGAATGCCCACTAACATGGGCGGCACGCCAAAGGCCTGCGCGATCTCCCGCGCCGCTGCCTCCTTGGTTTTTTGAAACTCCATATCCGAAGGGGAAAACCCCATCGGCTTCCAATCCAGTCCACCTTCCAACAACATCGGCCGCCCAGCATTGCGCGCGCCCTGATGATGCAGCTCCATCTCGCTCTGCAGCCGCTCATACTGGTCATTGGTCATCGACCCCTGACCATCCGCACCTTTGTAGACGATCGCGCCCGAAGGCCGCGCTGCATTGTCCAAAAGCGCCTTCGACCAGCGCGAGGCAGCATTGTGGACGTCAATCGCTGATGCCGCTGCCTGCAAAGGCGAGAACCCGTAATGGTCATCCTGCGGATGAAAGCTGCGAATATGACAAATCGGTTTTCCGTCAATCATCGAAAAGCGGTGCTTTTTGCCCCCGACCGAATAGTCATAAGCCACCGGCCAGCCATCCGCACCCGGCACCAAAGCCATCCGGTCGGAACGCAGCACATGCAGCTCTCCCGGCACCCCGTCTCCCACGGCTTCCACATAGCCATTCCCGCTCAACAAAAGCTGGCCATAGAGCGCCTCAAACAGCTCCGCCCGCCCCTGCGCCCCATTGGGCCGTGAGACCAGCGACAAGATCGGATGCGTATCAAACCGCTGTCCGTCATCTTGCAAGATCAAAGGCAAAGCCGCCGCGGCTTCCGCAACAAGCTTGACCGCACGAAACCCCACCGGGTTTCCTGAAAAGCCCGCTTTCGTCAAAGACACGGTATCACGCGGGCTCCAGGCCACCCGGCCAGAGCTTTGCCAGGCCACCACCTTGCCCGTGGCCGAGGCCTTCTGCTCCTGCGCGCCCGCCGCGTTCCCACGTTTTAGAAAGTCAAACACCATCGCGACGCTCCTGTCGGTTCAAATCCTGGCTGCACGAGGACGCCGCGCGCCAAAAAGCGCGCCGCCTCCCCTTCATTGTTTAAAAAAATATTTCCCCCGGAGGGTCGCTCTTACACAGAACGCATGCGCGGCTGCGGGGGTGGCCCACCCGAAATCATCAATTCGGTCACGGCCCATACCATCGCGTCCAATCGGTCCGGGCTCCCGGATCCGGCAAAGCCTTTCGGGGTCATCTGGCACATCTCATCTTCCAGAAGGCTCAAATCGCCGTAATGCAAAATCCGACCCTGTTCATAGAGCGCTGCCACTGGTTCCGCGCGCACCGATTTTCGCACCGCAGCATGCAAAGCTTTGAACGGAACCATCGCGTCGGCTTGCCTGATCATGGTACCGACAAGCTCACCACCCTGATTTACCTCGGCGACAACCCGGTCGGCGGCATATTGATCTGCGATCCGCGCCACGCGCTCCGCCCAGGTCTGCGGGCTAGCGCCACGGATGGTCGCGTCCTCAAGAATGATGCAACGCCAATCCTTGCGGTCCTGGCCATAAATAGCGCCTGCAACAACAATGCCGCACGCATCTGCAGCCTTGCCGCTCGTGACGGCCGGGTCGACAGCGACAACAATCCGATCAAAATCCGGCAAGTCGCTGCACCGCAACCCTTCCAACATCGCACTCGTCCAAAGCGCGCCTTCCACATCTTCAAGCAGCTCCCCATCCAACTCCTGACGTCCCAGACGCGTGCCGCCGTAGCGGTTGCGTATCTCCTCGAGGAAGTTATCGGCTAAATATGCGGCATTTGCTTCAGTCGCAGCCGAAGTGGTCACGGTAGAGCCCGTCTCCAGAATCCGTTTCAGGACGCTGACATTGCGAGGCGTTGTGGTGACCACCTGCTGCGGATGCGATCCAAGCCGCAACCCAAATTGAAGCATGTCCCAGGCCTGTTGGCCTTTCTGCCATTTTGCAAGTTCATCCACCCAGGCTGCGTCGAATTGGGGGCCGCGCAGACCTTCGGGGCTGGAGGCAGAATGACACTCTGCAATCGCGCCATTGGGCCAGACTAGGCGCCGGCGCGTGGCCTGCCATTCAGGCTTCCGATCATCAGGTGAGCACGCCATGATGCCGCTATCGCCAAAAACCATCACGTCTCGCACCTGATCAAAGGTCTCGCCGACCAACGCCACACGTCTGGCGCGCCCTTCATCCAATGGCATGTTGCCTTCGACTTGAGCACGCACCCACTCTGCACCGGCCCGGGTCTTGCCCGCGCCGCGCCCGCCCAGGATCACCCATGTCCGCCAGTCGCCTTCGGGCGGCAATTGATGGTCAAGCGCCCAAAACTCAAAAATGTAGGGAAGCGCCTGAACCAGATGGTCAGGTAGGCTCTCCACGAACTTCACCATCTCCGCCTGGTCGACGGAGGCAAGCAAGGCGGCGCCCGATCTCAGCTTCGGCGTCTCGGAAGTTGATGGCCTGTTGTCCTGCTCGACCGACACGCTCTGCAAGCTTCTCATGGATCTTGGTCTCCTGTTGGATTGACACCAGCATCAACGGGTCCACCCGTTTCACAATGGTGCCAAAGTCAGCATCCGCAATCTCGCCGCGATTGATCTTGGCGATCTGGCTTTCAATTGCGTCTTTCAACCTGGCAAGCTGACCTTGAAAGGCCGTCAGGTTCTGGTCGATGCTTTTTTGATATCGCGTGGCTTGCTCTTCCAACGCGTCAATTTCGTCCGGCGCAGTTTCGCCCCCCGCGACTTGCGCATCCTCATCTTTGTCTTCGGACTGGTTCAAACCACTTGTCCTTGAACTCTGTTCCATCGCCGCCTCCTAGCTGTCCAGGCTCGACCCCAAACACGTGGGCTGGAAACAAAAAAGCAGCGGCCCTGGCTCTGGCCCGCTGCTTGCCCCTTTCGGAACGTCAAAATAAAAATGGGTCTGCACCGCTATCCCAAGCGCTGTAGACCCAATTCATCCATCTTGCCCAAAGGTATGCCATGGAGCGTTCGCCGGGTCAAGATGATTTGAGTAAACCGGACCAATTAATCATTTATTAACATAGACTTAGGTTAACATCGACTCCAAAACACTTGGTCGAACACCAACGAAATAACACCGAAACACTTCAAGTATGGTTAACAACTCGGGCGCAACACCACCGTACGATGCTCGCGAACGCGATCAGTTATTGGCGTTCCGCTCTGCCTCAATCTTGCGCCAAGCAGCAACATTACGGTTGTGCTCGGCGATTGTAACCGAAAACGCATGCCCACCGGTGCCATCTGCAACGAAGAAGATATAGGGCGTTTCATCCGGGTTGAGCGCAGCTTCAATAGAAGCTTTTCCCGGATTGGCAATTGGCGTCGGCGGTAGCCCGTCGATTACATAAGTGTTGTAAGGCGTGCGCGCGCGCAGCTCCGATTGCCGAATGCCGCGCCCCAACACGCCTTCCCCATTTGTAATCCCATAGATCACGGTCGGGTCTGTTTGCAGGCGCATCCCTTGGTTCAAACGGTTCACAAAGACACTGGCCACTTGCCGGCGCTCATCTGCAAGGCCCGTCTCTTTTTCAACAATAGACGCGAGGATCAAAGCTTCTTGCGGTGTTTCCAAAGGAACCGACGGGTCTCGCGCCTCCCAAGCCTCCGCTAAAATGCGCTCTTGTGCCTCCGCCATGCGCCCAAGGATCGCGCCACGCTCGGAGTCCGGCGCAAATTCATAACTGTCAGGTGCAAGGCTGCCTTCAATGGGCAGGTTCTCAACGTCGCCGCTCAAAGCGTCAATTTGCGACAACCCGTTCACCACCTGCCAGCTCGTGGCGCCCTCAGCAATGGCGACGCGGTATCGCGCCGTCCGGTCATCGCGGGCATCGACATATTCAACTGGCACGTCATCCTCGCCCGGCGTGAAATTCGCAGTCTCCACATATCGATTAGTATTGGGGTCAAGTTCCCGAACGACAGAGCGGAAATTGTTCACCCCAATACGATAGATTACTTCCGTCCCGCAGGTGTTCTGGCCACCGCGGGTCACGATGTCGACGATCTCCTCCATCGACGCGCCCGCCGGAACCAGAAAGCTTCCGGCCTTAAGCAACCGTGTTTTGTCCGAGTAATCGGCACCAAGCCGCATGATACGTGCGTCGCTCACCGCCCCTTGCTCCTGCAAATCGCGGCTTACCGCGCTCATCTTGCCACCAACGGGAACGCGCAAACAAATCGCGCTCTCCAACGGCCCGGTACTGCTATATTGCGCCTTGCCCCATCCGATCACGCCGCCAAGTCCCACCAGCAGCACGATGAACACCGTCAAAAAGTTGGAGGCGATGGATTTCCACATCTGGTTTTACACCTTCCCCATAATCAGGCAGGCATTGGTTCCGCCAAACCCAAAGGAGTTTGACAAGACGACATTCACGTCGCGCTCAACCGCTTTGTTCGCGCAAAGCTCCATCTCCGTATCGGCTGCAGGAGTGTCCAGATTTATCGTCGGCGGGCAAATCTGATCACGAATAGCCAAGATGCAGAAAATTGCCTCGATCGCGCCCGCAGCGCCGAGCAAATGCCCCGTCATCGACTTGGTCGAGGACATCGCGGTCCCGGCCGCGCTGTCGCCCAGCAGTCTTTCTACCGCGCCCAGCTCGATCGTATCTGCCATGGTCGAGGTGCCATGTGCGTTCACATAATCAATCGCACTCACATCAATGCCCGCGCGCTTTACGGCGGCCCGCATGGCGCGCTCCGCGCCTTCATGATCATCCGGTGGCGCGGTGATGTGATGCGCGTCGCCCGACAAACCATAACCCAGCACCTCTGCATATATCTTCGCGCCCCGCGCCTTGGCGTGCTCATATTCTTCCAGAACGACAACGCCCGCGCCCTCGCCCATGACAAACCCGTCGCGGTCCGCATCCCATGGCCGCGAGGCTTTGGTCGGGTCATCCGCATGAGCCGTAGACAGGGCTTTGCAGGCATTGAAGCCCGCAATCCCGATCTCGCAAATCGGGCTTTCCGCGCCACCTGCAATCATCACATCAGCATCATCTAGCGCAATCAAACGCGCTGCATCGCCAATCGCATGCGCGCCAGTGGAACACGCTGTCACAACCGCATGGTTCGGCCCTTTAAACCCATAACGAATGGACACTTGCCCCGAGACAAGATTCACCAAAGCGCCGGGTATGAAGAACGGAGAGACCCGCCGAGGCCCGCGTTCCTTGATGAGAACCGCCGTCTCAGAAATGGACTGCAACCCGCCAATGCCCGAACCGATCATAACGCCCGTGCGTTCCAGCTCACCCAAATCGTCAGGGGTCCAATCCGCATCTTCAACTGCCATTTGCGCCGCGGCCATCCCGTAGAGGATAAAATCGTCTACTTTGCGCTGCTCTTTGGGCTCCATGAAGTCGTTCGGGTTGAATTGCCCAGCTCCCTCGGCGCGCGGAACCTCGCATGCGTAAGGCGTGCCCAGGTGGGACGCGTCGAATTTCTCGATAGTGCGCGCACCCGACTTCCCGGCGAGGGCATTTTTCCACGTCTCTTCGACACCGCTGCCCAGCGGTGTGACCATGCCAAGACCAGTAACAACTACTCGACGCATCCTCGCCCCCTTTATCCTTAACGAAGGTTCTTTGCGCCGCTTTTACAATCTCCGCAGCCAGAGGGAAAGAGAGGCTGCGCAGCTTTCTGCCAAGCAACTTGTTTCGGATTGACCAAAAGAAAGCCATTGCAGAAAAAATCGTCTGGGGTACTCATTGCGTTGAATACGAATTCACGAGACTCAAGTGACAGATTTCCAAAACCCCAAAGCGACGGCGCGCGCCTATATGAGCGCCTTCGACAGCTGTACTTTCGACGAAAAGCGCAACGTGCTCAGCTCCGCCGTCACGCCCGACTATCACTGGCGCGGGCTGCATCCGTTCCATGAACAAAAAGGCGCCGACGCGGTGTTCGATACGTTCTGGGCGCCGTTTTGCAATAGTTTTAATGCAATCGAGCGGCGGGAACTTATTTTCTTCGCAGGCCTCAATGATTGCGACGATCAAGCCACGACCTGGACCTGCTCCATGGGCCATTTCAAAGCGCTTTTTGACCACGCGTGGCTCGGCATCCGCCCAACCAACAAAATGGTCTTGATCCGATATGCGGAGTTTCACCGCATAGAAGGTGACAAAATTGCGGAGACCGCACTCTTTATCGATATACTCGATCTCATCTACCAAGCTGGTCTTTGGCCCCTGCCCCCTATGACAGCCGCAGCAAGCCATTTCCCGGGCCCGCTCACCAACGATGGCCAGCTCTTTGACGCCCAAGACCCTGTCGAGGGTGAAAAGACGCTCCGCACCATCTTGGACATGGCTGGAAATATCGCCAAGGCCAATGAAATCCTGCAAGGGAAATCCGACGCCAAACCGCTCACACCACAAGAAGAACTTCAGCTGACCTGGACAGAAAACATGTCTTGGTACGGGCCAGCCGGGATCGGTTCTACCTTCACAATAGATCGCTATGTTGAGCAGCATCAGGCCCCATTTCGTGTCCACAACGACAATCGCGTGTTTAACGGGCATGTCGCGCGGTTTGCGGAAGGACACTATGGCGGCTTTTTTGGTTGGCCGAACCTGACCATTACGCCGACCGGCGGTTATATGGGTTTGCCCGGAAGCAACAAACCGTCCGATATGCGAGTTGTGGATGTCTATCGGCGCGAAGGCGATTTGCTCGCCGAGAACTGGATCTTTATCGACATGTTGCACTTTCTTAACCAGCAAGGGCTCGATGTGCTTGCGCGCATCGCGACGGTGCCGCGCACCTGACCAAGTCAACGCGTTTTTAGTAGAGTCAGGGAGAGGCGCGCCCTGCTGTAGGTGCGGGGAGTTTCTGTTTTCCGGTGGCTTTCGCCCTTTACCGGTGCCTCAATCCTCACCTTGGCCAC
>JAPORH010000124.1 GCA_026710325.1 Litoreibacter sp. | reverse complement strand
CGGGCGCTTTCAAGCCCAAAATCGAAGGCTATTTCGCCGTGAGTCGTGTACCGTGCAAACGAGGGCTAAATGGAGACGCCGTCACGGGAGACGTCGCCGCCTGGCGAAAAACGTTCTCAACCATGTGTTTCGTGAATTGAGGTAAGAACTGTCACTCAAAACATGCGCCTTAACGGCAACTTCGACCGTGATCCTTCAATAGGGTTTGTCGGCTTCGCTGCAAAAACCATCAATCGCTGCATTTCTCGCTGAAGTGCGGCGGTTTACCTGATGTGTCTTTGACGTTCTCCATGCTGCGTGCGCGTGCAGCGTTAAATCCGAATTCACAGAATGGGCTCAAAACCAGCCTTCCCTCTTCCAAAATTCCGTATCACTTACCCGCGCCAAACCGCGTCTTTCATCTTCCGCCACATAAGCAGACAGACCCGTCGCAAGAGCATTCCTGCCGTGAATTCGCTTCGAAAATAAGCCAGAAGCTCAGGCCCCGGCATGCGGCCCATGCGGCGCAAGGAGCGTTCCCAATTGCGTTTCGTGTATTTGGCCGCAGCCTGATTAACCCAAAATCCGATTTTGTAATTCAGAACGAATTTCCGTGTCGCTTGCCGCTCCCAACAGGTCAGGGCTTTGGGCGTGCCAGCGGATAGAGCCTCGCCCAAAAGACGCCCTTGCTCGATGCAAATGCGTATCCCCTCGCCCAAGGTCGGCGTCGCCATATTCGCACTGTCGCCCACCCGGATCACATCGCCGTAGACCAGTTGTTTCTCGTAGGCCACCGATGGGATCGTGCCCGCATTGACATGCTCATCTGCTGGGCGCGGGATGCCCATACGCTCCAACTGATCCGATGCCAAAAGTGCAGCCATCATATCCTTGGGGGAGGCATCACTGTCAGGTCGGATCACGCCCACACCCAGACGCATCGTTCCATAATTGGTCGGAAAGGCCCAGCCGTAGCCGGTCAGCGCAAAGGCGCCAAAGAACAGCACTGCGCGGTGCATTTGCGCGCCGGTTGCCTTGTATTCATACTCGATCCCTGTGGCGTGACGGGCAGGTTTGGTATTGAGATCAAGGCTTTCCAGCACCGCGCAGTGCCAGCCAGAGGCATCGACGATCCGTCGTGACTTGATCTGCCATTCGCCCTCCCCGGCTGTGCGGACGGTCGTGAGATAGCCGCCCTCCACCTTTTTGGCCCGCAGAAATTTGGTGGCACAGAAAATCTCCGAAGTCGCGCGCGCGCTGAGCCATTTGTAAAGCTTGGTGATGTCCAGCACGACCAGCGGGTCATCACAGACATCGACCAGAACCTCCTGCGTGTCGGAATACAGGTCGAGCTGGTCGATCCGCTGATACATCTCCTCCGGGATGCCAAGGCGTTGCATGTCCCGCCGCCAGGAACCGCCTGACGTGCGCACCGGTTTCCCGATTTCCCGGTCCTGATGCACAAGGATGGAATCGAGACCCTTGAGCGTTTCAGAAACCGCAAGCCCCGCCGGGCCGCCGCCAACGATCAACACGTCAGTTTCGAGTATCTCAGTCATGGGGCGGGAAGACCTGCGAGACAGGTTTCCAAATGGTTAATGGTTTTGCAGAAAATAAATGATTTCATATGCTTATCAGATTCCCCGCATGCGGGGACAGCCTAGAAATCGAGATTTTCAACCGACAGCGCATTGGTCTGGATAAATTCCCGCCGCGGCTCCACCACATCGCCCATCAGCTTGGTGAAGATATCGTCGGCCTCCGCCATATCCTCCACCTTCACCTGCAAAAGCGTGCGCGCGTCCGGGTCCAGCGTCGTCTCCCACAGCTGGTCGGGGTTCATTTCGCCCAGACCTTTGTAGCGCTGCAGGGACAGTCCCTTCTCGCCTTCTTCGAGTATAGACTGAAGCAGGTCAATCGGGCCGTAGACCGGCTGCTCCTGTTCCTTGCGCACCAGCTTGGCGGGTTGCACATAGGTTTCCTGAAGCGATGGCGTCAGCTGCCCCAACCGTCGGGCCTCACCCGATCTCAGGACACCGCCATCAAGGATACGGACCTCTTCGACGCCACGAAGCACCCGCCACAGCCGGATGCCCTTGTCCTGCGTCGGACGCCCTTGCCAACCGCGCTCATATTCGAGCGCTATCAGGTCGAGGCGTTTGGCGACCGTATCCGCGACACCTTGCAAGTCCGCCTCCAACTTCGCCCCGTCAAACGCGCCCGCAATAGCGGATTGTTCGAGGATGTGGCGTGGATAATGGGTCGGGAAGGCATCAAGGATGCGGCGCACAGTGCGGGCTTCCTCGATCACGCGGCGCAGGTCCTCGCCGGTGATTTCCTCGCCGGTTTGCAGCTTAAGCATCGCACCCTCGATGCCTTGATCGATCAGGTAATCCTCCAGCCCGCCCTGGTCTTTGATATAGACCTCCGACCGGCCACGGCTGACCTTGTAAAGCGGCGGCTGCGCGATGAAGAGGTGCCCGTTTTCAATAAGCTCCGGCATCTGGCGGTAGAAGAAGGTCAGAAGGAGCGTGCGGATGTGCGCACCGTCAACGTCCGCATCGGTCATGATGACGATCTTGTGGTAGCGCAGCTTGGAGATGTCAAACTCGTCCCGTCCGATACCCGTGCCAAGTGCCATGACAAGGTTGCCAATCTCCTGGCTGCCGAGCATTCGGTCGAAGCGCGCGCGTTCCACGTTGAGGATTTTACCGCGAAGCGGAAGAACCGCCTGCGTTTGCCGGTCACGGCCCGTCTGGGCTGACCCCCCGGCGCTGTCACCCTCCACCAGGAAAACTTCGGTTTTTGATGGGTCTTTCTCGGAGCAATCCTTCAGCTTGCCCGCAAGGAAGTTCACATCCATCGCCGTTTTGCGCCGGGTCAGTTCGCGCGCTTTGCGGGCGGCTTCGCGGGCGTGGGCGGCCTCGATGATCTTGGTAACGATGACGCGGGCCTCGTTCGGGTTCTCCTCGAACCATTCAGCGAGTTTCGCGTTCATCAGGCTCTCAACAGCCGGACGGACCTCAGACGAGACGAGCTTGTCTTTCGTCTGGCTGGAAAATTTCGGGTCCGGCACTTTGACGGACAGAACGCAGGTCAGTCCTTCGCGCGCGTCATCGCCGGTGAAAGAAACCTTCTCTTTCTTCGCGATGCCGGAGGTTTGGGCGTAGGCGTTAATCGTCCGCGTCAACGCGCCCCGGAAGCCCGCCATATGGGTGCCACCGTCGCGTTGCGGAATGTTGTTGGTGAAGGGCAGCACAGTTTCGTGGTAGCTGTCATTCCACCACATCGCGACTTCGACGCCGATTTCATCTTTTTCGCCAACGACATAGATCGGTTCGGGCATCATCGCGGTTTTGGAGCGGTCGATATATTTGACGAATTCTTTGACGCCGCCTTCGTAGTAAAGCTCGGTCCGCAATTTCTCCGCGGGGCGCTCATCTTCGAGTATGATGCGGACGCCAGAGTTTAGGAAAGCCAGCTCGCGAAGGCGTTTTTCGAGGGTTTCGAACACGTAATCGCGGTTTGAGAACGTGTCGGTCGAGGCCATGAAGCGGACCTCAGTGCCCGTGTACTCGGTCTCGCCCACAACCTCCAAATGCTTTACGGTGTCGCCACGCTCGAACCGGGCGATATGTTCTTTGCCTTCTCGCCAGATGCGCAGCTCCAACCAATCAGACAGCGCGTTTACGACTGAAACGCCCACACCGTGCAAGCCCCCGGAAACCTTATAGGAATTGCTGTCAAACTTACCGCCCGCGTGCAGCTGGGTCATGATGACTTCGGCGGCCGAGACGCCTTCTTCCTCGTGAATGCCAACTGGAATGCCACGTCCATTGTCGCCAACAGAGACTGAGCCGTCAGCGTGGATTTTAACGTTCACGGCATCAGCGTGACCCGCTAGAGCTTCGTCAATTCCATTGTCGACGACCTCGTAGACCATGTGGTGGAGACCGGAGCCGTCATCGGTGTCACCGATATACATGCCGGGCCTTTTGCGGACCGCCTCTAACCCCTTGAGAACTTTGATAGAATCTGCGCCGTAATCTTCGGGATTAAGGTCTTCTTCGGACATGTGGAATTTCCCAACTTAGTTACCCGAAATATAGTCTTTTTTCAGCAGCTTGTCACGCAATTGACGCAATATATTGTGGTTTCTTAGATTTTGCTTTGGACCAGAAAAATCAAACGCCGAGCGCGATTGCAATGCCGACCCCGATCAGCAGCACGCCGGACGTAATATTTATTCTTTTCAATGCATTAGGGGATTTCAGAACCGAACGGACACGATCGACAGAAAGCGCCAACGCAAGATTGCCCAGAAGGGGCACTAGGAAGCTCATCGCGCAGATTGCTATGATGTCGAGCGCAGTGACCCGAGTAAGGTCAAAAAAGCCCGGCAGGACACCCATGTAAAACAGCACGGCCTTGGGATTTGCGAGGATCACGATGAGCCCCGCCGCAAAGCCCGCCCACATGCCCGGCCTTGCAAGACGAGAGTTCTCTGACAAGGTCTTTTCTGCGTTTTTAATCAACAGGATACCCATGGTGACGAACATCGCCACGGCAACCCAGCGGAGGACCTCCATGAACCACGAAACTTGATCGACGAGCCATGTCACGCCGAGGATCGCGACCAGCGGCCAAAGCAAATCGCCCACGACAACGCCGAAGGCCAGTGGCCATGCGGCGTTGAACCCACCCGACATGGCACGGGCCAGAAGGGCCACCCAAACCGGGCCCGGGGTCAAGAAGAGGATGAACAAGCCGCCTGCGTAGAAAAGCAGCTCAAAGGGCGTTATCGTCATGTTTTGTACAAAATGGGGTCACTTTCAGACCCCGCTATCCCATTTTGCACAGAATTCGAAGGGCTGATTTCCTAATAAACACTTAACACGGCAGGGCTTCAGCGGATCGTCAGTTGGGACACGCCGCCGTCCTCTGCAACCTCGATATGTTGGGCGCGGTCGCCGAGTTCTTCGAACAGTTCGGGGCCGGTCCCGGTCATCCAGGCCTGGGCGCCGGAGGCACAGATTTCGTCATAGAGCGCGGCGCGGCGGGTGGCGTCGAGATGGGCGGCAACCTCATCGAGCAGAATGATAGGCGCCGCGCCGAAGTCTTGCGACAAAGCGCGCGCATTGGCGAGGATGAGGGAGATGAGAAGCGCCTTCTGCTCACCGGTGGAGCATTGCTTCGCTTCCACCCCTTTGGCGGTGTAGAGCGCCGCCATGTCAGCGCGGTGTGGGCCGACGAGGGTACGGCCAGCGCGCAGATCGTTCGGACGGGACTGGTCGAGCGCCTCTTGCAGCGCTTCTTTGCTGTCGATCAGGTCACCGTCGATGGAAAGTTCGGCCGTTGGGAATGAGGTTTCCGCGGCGTTCATCGCCTTTTGCAGACGAGCAATACAAGCGGCGCGGTTGGTGATGATGGCATAACCAGCTTCCGCCATCTGATCTTCAAGCGCCTTGTACCACATCGCGTCGCGGACCATGTCTTTCAGAAGCCGGTTGCGTTCACGCATGGCTTTTTCATAGGCGACGGTGACTTCAGCATGGGTGGGCTCAAAGCTAAGGGTCATGCGGTCCAGGAAACGCCTGCGCCCCTCCGCCCCTTCGATCCAGAGACGATCCATGGCGGGAATGAGCCAGACAACACGGGCGATGCGACCGAGTGCGATTTGGGCGGCAGATTTGCCGTCGATTGAGACAGAACGATTTTGACCGTGTTCAGCGCGGGTTTCCACCTCATGGATTTGGCCCAGGGAGCGCAAAACGCCTACCACCTTCCAGCCGAGGCGTTCGGGCGCGCGGGCAATCTCATCCGATTTGGCGCGGCGCAGGCCACGGCCCGGCGACAGCATCGAGACGGCTTCGAGAATGTTGGTCTTGCCCGCGCCATTGGCCCCGTAGATCGCAATGGGGCGCCCATCGCAGGCGATCTGGACGGAGCGGTGCGACCGGAAATGGGAGAGTGTCAGCTCGGAGAGGTAGAGATCCGCCATCCGGGCGGCGTCAGACCCGCATTGGCATCACGACATAGACCGCAGATTGGTCATTGCCCTCACGCATCAAGGTTGGGTCGCCCGCAGAGTTGAACATGAAGACAGCGTTTTCACGATCCACCTGCCCAGCGATTTCGAGCAGGTATTTGGCGTTGAAGCCGATCTCGAGCCGTTCGTCGCCGTAAGCCACTGCAAGCTCTTCCTCCGCCGCACCGGAATCGGGGGCGTTGACGGACAGCGTGAGACGGTCTTCCTCAAGCGCCAGTTTGACCGCGCGGGAGCGTTCCGACGAAACGGTCGAGACCCGGTCAACGGCTTGCGCGAACTCGGTCGCGTCGACTTCAAGTTTGCGGGTGTTTCCTTGCGGGATCACGCGGGTGTAGTCGGGGAAGGTGCCGTCGATAACCTTGGAGGTCAGGGTGATGTCTGGCGTGGCGAAACGGACCTTGGTTTCAGACACAGAAACGGCGATCTGCATCTCGTCATCATCGAGGAGCTTGCGCAGCTCTGCCACGGTTTTGCGCGGCACGATGACCCCGGGCATGTTGGCTGCTTCTGGTGGCAAATCGGCGTCAATACGGGCCAGGCGGTGGCCATCAGTGGCCACGCAGCGCAGCGCCTTGCCGCCATCGCTATCGGCCACATGCATATAGACACCGTTCAGGTAATATCTTGTTTCCTCGGTAGAAATTGCGAATTTCGACTTGTCGAACAGGCGGCGCAAGACGGGCGCGTTTGCTGAGAAGTTGGATTCGTATTCAGAGGTCGCCATGACCGGGAAGTCTTCTTTCGGCAGCGTCGCCAGCGAGAAGTTGGAGCGGCCAGCCTCTACGGTCAGACGTCCGGACGCGCCGTCGTCGGTCAGGGAGACCAGGGCGCCGTCTGGCAGCTTGCGCACGATTTCATGCAAGGTTGTGGCGGAGACGGTGGTGGCACCCGCGCGCTCGACCTGAGCGGGGGCTTTGTCGACCACCTCGATATCCAGATCGGTGGCGCGGAAGGAAACGGTGGCTCCCTCAGCCTCGATCAGCACGTTGGCGAGGATCGGGATCGTGTTGCGGCGCTCCACCACGGATTGGGCCTGGCCCACGGCTTTCAGCAAGACGCTGCGTTCAACACTGATTTTCATGGGGCGCACATCCCTTTTAGACAGCTGGGGCGGAGAAGGTACCCTCCCCGCCCGTAAGTTCAACCATTTTTTGAGACTGTCCGTTACCGGCGCGGGAAGGTCAAGCCCAGGAGGTTAAGCCTCGAGCATACGACGCAACAGTTCCGCATCCTCGGCGATCTGGCTGTCTTGTGCCTTAAGCTCGTCGATCTTCCGCACAGCGTGGATCACGGTGGTGTGGTCACGGTTTCCAAAGCGCTTACCAATCTCAGGATAGGAGCGCTGCGTGAGCTGCTTGGACAGCCACATGGCCATCTGGCGCGGACGCGCGATGTTGCGGGAGCGTTTGGGCGACATCATGTCTGACATCCGCACATTATAGTAGTCGCAGGTCTTGCGCATGATTTCGTCCATCGTGACCTTGCGGTCGGACTGACGGAGGATGTCGGCGAGGCTTTCAGTCGCCATGTCCAACGTGATTTCGCGGCCTACTAGCGAAGCGAAGGCAAAGAGCCGGGTCAGCGCGCCTTCGAGCACGCGCACGTTGTTTGAAATGCGATGCGCGAGGAATTCAAGCACGCCATCGGAGATTTTCAGCTCCTGATACTGGGCGCGGTAGTTTTCGACCTTTTGCTGCAGAATGCCGAGGCGCAGCTCATAGTCCGTCGGGTGCAGGTCGACGACGAGGCCCCATTGCAGGCGGGATTTGATGCGGTCTTCCAGTCCATCAATCTCACCGGGCGCGCGGTCGGCGGAGATGATGACCTGCTTGCCCTGGTCGACCAGAGCGTTGAACGTATGGAAGAATTCGTCCTGGGTGGAATCCTTGCCGGAAATGAACTGCACGTCATCGACCATCAGAACGTCAACGGAGCGGAAGAGCTCCTTGAAATCCATCATCTGCTTGTCGCGCAGGGCCTGGATGAAGCGGTACATGAATTGCTCGGCCGAAAGATAAACGACGCGAAGCTCGGGTGAGCGCTCCTGCAACTCCCATGCGATGGCGTGCATGAGGTGGGTTTTGCCCAAGCCAACGCCGCCATAGAGGAAAAGCGGGTTAAAGGTGACGGGCCCACCTTCGGCGACGCGGCGGGAGGCGGCATGGGCAAGCTCGTTCGGCTTGCCGACCACAAAACGGTCAAAGGTGAAACGCTTGTCCAAAGGGGCCCCCGGCATATCGCTGTCAGATTTGGCGGCCGGCTTGACGGCAGGTGCCGGGGCTTGCGTGGCTTCTTTGACGGGCGCAGATTTTTTCGCGCTGCCATTCGCGTTGCCAATAGAGAAAATCAACCGGTCTACCTGCGAGCCCTGCTTGAGGCATTGGCGCTTGATCTCTTCGCCAAAATTGCGTGCGACCCAGTCGCCCATGAAGGGCGTTTTTACTTTGAACTCGAGGACTCCGTTTTCGCAGCTGCTGTATTTGAGCGGCTCAATCCAGGTCAGGTAGTTGTTCTTTCCTACCGTCTCCCGAAGTGCGTCGCGTGTCTGTCCCCAGTCTTCGTCAGTCATTCCAAACCCGTTCTCATTTTTATCAGGATTGCTTCCAACACAATCCCCGGGCCTTCCAACCATTGAGGCCCCCCCTGCGCTCTTGCTCATCTTTATCGCCTTCGAACCCCTCAGAGATGCTAAAGCACGGTACGGTTTGACCTTTTAGTTCAAAGGCTTGCCGCATGGCTTCAGCTGCACCGAGGGAGCGCACGCCGGATCGACACAAGAAGAGCATCGTGGACGGCGTAGAACCTTCCAACGCTTGCTCGACATCGTCGACAAACCGGTCGTTCGCAGACATCCCCGGAAAACAAGCCCATTCGGCAAAGATGACCGAATGCCCCAGTTCCGAGAGGTCAGGTGTCCCAACAAAGCTCCATTCAGCTTTTGACCTGACATCTACGAGCACGGCGTTCGGATCGTTCCTCAATAGATCCCAGCATTCGGTTGGCAACAGCTCCGGAATGCTCGGACCGCCGTCCGTGCTCATATTCAATGTCCCCCTAGACGAAGTGAATCGCTTGATGAAACTAGCGAGTGCAGAGGGGCTATCGCAACTGATCTTCTCGCTTGACTTGAAGACTCTTGAGTTCCGAATCTAGCCAGCGTTTCGAACACCGTCTGCTAAGTCGTTGAGCCACAAAAAAACGCGCCGGTTTCGCGGCGCGTTCAAAAAAATTTACCAAGGCCCGGATTATGCGGAGAGCGCTTTGACCCGTGCCGACAGGCGAGACATTTTCCGCGCAGCGGTGTTTTTGTGCAGCACGCCTTTCGTGACGCCGCGCATCAGTTCTGGTTGTGCTTCTTTGAGCGCGGCAGCTGCAGCAGCCTGGTCGCCAGAGGCAATGGCTTCTTCAACGCGGCGCAGATAGGTGCGGATGCGCGAACGGCGGGCTTTGTTAACGGCGAAGCGGCGCTCGTTCTGACGGGCGCGTTTTTTGGCTTGTGGCGAATTGGCCATGTGTCGGTTCCCTTTCGTGGGCTCAAAAATACGTACTGCGCAAGTGGCCCACCCCGGGTTTCAGGAACCGGGTGATTCTGGTCAAAGCGGACCTCACGCGCATGGATGGGGCGCGTATAAGGGTTGCGCCCAACCAATGAAAGAGAAAAATCCCTTATTTGTCACGGAACTTGGCCTCGCGTTTCTCAACAAAGGCGGTCATGCCTTCGGTCTGGTCTTCCGTCGCGAAGAGCGAATGGAACAGGCGACGCTCAAAGAGCAGCCCTTCGGCGAGTGTCGTCTCATAGCTGCGATCTACAGCCTCTTTCACAGCCATGGTCGCAATCATGGATTTCTCCGCGATTTTTTCTGCGGCTGCTTTTGCCTCTCTCAGAAGGTCTTTTGCAGGTACAACGCGGCTGACAAGGCCGCTGCGCTCCGCCTCCTCGGCATCCATGAAACGTCCTGTCAGATGCATATCCATAGATTTGGATTTGCCGATAAAGCGCGTGAGCCTTTGGGACCCACCAAGCCCGGCCATAACGCCGAGATTGATCTCGGGCTGGCCAAATTTTGCGGTGTCGGACGCGATGATGAAATCGCACATCATGGCTAGTTCGCACCCGCCGCCGAGCGCATAGCCAGAGACCGCGGCGATGATGGGTTTGCGCGCCTCATTGATAACAGCGGCCTCGGGCACGAACAGATTGCGCGTGAAGACGTCGACAAAGCCCAGGTCCTTCATCTCGGTAATATCAGCACCTGCCGCGAAGGCTTTTTCAGACCCCGTGAGAATGATGCACCGGACACGCTCATTTTCTTCGGCCTCGGCAATTGCACTGGAAAGCTCGCCCAGAAGTTCCGCATTCAGGGCGTTCAAGGCCTCCGGGCGATCGAGGGCTATGGTTGCGACATGCTCCTCGATCTCGACGATGATTGTCTCGAATGCCATTGCTTCATCCTTTCTGTCGCTTTTCAGGCCTCAGACCTACCAATCTGACTCTTCGCGTCAAATCATCTTTGGCAGGTTGGGCAGTAAAAGGAAGACCGGCCTGACTGCACAATACGTGTGATCTGTCCCGTGCAATTGGTGGTCGTGCAGGCCGCGCCTTCGCGGTCATAGGCAGCGAAGGCATGCTGGAAATATCCCAGCTCACCATTGGTTTGTCGGTGATCCCTGAGCGAGGAACCCCCGGCTTCGATTGCGTCCTGCAGAACCTGCCGAATGGCCGGAACGAGCGTCTTTACCCGCGTGGCGCTGATGCGACCTGCCTTGCGTTTTGGGGAAATACCGGTGCGGTGCAACACCTCGCAGACATAGATATTGCCAAGCCCGGCGACGACACGCTGATCCAGCAACGCTGATTTAATCGGTGTGTTTCGCCCTTTCAGTGCCGCCGAAAGGTAGGTTTCGTTGAATGCATTTGAAAAGGGTTCGGGGCCAAGTTTGTTCAAGAGCCAATGCTCTTCGAGCTTATCGGATGGGATCAGATCCATTGCTCCAAATCGGCGCGCATCATTGAAGGTAATAGTAGCGCCGCCCGCCATGCTGAGCACCACGTGATCATGTTTTCCGGGGGTTTTTAAATCTGCATGAAACTCCGCCGTGTCAGCACCGTCGATCAGCATTCGGCCCGACATGCCAAGATGGATCAGCAGCGTCTCCCCCGAGCTGAGATCGGCGAGGATATATTTGGAGCGCCGGCGCAACGCCAAGACCTTCTGCCCCGTAAGGCGATCCGCCATATTTTCGGGGAACGGCCAACGCAGATCTGGCCTTCGGACCAAGGCTTGTTCGATTTTTGCGCCCTCCATCGCGGGTAAAAGCCCGCGTCGTACGGTTTCGACTTCTGGCAATTCAGGCACAGATCGCTCCTGCTTGAGTGAATGGTCGCATTGTCCTTGGCTCCCCCGGCCCTATAAGGAGGGGCAACAGCTATCGGGTTGCAAGGTAAGATGACAAGCGATTCAGACAAGACAACGCATTTTGGGAGCCAAATGGTGCCCGAGGACGCAAAGGCCGGGATGGTGCACGGGGTGTTTACCAACGTGGCGTCCAAATACGACATCATGAACGACGTGATGTCGGGCGGTATCCACCGGCTTTGGAAAGACGCAATGATGGACTGGCTGGCGCCGCGCGCGGGCCAAAGGCTTTTGGATGTGGCCGGGGGAACTGGTGACATCTCCTTCAGGTTCCTGCGCCGCGCCGGTCAGGCGGAGGCGGTCGTCTTGGACATGACCGAAAGCATGTTAATTGAGGGGCGCAAACGCGCTGAGGCAGAGGCCTTTTCGGACCAGCTCGATTGGATCGTCGGCGACGCTATGGCCCTGCCCTTTGACGATAACAGCTTTGACGTCTACACAATCAGTTTTGGAATTCGGAATGTGACGCGCATTGAAGAGGCGCTGTCAGAAGCGTTTCGCGTTTTGCGCCCCGGTGGCCGCCTGATGGTACTGGAGTTCTCTCAGCTTCCGAATGAGATGATGCAAAAGGCATATGACCTTTATTCTTTCAACGTGATCCCCGCCATGGGGCAAGCCATTGCAGGCGACCGCGACAGCTACCAGTATCTTGTTGAATCCATACGCCAATTTCCGGACCAGGATCGGTTCGCGTCAATGATCAAGCAGGCTGGGTTTGAGCAAGTGAGCTACCGCAACATGACCTTTGGCGTCGCCGCCTTGCACTCCGGTTGGAAGATCTAAGTGCGCGGACCAATCAATATTCTGCGGCTCGTGCGCACGGGCGCTACGTTGGAGCGAACTGGTGCCATGAGCGTCGTTCTCGACGCGTTTGATGCGCCCAAGAGCTTACGCATCGCGGCGCGGGTACTGGTCTGGCCGTTTCAGTGGCTAGGGGAACGCGGCGACCCGTCGATGCCGCCGGCGCCACGTGCATTGAACGCGCTAGGACCTGCCTATGTGAAATTCGGGCAGGTCTTGTCGACGCGACCAGACGTTGTTGGAGATGAGCTTGCGCAACAGTTGCGCATTCTGCAGGATAAACTACCGCCATTTGACCTTGAGGTCGCCAAAACTTCGGTCGAACGCGCTCTTGGACAACCTGTCGAGGCGTTATTTTCAGAGTTTTCGGACGCCGTCGCAGCTGCATCCATTGCGCAGGTCCACCATGCCAGATTGGCCGAAACAGGTCGCGAGGTTGCGGTAAAAGTCTTGCGCCCGGGCATTGATCGCGCCTTTCGCAAGGACATTGATGCGTTCTACTTTGCAGCCGGTTTCGTCGAGCTTTTTTCGCCTGCGTCGCGCCGGTTGCGTCCGAGCGATGTCATAGCCCATTTCGATGCCACGGTTCAGGGTGAACTCGACCTTCGCCTTGAAGCTGCAGCGGCCGGTGAATACGCGGCCATTGCAGGCGATGACGAAGGGTTTGTCGTGCCACGGGCCGATTTCAATCTTTCAGCAAAAGACGTGATGGTAATGGACTGGGCTGAAGGCATCTCTTTCAGCGATTTCGATGCCATCGAGGCTGCCGGTCATGACAGACAGGCGCTTGGAACGCGGGTTCTGCGACTTTTTCTACGGCACGCGTTGAACGACGGCTATTTTCACGCCGATATGCATCAGGGCAACTTAAAAGTTAGCCAGGCTGGCGACATTATTGCATACGATTTCGGGATCATGGGGCGTATCGATGAGTACACGCGGCGCGTCTATGCCGAGATCCTGATTGGGTTTATTCGAAAAGACTACAAGCGGGTCGCCGAAGTTCATTTTGAAGCCGGGTATGTCCCGGCCGACCGCGATGTTGATGATTTTGCCCAAGCTTTGCGCGCTGTTGGCGAACCCATCTTTGGGATGGATGCGTCTCAGATTTCGATGGGACGTCTGCTTAGCTACCTCTTCGAAGTGACAGAGCGTTTCGGGATGGAAACGCGGACCGAATTGATCCTTTTGCAACGCACAATGGTTGTCGTTGAAGGTGTCGCGCGATCTATGCACCCGCAAATTAATATCTGGGAAGTCGCGCAGCCGGTTGTTGAAGATTATATCAAACAACATATCGGGCCGGCCGCCACGCTCAAAGATCTCGCCAAGACTGCCATCGTTCTGAGCCGGTTCGGCCCAAGACTTCCACAATTGGCCGAAAGTCTGCTTAAGATGGAAGGAGGAGGGACACCGGAGCGTGAGCCGAGACTTCCTTGGTGGGTCCCGGCTGGCATCAGCGCTGTCCTTCTTCTTCAGACCGTCATTTTTGTTCTATTGATCAGCGGTTGACGATACCGGCCGTAGCCCACGAACCAGATCCGTCGGGTAGAGTTCACCGCCATCGACGGCTACGAGCGTATCATTCTCGAGATTACGTATCTCTTTTATCTCGACGAAGACCTCCGGAACCGACTCGTCAATGACCTCCCCATTATTGTAAGCTATTACCCCGAAACTATAGGCGCCTTCGGGCACAACAGAGCCATTCGCGCCTGTCCCATCCCAATAATATGCCTCGTCACTGACCGGGATGTTGAGGCGTTGAACTTCGACACCTGCGCTGTTCCAAATCACCAACTCCGTTTGATCGGCAACGATAGGTGGGTTTGGCAGGATCTCGATGGATTCACCATCGAAATTTTGCGGGACAGCCATCCGCGCTTCCATACCGACCCAAGAGGCCATCTCACCAAGCTGCGATGAGGTTAACTTGCTCTGTAGTGATTCCAGAAGATCATTGGTTTTGACTTGCTGCTCGACACCCGAAAACGTCGCGAGTTGCGTCGCAAAATCTTGGGAATCCAATGGGTTGAGAGGGTCCTGATTCTTCATTTGTGCCGTTAGCATCACGAGAAATGTTTCAAAATCGGCACTGATTTGGGTTCGGGCATTTTCTGCCTGAGCAGAGCTAGCTTGAGGTGCGGTTGGCGTGTTCAAGATTTCCATTTCTGTCCCCAGTTATAGTCGCAAATCAAGACGGTCATCGCCCTGCACCAGCGTTTCGGGCAGATTATCCATCATAGTCTGCTGCAGAGTTGTTTCGCTGAATTGAGAGTTTTCGTCTTCATCGAATTGCCAGTTCGACTCGTCAGGGCGGTGCTCAAAACCGAGATGGGCCCCACCCAGGTCGAGAGTTTCAAGATTCGACTGTAATTCGCCTGAATTCCGCTTCAAAATTTCAACGGTTTCGGCCCTCTCAGCGCTTAACATTACATAAAGCCCCGTCTCACGAGAAACCATTGTGATGCGAAGGCGACCCAGTTCCTGAGGCTCCAACATAAGATCGATCGTATCGGGCCCCGAACCGTTGATCTTCGCATCTATGGCAACTGCTATGGCCTGGCCAACCGGCTGCCCTGTGATTGTTTGTCCGAGAATTTGAATATTGCTGCTTTTTGCCGAGACTTGAGACAGTGGCCGTTCACCGAGAGGTGGTAAGTTGAGCATGTCGTCTAGGGCTGCGCCTGACAGTTGCACCCCAGTGTCGCCACCAACACTTGTCATCAGACCAGTCATTGCCTTGGTTTGAACATCCAGATCCGTAAGTTTGAGCGTATCGATTGACTGGCTTGTATGAGCGTCCTGCAGCCTGCTCATAACGTGCTGAGGCTCAAGCGCGGTTTGGCCAAGCTTATTGCTCATTTCACTGAGATACGGCGTCTTCTTCGCCGGATCATCGCCAAGTCCTGCATCGGCGGGCAACAAACGTTTTGCCTGCGAGGTCTGCGTAAGCGTCGTTCCAACTCGGATTTCGTTTGGTAGACCCTGTACTTCTCCATCCGCTGGCAAACCTTGCGAAGCTATATCTTGGCGCGCCGATTCTTCATTAGCTTGGGCGGCGACGTTCAAGCTCAGCTGACCCGTTCTCGTTTCCAGCCCGATCGACAAGCCAGAACTCGTTGCTGTCGTTTTCGTCCCGGTATCCGAAGTTACTTCGAGCCCGACCACAGCTGTGTTTTGCTTCCTGTCTAAACGCGATGACATCTCGCTTGCTTGCAAGACCTGGCCTGCACCCGATGTTTGCTGCTGACCGCGTTTACTTGGCTCATCTGCGCCCGCTTTCTCGCGCGGCTCAGCTGTAGTAGTTGCTCCAAAGGCAAAATCTGTCTCTTTGAAATCTTGTCTTGGAAGATCACTCTCACCAGAAGTCGCAGCCTCGCTTCGGTCAGGTACGGAAGGCCGATCAGCCTCATCGCCCTCCGAGACGAGCGCAGGCTCGTCTTCGAGAGGATCAATTTCCGCGTTGCTCACATTTCCTTCGTTTGAACTATTTGACTGGGTCTCCGAACGCATCCGGGTATTGCTTTTGGACGTCGCGACCTCTTTGTCTCGTGGGCCGGTAGTTTCAGCTTTGAGTGTTTTGACCTCATCTGCAAAGCCGCTACTTGGCGGGCCGCTTCGCCGAGACTCGTTCATTGGCGGCGTCACGACGCTCTTTGTACCCATAAGACTGTCTATTGCGTTCATGCTTTGGTTTCTCCTAGGCTGAGCGCCTTTTGCATAAAAGAAATTACCAATTCTTTACAGGTTTAGAGTTATTGGGCACGAAATGAGAAAAAATTGAGTAATCCAAAATGATTTCAAACATTCCCTCTGCCTCTCATTCGGAAATGGTACAAAAAAATCCGAAACTATGGGAAACCGCAAAAGAACTTGAGTCCGTATTTTTGTCCGAAATGTTGAAGCATTCCGGATTTGGAAAGCCTATCGAAGGCTTTGGTAGTGGAATCGGAGAAGAACAATTCTCATCCATGCTCGCTGACCAACAATCCCGAGCGCTCGTTGAGCGAAATGGTATTGGCCTTGCGGAGCAGATTTTCAAAGCAATTGGAGAAAACAATGAAAAATAATGTTAAAGAGATCTTAGCCGACATTCCCCAAGTGGCCTTCCGTCCGACATCAAGATCGCCTGATTTTGTCCT
>JAPORH010000058.1:13851-16627 GCA_026710325.1 Litoreibacter sp. | reverse complement strand
GTGGCCAAGGTGAGGATTGAGGCACCGGTAAAGGGCGAAAGCCACCGGAAAACAGCAACTCCCCGCACCTACAGCAGGGCGCGCCTCTCCCTGACTCTACTAGACTGGAATAGTGCGGACTAAACCGACATTTAATTTCGCACCTTTGCTGACGCAGCATCCATACGCATGCGTGACACAAGATTTGCTGCGGTGCTGCTTTGCGTCGAAAAAGCGGTCATCGGAAAGTAGGGAGTTGGCGTAGTTCGAAACTGGCACAGTGCATGCGCTGCCAAGAAAGATATGAAATTTCGCCGGTTTTCTGTGAAATGTTGCTTTGTCAGATGACAAGGCAGACGCAAGCACTTGGGCTTTTCAATAGAACTGAGGCAACGGATAAAACCAAAAATCACTGCCCAAACTAAACCGAACATCGAATGGCAAAGAACATTTCTTGCCAGAATTCATTGAAAACAAACGGCTTTGGTTCACCGACCACTTAAGCCAAGAGCCATGTGCGGCAGCACGGATCGTCCGTCGAGGCGACGATGGAACAGTGCGGCTGCAACATGCAGCGCCAACAGGCCGCCCAAAACAAGCGCGACGGCGTCGTGCAAGCCATTGGCCGATTGGGCAAGTGGTACATTCAAAGGCAATGCAGGGAGGGGCACCACGCCAAAGAGCGTGATGGTAAAGCCTAACGCCGCAAGTTTGAGGTAGCCCGTGATGGGCAGGGCAAAGAGACACAGGTAGAGGAAGACATGCACGGCCTGTGCCGCAGCATTCAGCGCAGGGGTTGGCGATTTCACAGGAGCCGGAGACGCGAACCGCGCACCTACGCGCGCCAAAGTCAGCAGGAAAACGACCGCCCCGAACGAGATATGCGTTTGCACAAGCGCCTCGGCCAGAACGGGGCGCGGTTCGTAAAGCACAATATTGGCAATGGCCAAGATGACCTGGAGGGCTACCAAACCAGCTGTCGTCCAGTGCAAAACCCTAAGGGTGAGGCTGTATTGCGTGGTCACTCGCGGATGCTTTCAAGGTAGTGGCTCAACTCGCAGGGGCTGCGGCCTCCGAGATCGCAGGTGATTTGCGTCTCGCCCAGTTCAAGGGCTGCGTCCAGCGACGGTCGGGTAAAAGTGAAATCCGTTGCTGCCGCCTGGGAATGGCAGGAGAGGCAGGATGCCTGGGGACGTGTGCTGAGGTCGACAGTGCCGTTCCCTGGGAACGATCCGTATTGCCACTGCCCATCAACCTTTTCATTGATGAACACGGTATCTACCACGCCCTCGGAGTAGTGAGTTTCCATCAGGATCATGGTGCCATCGGGAAGCGGCTGCCCTTGCTCTGCGGCCTCAAGGACATCGGGCGTCGTCAAGATGCGTCGATACGACCCGTCTGGTCTTTCGACCTGCACGTAGGTGACAAAGGGCGCGCCATACCGCTCGTTTGTTTCCAACGTATTTGCAAAGGCGGCGCCAGCGATCGCCACAGCACATGCAATTGGAAGAATTGCCAGTTTCATAGACATTCGTTCTCCGAGTTTTCCGGCCTGTGCTGGAACAGTTAGCGCAGCTTTCCGTAAAGTCATTTTGAAGTCATTTCGTTTCATTGAGTTTTCATCCAAGTATGCTTGCATACGCAGCATTTTGGTGTAAATTTTTCGAGTTCCAAACTCAATATTAAGCGATTTTCTGCCTCAGCAAGATAGACGAATGGTCTCATTCCGGCCTGTGAAACAAGCGCTCTCAACTTCGTGACTATGGCTTGGTTGAACAGCTGAGAGCAGTAGTTATCTCCGATGCTGCAGGTGCAAAATGTTTCAGATAACCTGCCACACACAGGAGATATTTATGTCCAACCAAAAACTCATGACGCGCCGGAATATGTTCGTCGCAAGCGCAGCTGCTGTTGCCGCAGCGGCCGGATCAAACCTTGTACCGGCCCAAGCCCAATCTCAAGGTCTTGCCCCAACGCCGACGATGCGTGGCGGATCGAACTATTACATTCCGAATGTTCCAGTTGTCGACCGGATCGGTGGCGGTGGCTTCACCATGACCGGAACCGTGCGCCGCGCCGGAGATGGTATGTATTTGCCGAACCAGCGCATCCAGGTTTGGGCGCACACCACTGAGGGCTTTGAACGCGACCCGCACAGCCATGGGGCGACTCTCACCGATGAGAACGGCTTCTTCAAAATGGATATGCCGCAGATCGTTCCGGCCTTTGGCGTACCGCATGCGCACCTGTCTTACGATGACGGAGACTTTGAAACTGTGTTCCTGCGCCCAATCATGAAGAGCGCTGAGGATACCAGCATGCATGTCGACTTTGTTCTCGTCCCAGCCTGATCCGATGTTGATCCAACAAAAACTGATATGGGGCGCCATTGCATTTCTGGCTTTGGTGCCCTTTGTCGCCGTGGGTTTCAGTCCACAATTGGCGTGGCGTGACGCGATCTACATCGCCTCGGGATTTGCTGGTGTTGCGGGGCTTTCGGCGTTGTTGGTGCAGCCTTTGCTGGCAGGTCGCTACAAAGCCTTGGGCCTGAAGCCAATGAAAGCAAACCAGCTGCATCGGTTTGTAGGTCTATTTCTGCTTCTTGCTGTTCTCGCGCATGTCATTGGACTTTATGTCACCAGCCCGCTCGACGTGATTGATGTGTTTTTGTTGCGCGCACCAACCATCTTTTCATTTTGGGGACTCTTGGCGTTTTATGCGCTCTTGGTATGTTCCGCCGTAAGCTTGTCTTATGACTTTAGGTGGTTCTGTGCGAAAGTAGGGCCTTAGCCCGCCA
>JAPORH010000058.1:0-13784 GCA_026710325.1 Litoreibacter sp. | reverse complement strand
CAAGGACCGTATCGAAGTGTGATCGGCCACCGTCTTCGCAAAGGGCCTGAACGGCGGCGTTGTTGTTTGCGATACCGCCGAGAAAACCGCGTATCCGCAGAAAATCTCTACTGCAAGCTCTTGCAGCGAACATAGAAATTCACAGGCTGGGCTCTCGGCGGACCTTTGCTGCAAGATGTTCGGGTGGCGGTAGGGCGGACAAAGTGTGCATTCGCTGCGGCTGCGCGAATGCCGGCTCTGCTTTAAGTTTTACAGACCAACACAAAACTCAGGTTGCATTGGCCGGACTAGGTTGCTTTGAGAAACTTCTCGAACTCGTGTGTCCAATCTGGATGCCAACGGCTGAGTGGCGGGCGGTTATCGATGATGTCGCCCATCGTCCAGGCTATACGTTTTTCGTCTAACTCACGCGACACATCGTTGTCCGGGCACAGAATATAGAAATCACCTCGCGCAATGCACTGCATCGCAAAGTCGGCCATCTGGTCGGGGGTCCATGCGGCGTCTGGCTTTTCGGACCGGTTCCCCTTTGTGAGTTCCGTGAAGACAAACCCCGGTATCAGAAGGTTCGCCGTAATGCGCGGACCGTCGGTGTTGCGCAGATGATGTTCCAACGCCTCTGTGTAGGATTTCAACGCAGCCTTAGACATATTTTAGGCCGGGTTGCCCGGCGGTGCGGTGATCCCCTGTTTCGAGCCGGTATTGATGACCAGACCCGGGCGGGCGCGGGACAGCATGCCTGGAATAAAAACTTGGCAACCATTGATGACACCCCACAGGTTTACGTCCAAAACCTTGCGCCAAGTCTCAAGGGATCCGAAGATATCATTCGGCGGTTCGATCCCGGCATTGTTAACCAAGACATCAACGCCGCCAAAGCGTTCAGTGACTTGCGTGCGAACGTCTTCGAGAGCTGCGCGGTCTGAGACATCGGCCGTCACTGCCATAACGGCACGTCCGGCCAGAGTGTCGACGGCAGCGTCCAACGCGTCCGCTCTGTTATCGATCAAAACCAGTTTCATGCCCGCGTCAGCCAGTCGCTTTGCAATTGCGAGGCCGATACCTGCACCGCTTCCGGTCACGAGGGCCACGTTGTCAGAGGCAATTGCCGGGTGGATTGTCATGCTTGAAGCCTTTCTTGGTTTCATGGTCTTGATAGCGAGATCTGGTTATCTGCATCCGGTTCCTTACAATTCGTGAACCGCGGCAGTGGAAGATCTGCCAATTCGCGTGGGCTCATGTTGCGAAGCGCAGGATGGCAAAATGGGTCGGAACACCTGCTTTGAGGGCAAGGATTTTCTTGCGGACGGCGGAGCCTTGGCAGCCGCAAGAGACATCGATGGAGAGGGATATGTTTTTGGAATAGCATCGCTGGTACATAGACGTACACAATTCCCTCTGTTAAACGATTTTTTCTATTCCTCTGTATAGAGAATCTATATGGTTTCTTTTGCCCAAACCAATCTCTCGGCTTTGCGTGCTGTAGAGGCTGTAGCCCGGCTGGGCTCTCTTCGATTGGCCGCTTCGGAACTTGGCGTTACCCCGGGGGCTGTCAGCCAACAGATCATTAAGGCCGAAGCACAACTTGACCGGAAACTCTTTGACCGAACCTCAAAGGGGCTTTTGCTCACGCAGACGGGAAAGGACCTCGCAGCCAGCTTGACCGAAGGGTTTGCAGCACTTGCGCGGGGTGTTGCCTCGGCACAGTCCACACTTGAAGACACAATTACTGTGTCGGTTGCCCCCGTTTTCGCTGCAAAATGGCTTGTAAGACGACTGGGCCGTTTCGCGGATTTGCGACCTGACATACGTGTTCGCATCGATGCATCGGCTATGAACGTTTCACCCGTGCCAGGCGACATAGACGCATGTATTCGCGTGGGCCGCGGGGATTGGCCAGGACTTAAGGTCGAAGAGATTTTACCTCAGCATGTCTTTCCCGTTTGCGCGCCGTCCGTGTCAGAACGCTTGATTGAGATTGACGATTTGGCGTGCGTCCCGATCATCCGCGAAAGAAAAAACCAACTCTTCGGCTGGGACACCTGGCTTGGGCCAAACGATGCGTCAGATGCAGTTTTGGGCGATGGCCCCGTGTTCTCAGACGCATCGCTGTGCCTTGACGCGGCTGCTGCGGGTCAAGGCGTTTTCCTGGCACTCGAGACTTTGGCGCAGGATGCGATTGCCACGGGTCAACTTGTCCAAGCTCTTCCAGGTCGTTTTCGGTCAGATATCTCCTACTGGTTTGTCGAACCTTTGGGCAGCCGACGGCAGCCGCAAGTCAAAGCCTTCCGAGATTGGATCAGGGAAGAGATGCAAGCATAATCAATCGGATTAGATCCCCAACGACAGCGCGCGAAATACCCGGCAACGGACGTTCGTGCTTACCGCAGCATTTGTCAAAGTGGGCTCAAAACTGACTTCAAATGCAGCGCAGCATTCTTATGTTCTAGGATGCCACGCTGAGCAGGGACGGCCCAATCCTGCCTTTAAAGCTATACAGTGATGACGCGTCGCAGCTTCCCGAGAGCGGACGTTGCGCCTTGTCAGCGACTCATGGTTTTTTGCGCCCCAAAACCACTCACAGCGGATCACCCACAAAAGACTGGTTGTGCTGTTTAGCGATCTCCTCCATCGCTTCCGGCGTCAGGCCGCCAGACTCTTGCTCAGCAAAAAACGCGCGGAACATTTCTTTTGCCTTGAGCGCAGGCGTGAACATGTACCTGAGACGTCCGCTTGTTGCTCCCACGTTCTTGAATGCGTGGACAGTCTCTCTTGGGACGAAGCTAATGTCACCTGGCCCCATGTGATAGAGGACACCGTCGATTTCGAAGTCAAAAGACCCTTCGAGAAAGAAGAATGTCTCATCCTGTTCGTGATGGATGTGGCGACCGGGTCCGACACCCGGTTCTACAATATCCTCAAATATCGCGTGGCTTCCGTTGGTTTGTGACCCCGAGAGCAAAACGCGAAGCGTAATGGCCGCCGGGAACTGTAAAGCATCGACTGTGCTGTATCGTGTTTGAACGGGTTGCATCATCCATCCCTCCTCAACCAGCGTGAACAGCGTCAGCGACTAGCTCGGCCACCGATGGCCCTGGGCCAACCAACTCGAGGACGTTACGATCTGGGTCGCGGATGAAGATCGTTTTGGTGCCGCGGAATTCGCGATGTCCCGTGATGGCTATACCTTGATCTTCCACAAAAGCTTCGGTGGCCTCTGCGTTTTTAACCTTCACTGCCAGATGTGTGATGCCCGGATATTTCTTGGCGTCATCCATCAACACATTTTCTCCAGCCTTGGCATTTACAGGACCGAGAAGATTGATGTTGATGCCCGACGGGTGAAGCATAACCACCGGATGGCCTTTTTCATAACCGCCATCAGCAATCATTTCGAAGCCGAGTCGTTCATAGAAGGACACAGATGCCTCCCTATCACTGATGCGGATGCCAATGTGGTCAAAATTCGCGATATCAAGCATGGGTCATTCCTTTCCTGTTGTCCCAAGGATAGACTTGCTTCATGGATCGAACTAGGCCGGAAAATTTTACAGTACCTGCTCACTTGAAGCACAATCCGAGCCTTGACCGGATGCGTGAGTTCTTGGCTGTCATTCGCGCTGGCAGCATCTCAGAGGCCGCACGAGGCACAGGCGTTCCGCGAGCAACTCTCAGGCGCCGCATTGTAGCACTTGAAGCTGATCTTGGCGTCCGTTTGATTGTGCGGCGCACAACGCGGCTGGCGCTGACGCATGCCGGGGAAGAATTGCTAAAACGTGCAGAAAGGATCATCGCGGATGCTGATGCGGCCTGGGATTCAGTCCGGCGTTTGGATGACACCCCACGCGGGCTGTTGCGCGTATCACTTGCGGGCGCGCTTTTCCCAACGCTCTTCACAGCGTTTCTACGCGAGTTCCCAGAGGTAAAACTCGAGGTGCAATCCACCACCCGCTACGTCGATCTTCTTGCAGATGGCGTCGACGTTGCAATGCGGATCGGGCCAGTAAAGGATCAAGATTTGATTGCGCGCTTGATCCATACTGATAGGCAGATTGTCGTCGCAGCGCCCGACTATCTGAACAGTGCTCCCACCCTGTTCAAGGCCTCAGACCTCCGAAAGCATGATTGCTTACTTGGGTTCGCCGGAGAATGGACTTCAAATAGGAACTGGCCACTTCGTTCGGGCGGCACAGTTGCTGTGAACGGACGTCTTGCAGCCAATGATATCGGCATCTTGCAGCAAGCCTGTCTCGATGGGCTTGGATGCGCACTCATAGCTTCTGCCGTCGTTGCAGAGGATATTCACGCGGGCCGACTAGTCCCTGTTCTGTTGGAAGAGATCGGGACCGAGCTTCCGATTTCTTTGGTATATGCAGATCGCGAATACATCGATCCAAAAGTGCGCGAATTCATTGATCGCGCAGTCAAAGTTATTGCGCGTGAAATGCCGAAGCCGTGGAGCGGGACAACGACTTAGGCAACGCCGCTTACAATGGTGCGACGTAGGTACTCGGAATACGACTTACGGACGCTGGCTGCCCATAAGAGACTTTCGTTGGCGCCATCAGTGCCGCAGTTCGGGTTCGCCAGGCCGGCCATTCGCTGCGACAGCGAGATTTGGCGATTAACAGACTGGAACTGGGCGGCAAAGTTGCCATTTGGTTTTCCGATTACTACCTTTCAGATGCAAATATGTGCACCGATGCAGCGCGAGGCGTCTTTCACACTGTCGATTGTTAGTAGAACACACCAACATTCCAGTTGTCGGAAACCGATGTGATCAATCCCTCCGCGGACAGCCCAATGATCGAAGTCGTTACCACCTCGTAGGCACGGTCCTTAAGATCGAGCCCGTAACCCTTAACCGTCATGTTTCCGGACTGGGTCCATGTGGTAACGACAAAACCGTCGCCGATTTGATGCTCGAGAATGTCCATCTTGAAGTTCGGCACGCCCTCAAAGATTGTCTCCAAGACCTCTCGCATCTTTGCCTTGTTGGCGGCGTGAAGGCCGATGGGGATGTCTTCAAACCGAAACTCTTCGGCAAACAAGGAGAGAATGCCTTTGATGTCTTGGCTCGACCACGCGTCTCACCAAGCATCAAGGAATGCTTTGATTTCTTCTTGGGTCTTCATGGTGTTACCCCTTAGCCAGGCCAAAGCGTTCCAGAGCCTTCTGCGCAATCAGAGGTCCAGCGGTTTCCTGCACAAAGTGCCCGCCTTCGGCGATCTCCAATGGTTCGGGGCAGCCTTTGATGAACGTCCTGATGTGGTTCATGACGCCCGGCCCAAGCATCTTGTCCTTCATACCGATGGCCATGAAGCTTTGGCCCGTCCATTGGGTGGACCAAAACCCGGCAGCCTGCTGTGAGGTGTCGACACCTGGCGCGTCCATCGATCTGGCAATCAGATACGGAAACTTACGCACGCCGGCTTTGTAAGTCTGATCCGGGAAAGGTGCAGCATAGGCTTGGGCAATGGTCTCTGTGATGCTCGGCTCGTTCTTCTGCATTATGAACTCGATGGGCACATCGGGATCAGAGTCGATGTCCGCCTGCCATTCGTCAAAGGCAGGTATGTTGACAGGCCCGGCCATCAGGCCAGTATTCATAATCAGGAGGCGTTTGAACCGCTCCGGCATCTCTTGAGGAAGCGTAAGCCCCAGAACACCACCCCAATCCTGCACCACCAACGTGATGTTCCGCAGGTCGAGATGTTTGATCAGTGCAAGCATGTAATTGCGGTGCCAGTGGAAGGAATAAGCTTCGTCATCGACGGGCTTGTCAGATTTCCCGAACCCCAGCCAATCAGGCGCAATAACGCGGGCACCTGCACCGACGAATACGGGGATCATCTTGCGATAGATGTAGCTCCAGCTCGGCTCACCGTGCAGGCAGAGAAAGACCTCTTCTGCGTTTGGGTCGCCTTCATCGACATAGTGCCCGCGAAGGCCCTCGTACCCCAGAAGGTCCTCGACGTAGTGCGGGTCAAACGGATAGTCCGACAAAGCTTCAAAGCGAGCGTCTGGCGTGCGGAGGGCTTTTGTCATGTGCGCTATCTTGAATTTGGTCATCTGACCAAACTTATTTAGGTCGCTTGACCAAAAGGGTCAATCCCCTACTGTGGGTTTTGTTGCCGAAACTGAGGGAAGCCCCTAAGGAGCCCTTTAGAAATGGAGGCACCGGCGAATTCCGATGGACAAACGTTCAAGCAAAGAAAACCAAATTCTGGACTGCGCGCTGAAGCTCTTGGTCGAGACCGGCGATTCAGGTCTTACGCTGCGCAAGATTGCTGATTGCGCAGGGATGCGCTTGAGCAACGTGCAGTACTACTTCAAGTCCCGAGACGACGTCTTGGTCGCGATGGTCAGTCGTTACTTCGACGAATGTACGTCAAGTCTGTTGAGGCTGACCGAGGCAAGCGACGCCCAAACGCAGCGCGATCGTATCCGGTTTCTTGTACGCTCAGGCCTCGCGCATGGCGTCGAGATCAGCGACATGTGCCGTGCCTTTCGGGAAATCTGGGCTATCTCAAGCCGAAGCGACGTCATCGATCGCGCCTTGATGAACTATTACGACGGTTTCGCGGACGTCATGGCGACTTATGCTTTGGGCAATGACGCAGACCAGCATTCCCGCGAAAAGCTGAAGGCGCTGCTTGTCCCATATTTCGAGGGATATTCTGTGACGGCACGATCTCTTACGCTGGATTTGGAAGCAACCGAGCAAATGCTGACTAAATTGGTTAGGTCAGTCGTTCGGGCCAACGGGCCAACGGCCTAAGGGCTACGTTTGAACTCAACACGGACTCTCGGCGTTATCATAAGGAGCGGTTGGCTCGGGCTTACTGTCGACCTCTCGCAGGCCGCGTATAATCTCCGTATAGGCGCGCCTCCGCAACCAGGACGGCCCTGAGCTACCGTTGATGGAGGGCTCTATCTCTGCAATGCAACCCGTCGAACCGGCCATACGCTGCATGAGCAAGAACTGAAAGCCGTCGGATTTATATTCAGCGGGGCAAAAATTTCTATCAGTACTTGGAAATCAAACATCGAGTATTAGTGAAGTAAGACAAAAGCAGATCAAGATGGTCTTTATCTTCTGAAAATCCTCAATCGAGATATGTGAGAAATCAGAAACTAATTCTAAACCAGCAGTATCCCCACCCTAGCCCGTGTATATTCTTTTATTAAAAAACTTATACTAGCAGGCCTTCGTGGTTTAACCGCTGGTCCTTTTGGCTTGAAGCTTATTGTTGAGACCATCCGCTAGCAGTTGATCAATGGTTCCGTCTTTGTGCATTTCTTGGATAGTTGCATTGAAAGCGGAAATGAAATCCGCGGCGCTTGGACTGCTTGCCCACTCGCTCTCAAAGCCAACATAGAAGTCTTCTTTGGAGACATCATTGATAATCTCCAACCCTTCGATACCCCCAATACCCGCAATTTCAGAAAGAATCGCAAATCTACCCTCTACGAAGCAGTCTATCCTGCCAGCTTTTAGCTTGCGAAGATTCACGGATAAGGAAGAGCTTTCTTCTACAGTTATTGCACCAGCATCACGCATGGCATCAAAGTCACTTCCCCCCGCATATGACCCTATCAAATATCCAAAAACCAGTCCGGCAAAGTCGTTCGGGTAATCCCAGGACGGATCGCCGACGCCTTCGCGGCAAAAGACGCTCACTGGATCTTGAAGCAACGGCTCAGAGTAAGGGTTGATCCAGGGTCGGACCTCTGGGCGGTAGTAGGTCCCAACAAGGCCTTGGGCGCGACCAGATTCGACAAGTTTGACGGCCCGTGCCCAAGGCACCGATTCTACTTCGATCTTATATTCGCCGTTTAGGCGTTCGTTAACCTCATCTATGATGTCTCCAGCGATGCCGCCATCGCTGCTCATCAAAGGTGCGTAGTTGTCCGCAAGCGCGAATGTGACAGAAATATCCGCCTGTGCTGAAGTCGCTATGCTGATTACGAAAGCTGTCGCGATTTTTCTGATCATACCGTTCTCCTAGCCTTAGGGTTGCTGCACTTAAGCCAGACAAGACTAAGAAATCGTTCTGTTCGCCCCTATTTCGATAAGATTTTCCGTACTTTGTCACTTTTCGAAGTCCGAATCTTTGGAGGTTCTTTTCGATATCGAGTTAGCCAACATGATTGACAAAGTCGCACGTATGAAAACCCGACCAAACCCAACATGTCACACTGGCTGGACAAAATCACTTCGTTAAACGAGCGACGCCACAAGCATCGCCGAAATGCGCTTGGGAATGTACTTCTTCGAAAAACACTTGCGCTGATGCTGATTTTGGGTCTCGCCGCAGCAGCTACCACTATGATGATTGACCTCTCACGCGAAAAGGCCGCGGTTGAGAACGCTGCGCGCAACTTTCTTACAAGCGTGGTGCCTTCTGCCACTGCTGCCGCTTACAATATCGACATGAATGCTGCCGAAAACGTGGTGTCAGGTCTTTTTACTCAAAGGGCGATAACCGGCGTACGGATCGTAAGTGATGGCGAGGACATGATATTTGAAAGACGGGAGGTTTCGCCGACTTTGCCGAAGCTCGCTTTCGTTGGGTCGCGCGATACTATTGTCCTTTCGGAACCATTCTTTGATCCACGCGACCCCGATCAGGAGTTTGGACGGATTGACATTCTCGTTGATCGCTCAATCGTGGCCCCAGAAATTGTCGACCGACTTTTGACTTTCTTTGTTGTTACAACTGCCAAAAACGTTCTGTTCGGTTTTCTTTTATACATGATCGTCTTCGCAGCTTTGGCGCGATATGCAACTGACCTATCTAAATGCGTCCGTTCGTGGCGGCCAAAGGCTGACGAGTTCGTGGCGCCATTAGTGCCCAAACTTTTATCCAACACGGAGATTGCAGATCTAGGTGACAACTTTGAGGATTTGACGACGGTCGTGGGCCTCTCCATAGCTGAGATCGAAAAAACGCGAGATGCCGCAGTCGACTTTAATGAGGTTCTGCGCTCGGCGGTAAAGGACCGCACAAGTAAGCTCGAGGAGGCCAACAAACGCCTAAAACGTCTTGCGGAAACCGACGGGCTGACAGGCATTTATAACAGGGCGACTTTAGAACGCCGCCTTGACGAAGCGTTCAAAAAATCAGAAGCCAGCGGACAGGCGATATCCGTATTGTTGATTGATATCGACCACTTCAAAGCGTTCAACGACTATTACGGCCACCAAGCTGGTGACGAAGCGCTAGTGTTGTTTGCAGGGCTTCTTCAACAACTTGGCTTGGACACAGGACATATGGTCGCAAGATATGGCGGAGAAGAATTCGCGATGGTCTTGGAAGCAACGACGCGAGAAGCTACCGCAGTCGCGGCCACCTTGCACAAATCTCTTAAGATCGCCGACATTTTTCACGCGAGTTCGACGACGTCACGCCGGTTAACCGTAAGTGTGGGTATTGCGTCTACTGAAAGCGTCGCTGCCAAACCGACTCCGGACTCTCTTTTGTCGGCTGCTGATGACGCTTTGTATGAAGCGAAACGTTTGGGCCGAAATCAAACTGTTACAACAAATCCGCAAATTAGCCAACGTGCCAAGCAAGAAAGAGATATGGTTCAGATGCTTCTCGAAGCGATTGAAAACCGAAATTTCGAGCCATTTCTGCAACCTCAGATTGACGCTCTAACTGGCAATTTGGTGGGCGCTGAAGCCCTTGTAAGATGGGTGCGAGAAGACGGGAAAGTTGTGCCGCCGGGCTCCTTTATGCCTGCTGCAGTGCAGTCTGGTCTCATCACCAAGATCGACGAGTTGATGTTGGAGAAACTCTGCGAATTTGTGAAGCTCCATAACAAAGTCTTGCCCCAGCTTTCATTAAACGTCGTTTCTGAGAACATCGAAAATAAGGACTACGTCGACCGTATCATCGAACTGTCTAAGTCGAGTGAAACAAGGATTGCGGTTGAACTCCTCGAAACTGTGTTTGTTGACATGCCAAGCGACGCGTTCATGTGGCAGATCGACTCTCTACGCGATGCGAATGTCCAAATAGAAATAGATGATTTCGGAACGGGTCGAACGTCTATTCTTGGCTTGGTAGCACTTAAACCTGAACGGCTAAAAATTGCGCGCGAATTGATCCTGCCTATGGAGATCGACATTGATCATACACATCTAGTGTCTAGTGTTCTGGACATCGCCAAAGCCCTCTCGGTCAAGGTGATAGCGGAAGGTGTGGAAAGCTATCCTGTTTCAAACCGTCTTGCCGCTATTGGATGTCCTACCCAGCAGGGTTATGTCCATGCGAAGCCAATGCCGATACATGAGTTCCTTGACTGGGTCGATGCGAAGACTCGCCAAAGAAATATCAACTAGATGTTCACCCCTGACCAAAAGACGATCAACTGGTCCATCGTCGTATTGCTAAGTGGTCAGATTAGAAATCACCGGCTAACATGTTAGGTGCTTTTTCGTTTCGCAAGCGCCATTTTCCCAGCCCTCAATATCGGTCACTGAGGGCTTAATACGAACTTCAAAGCATCCGCAAAAACTGTATTTGACCCCGTTTCATTCGGTCGACTACGGCCCAATCCTGCCATTCACTACCCGCTCAAAATGCTGCGGTCGCAGCCTGCTTTGCGGTCATTCGCTGCAAGCGCGAACTCTGAGCCTCGTCGCAATCAGAGAATACGGACAACGCACTCTTTATTAGTCTCTAAAAACCCATGGGGTTTGAACGAGAAGGTGTGTCGCAAGACTATGCGTTGAATGGGAATGAGTTCATTTATGGCGTCAGTATGGCACGCTTGCTGAACCTGCCTATGTCTGGAAAAAAGTAGTGAGACATGATCGAGACCGACCGCCTGACTGTTAGGCCGTTTCGCGATGATGATCTTCGCCGAGTCGAAGCGATCCTCTGCGATCCTAACGTTATGGCTTTCAGCGATGATGGCGCGCGTGATCATGACGCCTGCCGCGAATGGTTGAAGCGCGCGATGCAATCCGCCACAAATCACGGCCTACCGCTGATGCTGGCCATTTGCCTGAAATCGGAGGGGCCATTGATCGGGTACATTTCGCTCATGAACGACCCTTATCGTGTGAGCAGCGGTGAAGCCGAGCTTGGTTTCCGCTTGGGTCATGACTACTGGGGTCATGGGTTTGCGACCGAGGCTGCACGGGGCATGGTTGCGCACGCAACGCGGCTGCCCAACACAAAATCCGTCGTTGCCATCGTCGATCCAAACAACCGACAATCAGTACGCGTCTTGCAGAAGATCGGCATGACATATGAAAGGGAAATCACGTTCGAAGGCTACGACTATCCCGACCATAAGTTCGGCATGGAGCTGGCCACAGCAGCGCATTGATCACTTCGGCGGGTAGAAGATAGCTCCCGGCAGGTATGCGCGTGGCAAATCCATACCGACGGGCAACGCTCGCCCGGTTTCGATGTGATCTGGCAAAAGATGCGTGTGAGGCCCATCAGGTGATTTCGCATCAGGGGGAGGGATCTGTCCCTGCACTTCGATGCGTCCAAGCGCACTTTCGACAACGCGTGTCGGGCTTTCAGCGACCAATTGACCAGCGATCATGGGTAACGCCTGCGGAAACGTGAGTCCGGTTGAACCATTAAGCGCCTCTCGCGCTGCTCCATCACCCAATCGGACACAGAAACGTCCTTCCTTTCGGCCTAACCCAAGATCGTAGAGCTTGGTATTCTGCTCTTGCAATAGAGCATCGGTATCCGGACCTAAATCCTCAACACCTGAGGCGACAGGCAGGCGTCCGCGTTCTCTTTTGACCGCAATAACAATCCGAGCCTCTCGCTCCCAGTGGGGTGGATCAAAGGCGAGCGCGCGAATGTCATCTTTGATTTTCACACGTAAAGCGCCGTTCTTCGTGAAAGCAGTGATGTCATCACCATCGACGTGCACCTCAACTTCTTCGTCCTGAGCGGCGGTGAACTCAGCGACGGCTCCGACAACGCCGATCACCCAGGTGCCATGTCCGGCTTCTAACGTTGAAATCACAAAGGCGCGGATATCGTCTGTGGTCCATGGCTGCCTGCGGCACGTGACGCCCAGCTCTTTCAATCGCCCCGGTATTTGATCCCATACCGCTTGCCGGGCTTCTTCCGATTGAATGCGCCACCCGTCCATTTCTTCGCCAGTACGTCCACAGCCCAAGCACCAACCAGTAGCTTCATCGAGTTTGCATATGCCTGTGCAGGGGCTTGCGATGTTCATGACAGCATCTCATTTGCTGGAGCCAACGCGGCCAGGATTGCATCTAATCCATCGGTGAGTGCTGCTGGTCCGGGTTGAAGGCTGAGAGGGGATTTGATCTCGATTATCCGGCCCGAACGGACTGCTGGGATGGTGTCCCATCCCGGCCGCGCTGCGATTTTCTCAGGTCTTACTTTTTTGCCACACCAAGACGCGAGGATGACGTCGGGGGCGGCTGCGATCACGTGGTCAGATGTCACGAACCGATCTTTTGCGGCGGCTTGCTGAGCCAAATCGGGAAAGACATCCTGGCCCCCTGCGATCTCGACCAGTTCTGAGACCCAGCGGATGCCGGAAATCATCGGCTCGTCCCATTCCTCAAAATACACTTTGAGGCGCGGGCGCTGCTGTGCTTTTGCGGATATTGTCGCCAGTCGTTCTTCGTAGTGGTCTGCTAGCCGAGCAGCTCTGCCCCCTTGTCCTACAGTGGCCCCCAGGTGGCGGATCATCGAGAGGATGCCTGCGATGTCCCTTTGGTTGTAGGCCATGACAGCGATGCCTGCTCGGATGAGTTCGGCGGCAATATCAGCCTGTAGATCCGAAAAGGTCAGGACGAGATCAGGTGACAGCGCCAGAATTTTGGGGATATCGGCGGAGGTAAATGCGGACACACGCGGCTTTTCTTTCCTCACGCGTTTTGGTCGAACCGCGTAACCCGACACCCCCACGATGCGGTCCTCTTCACCCAGGAGGTAGAGTGTTTCGACCGTTTCCTCTGTCAAACAAACAATTCGTTCCGGTGGAAAAGTACGCATGATCTAGAGTTTATCCCGACGTGCCTTGGCCCCACCGCGCCGGGCGCGTAGCGGTAGCTTTAGTTCCAGTGGCTTGAGCGGCGATGCAACAGAATCCAAAAGCTGTTGGCAGAAGACGGCAACTGCAGGTGAGGTTCGGACGAATGGTTTCGCTAGATCAAAGGCTCGCATAGCTTCGACACGATACCCCGCATCACCTTGCAGGGCACCTAACCATTGGGCGTACCCCAAATGCCCCATTTCTTGGGCAACGTGATCTGGTACAGACCCTATGTCCAGTTGGAAAATGGTACGTTCCAACGGCACGCGCTATTCCCCCATCCAATGGGGTAAAGCTTGCATTCCCTCAGGTTGGGAAAGTCTCAGCATATCAAACACCGACTGATACTTTGCCAATTGGGTTTGAACAGCAGGCCAGGATATAGCCTTCGGCAATATCGTCCTCGGAGATGCCGCCATTGTGGACCATGTGCACCTCGCCCTCGGTTTTCAGAATCTTGCACGTTCCGCAAACACCGAATGCGCAACCTGATGGGATGTTTAGCCCGTTTGCTTTGGCCGCTGCCAAAATCGTTTCGGTTTCAGCGACTTTCGCGGTTATGCCAGAAACCGCGAATGTAACCTCGGCCCGTGTGTCTTCGTCAGGCACCACATCGTCCAGTTTAGTAGAGTCAGGGAGAGGCGCGCCCTGCTGTAGGTGCGGGGAGTTGCTGTTTTCCGGTGGCTTTCGCCCTTTACCGGTGCCTCAATCCTCACCTTGGCCAC
>JAPORH010000105.1 GCA_026710325.1 Litoreibacter sp. | reverse complement strand
AGGACAAAATCAGGCGATCTTGATGTCGGACGGAAGGCCACTTGGGGAATGTCGGTTTAGACAAACCCATTTTTTTCTAGACTAGTGCCTGTCGATGCTGGTCTTCTTCCCAGAACGTCTTGTCTATCTCGCGGTGCCTAAGACAGGCAGTACGTCGGTCGAGCGCGCACTCCACCGGCGCGCCTCAGCCGTGTTTCGCGACCCGCCCGGAATAAAACACACAAACGCAAAGGGTTACGAAAGAAAGTTCAGGAAAATTTTTGAGCGAAAGAACTTGGCGCCTGTTGAAACTATCGCGATGATCCGCGAGCCCGTTTCTTGGCTCGGCAGCTGGTATCGCTATAGGCGCAGGTCGGCCTTGGCGGGACATAAGAACAGCACTGAGAACAAAAGCTTCGACGACTTTGTGGAGGCCTATGTGTCCGAGACCCCGCCCGACTTTGCAAATATCGGCGCTCAGTCTCGGTTTTTATGTAATGACGCGGGTGAATTGGCCGTCGATCATCTCTTTGTCTACGAGGATTTCGGCCCATTTATCAGCTTCCTGTCCGATCGTTTGAAACGAGAGATCGTTTTGGACCACGTCAACGCGTCGCCAAAAATGGATGTCGCTCTCTCCACTGACCTGAAAAATGCCGTCAAGGAACGCTTCGCACGCGACTTTGAGCTACATGCTGAAGCGGCCAAATCCTTTTAAGCTGCGAGTTCTGAAAGTTGCCCCCGCACCGTTGAAGTCAGCTCATTCAGAGAGAACGGTTTTGGTAGGAAAATCGAATTCGGGATATCGGATTGATCGTGGTTGAAATTTTCTTCCGCATAGCCTGAAACGAAGATCACTTTCAAATCGGGGCGTTCGACACGGGCTTGTTTGACCCAGCTTGGCCCGTCGAGCCCAGGCATAACCACATCGGTAACAACGATATCGACGCTAAGATTGTCTTCGGTAAGGATGGCGAGCGCCTCTTCGCCAGAGGCTGCTTCCAAGACTTTGAATCCGCGCAATTGCAACGCACGGCTTGCAAAAGCGCGCACTGGGGCCTCGTCTTCAACGAGAAGCACTACGCCGTCGATTGGGCCGACATCTGGCCCACTGGCTGTGTCATGCGCTGCTTCTTCCTGGACCTCGGGGCGGTCATAAGTCGGAAAGAAGATTGTGAACTCGGTTCCCTGCCCGACCGAGCTGTCGACAAAAATGAACCCTCCCGATTGTTTCACGATCCCGTAGGCTGTCGAAAGGCCAAGACCGGTCCCTTCGCCGGTACGTTTGGTGGTGTAGAAAGGCTCGAATATCTTCGACAACTTGTCGAAAGAGATGCCCGATCCGTTATCTCGTACCTTGACAACCACGTAGTCACCGCGCGGAACAACGGCGCGATCGCGCTTCATATCGCTTTGAAGTTTTGCGTTCCGCGTCTCAATCGTGATCTCACCACCTTGACCGCCCATTGCGTCGCGCGCGTTCACCACGAGGTTCATGATTACCTGCTCAAGTTGCCTGCGGTCGGCGCGTACCGATTGCAGCTGCGGGTCGTGTAGCAAGTTGAGTGAAATTTGCGCCCCGACGAGACGGTTGAGCAGATGGGTCAGGTCGGACAGCGTGTCGCGCATATCGAGCACTTCGAGCTGAAGATTTTGTTTGCGCGAGAAGGCCAAAAGCTGGCTCACAAGTGACGCCGCCCGGTTGGCGTTTTGGTTGATCTGTTCCAGGTCGCTGTAGTCCATATCGCCGGGGTCGTGGCGCAACATCAGCAAATCGCAGTGGCCCGAGATTGCGGTAAGCAGGTTGTTGAAATCATGGGCCACGCCGCCCGCAAGCTGGCCAATAGCTTGCATTTTCTGGCTCTGGACAAATTGTGCCTCAAGCGTTTTGAGCTCAGTCGCGTCGGTGATCATGGCAACGAGCATCACCTCGCCATTCTCGATCTCACGTCCAAGCGTTATTTGCAGGTAGCGTTCTTCATCCTCGCGTTTGGCACGGATCACTTCAGTTTGGTGTAGCGAACGGCCCTCGGCCGCGTCAGCCAACCAATCGCTCACAGGACGTCCAAGTCCACCAATAAGGTCTTTGAACAGATCATTGGCGCCATGCTCTATGGACAGAAGTTTGCGGGACAGCTTGTTGGCTTGAACAATTTGCCCGTTGGGGCGGATGCGCACCAATGCCACCGGAAAGTCTTCGAGCAGTCGGAAATTGGCCACGCCCGAAGCAACAGCGTTTTCTTGATCATAGGGAATGAGAACATATTCGGTCCGCCCGGATGGACCTTTGTTCACCATGACTTGGACGCTTTGCTCGCCTTCTTCAGTCTTTATCTTATGCACTTCACCGCTGGAGTCGGGCACCTTGGTAAAGATCTGATCGAGGGATTTCACACGTGTTTCCGCTATGCGGCGTGCTGCTTCATTCATATATGCAACCGTCCCGCCCGCCTTGGAAATCAGGATGGGAAGCCCGATGGCCTCGATATCGCCCCTCTCCTTTGCGAAATCAGTGCTGTTTTCTATCGCCCAAAGAAATTTGTCGCCAGGAATGCGGTGAACCAAAAACTTGTAACTGCCCTCTGGTGTCGCGACGTCTTCCTGCGCAGACGTTTCTCGCGCCGTTTTGGATTGAAGGCGAAACACGACAGGACCCACATTCGGGATTTGGTCAGACAAAACATCTTCCAAAACCTCCGCTGGACGATCGCCAAAGACGCGCAAGGCAGCGCTGTTGCGTGTCAGAACTTCGCCCGAAGCGGCCGTCACAAATATACTGCGCTTATCGTTGAAAATCAGATTGCGCAGCTCACGGCTCGCAGGGGCGTTGGCAAAGGATCGTTTCACAAGAGCAATGGCCGCAACGATCAGCAGTAAACCGACCGCGATCAGGATGAATTTAACAGGGCTTTCGCCAACAAAACCCGCTGCTATCAACAGCCCCGCGCCAGCTATGACCGAAAAGCCCGCACCCCCAAAATGCCTTCCTGCCAAAATATGCTTCCCTCGTTCAGGTACCTCGCTGTGCAGCACGCGGGATCCCTCCAAATATGCCTTTTCACCAAGCTTCGCGAAAAAGCGTTAATCTATTATTAACTGCTTTCCCATTTTTCACCCTTTCCAAAAGGTTAGGAAGACAATGAGACCCGGGTCAAGTGAGCGTAATAAAAGCCGTCACCCTCAGAACTCGGGAAAATTCTCTTTTCGCGCGCAAGCGAAAAACGATCATCGCGCTCCAAAAAAGCTGCGACCTGGTTTTCGTTTTCAGCTTTCAAGCCCGAGCAGGTCATGAAAGCAAGGCAGCCACCGTCAATAACGTGGTCAGCTGCCTGGTCGAGAATACGCGCTTGCAGTCGTATAAGTTCGTCCAACTTTTCGCGGGTCAAGGACCACTTTCCTGCAGGCGACCGCCGCCATGTCCCGCTGCCGGAACAAGGAACATCCGCAATCACCAAATCAAAGGGGGCTTGCGATCTGACTTGGTTGGACGAAAGAGACGTCACACGAACCCCCGCGCGGCGCGCACGCGCCGGAAGATCCTTAAGGCGGCTGGCATTTGCATCATGCGCAAACAACTTGCTGTCGTGAAGCGCGCCATAGGCCAGGGTCTTGCCGCCGCCGCCTGCGCAAAAGTCGAGCATGCGTGTCGCCGCGGGCAAGGCAAGGCAGGCCGCTTGAGAGGACGCATCTTGGACTTCCACAAACCCTTCGAGATATGCCCGCGAAACCGAGACGCGCCGCGCGTTGGCTGTGACCTCAAGTGCTGTCGCAATGGAGGGGTGTGGCCGGGTTTCGATCTCCTCATCCGCCAAAAGTGCCGCGCATTGGTCGCGGTCGGCTTTGGCCACATTCGCACGCAAAAAGACCGGTGCGCGTTGCCGTAAGACATTCGCTATCTCAGCCGTCTTCGATCCGTAGCTGTCGCGAAAATCAGATATTAGCCAATCCGGCAAATCGAGTGCCTCGGCGCAACTTAAGTTATCGCTTTCGGCGGAAAGGTATGCTTGTTCAGATGCACTTAACGGTGCGGGCGCATGCCTCTCACCGCTGAACATCTCGGCGGTTTTGTTGATCCCATTGCTCGCATCCGCCCAAGCGAGAACAAGTCCGCGCCCTGTCAACGCACCGCTGCTTGCAGCATAGGAGTTCCGATTGCGTACACAGTCAAAAACTATGTCACGAATGGCCGCGCGGTCCTTGGAACCCGCAAACCGAGACCGCCGTGCCCAGTTCGTCAGAGATTTTTCAAGCGGCACACCATCCAAATAGCTGTCCAAAACCTCAATCGCGGCAGACAACCGCGCCGCCGGGGTCACTTAGCCGATCCGGTAGTTGGGCGCTTCGCGGGTGATTTGAACGTCATGCACATGGCTTTCTTTCAAGCCTGCGCCGGTAATCCGAACAAAGTTCGCACGCGTATGCATGTCTTCAATAGTCGCCGCGCCGGTATAGCCCATAGCTGCCCGCAATCCGCCGACCAATTGATGAATCACCGTGCCTGCCGAGCCTTTGTAAGGCACCTGCCCTTCGATCCCTTCTGGAACCAGCTTGTCAGAGGCGGCGTCTTTCTGGAAATACCGATCCGCAGACCCGCGCGCCATTGCGCCGAGCGACCCCATCCCGCGATAGGATTTGAAACTACGGCCTTGGTACAGGATCACCTCGCCGGGGGACTCGTCGGTGCCTGCGATCATCGAGCCGACCATCGCACAAGATGCACCTGCCGCGATGGCTTTGGCGAAATCGCCGGAAAACTTGATGCCGCCATCCGCGATCACGGGCGTCCCGCTCTCTCGAGCTCCCTCTGCACAATCCATGATAGCCGTCAGCTGCGGTACGCCTACGCCCGCCACCATCCGCGTCGTACAGATCGAGCCCGGGCCGATGCCAACTTTCACAGCATCCGCACCCGCGCCGATCAAGGCGCGTGTCGCCTCAGCCGTAGCGACATTACCCGCTATCACCTGAACTTCATTGGATAATTTCTTGGCGCGTTCAACCGCCGCAGCCACGCCTTCGGAATGGCCATGCGCCGTGTCGATAACGATTAGATCGACCCCTGCATCCACCAAAGCCTCGGAGCGTTCGAACCCTGCATCACCCACAGTCGAGGCTGCCGCCACTCGGAGCCGTCCCAATTGGTCTTTGCAGGCCTGTGGGTTCAAGACGGCTTGTTCGAGGTCTTTGAGCGTTAAAAGCCCTGTGAGCTTGCCCTCTTTAACGACAAGCAGCTTTTCGATCCGACGCGCCTGCATCAGGGATTTGGCTTCAGCCAAGTCGGCAGGCTCCTCGAGCATGGCCAAGTTGTCAGATGTCATCATCGCATGAACCGGAGTCGCATCATCAGAAGCAAAGCGCATGTCACGATTGGTGACGATGCCCACGACGTACCCATCTTCGCCGACAACTGGGAAACCAGAGACCTTGTACCGCTCCTGCAGCTGCTTCGCGTCGGCAAGAGTCTGGTTCGACGTCAACGTCACAGGGTTATATACAATCCCCGATTCGAAACGCTTCACCCGTCTAATTTGTTTCGACTGTTCATCAACGCTCAAGTTACGGTGGACCACGCCAATACCGCCGGCCTGCGCCATTGCGATCGCCATCCGTGCCTCGGTCACGGTGTCCATGGCGGAGGAAAGCAACGGAATGTTCATTGATACCGATTTGGTAACGAATGTACGGGTATCCGCATCTGAAGGCAGAACGGAGGAGGCGCCAGGCACCAGCAATACGTCGTCGAATGTGAGGGCCTCACGAATCTGCATCGAACTCTCCTTGCAGCGGGTCTCGTTTGACAGTTTCCTATTGCATGGATCCAAAAGCTGCGAAAGAGCGTATTTTGTGCCAAATGACGACAACACCACCATGAGAGGGATTTCATGAGCAAACACGGCTATGATGCGGGCAGGCTAAACCTCCCCTTTGTTGGGATCGCGACTTTCGCAAAACGGCCCTATGTCGAAGATTGGTCAAAGATTGAAGCCGATGTCGCTGTGATTGGCGCGCCTTTTGATGGCGGGACGCAATATCGCCCCGGCGCACGGTTTGGGCCACGCGCGGTACGGGAAGCCTCCACCTTGTTTTCTTTCGGCCATGCAGGGGCTTATGACCACGAGGATGACGCGACCTATCTTCCTGAAGAGGTACGCATCGTGGACTTAGGCGATGCCGACATCATCCATACAGACACAGATGGCTCGCACCGCAACATCGAAAAAGCCGTGCGCGCGGCCCTTGGCGCAGGCGCCCTTCCCGTCACCATCGGCGGCGATCACTCCGTCAATATTCCGTGCATCAAGGCGTTCTCGGATCAAGGCGATATCCATCTTCTGCAAATTGATGCCCACCTTGATTTTGTTGATGAACGTCACGGTGTTCGCAATGGCCATGGCAACCCGATGCGTCGCGCTGCCGAAAAACCGTATGTGACGGGCCTGACCCAGTTGGGTATCCGCAATGTCAGCTCAACCGCGAAAGAAGGCTACGCCGATGCGCGCGCCATGGGCTCTGACATTTTGTCTGTGCGCCAATGCCGTGCCATCGGCCCTGAGGCCCTATTGGAGCGCATCCCCAAAGGGGCCAATATCTACATCACGATCGACATCGACGCGTTTTGCCCCTCTATCGCGCCGGGAACAGGTACCCCCAGCCATGGCGGTTTTCTCTACTATGAGGTGTTGGAGCTGCTGCAACATGTGGCCTATCGCAACCATGTGGTGGGCATTGATCTGGTCGAGGTCGCGCCAGACTATGACCCGACCGACAGCACTGCGATCCTTGCCGCCCAATTGCTGATGAACCTACTTGGCTTCATCTTCCACGCCCGCGCACATTCATGAAGACGCATATTCTGGTCGATGCTGACGCCTGCCCAGTGAAGGAGGAGGTCTACAAGACCGCCTACCGGCTCAAAACCCCCGTAACACTAGTGGCCAACAGCTATCTGCGTACGCCGGACCACCCGCTCATTTCGATGCAAATGGTCTCCGATGGATTTGATGCGGCTGATGACTGGATCGCCGAAAACGCTGACGAAGCGAGTTTGGTTGTCACCGCCGACATCCTACTAGCCGAACGTTGCCTTGTTGCCGCGGCAACAGTTTTGGCGCCAACCGGCAAACCCTTCACCAGCGCCAATATCGGAGGAGCGGTCGCCACGCGTGCGATCATGGCAGACCTTCGCGGCGGTATGGAGCAAACCGGCGGACCACCACCTTTTTCACAAAAGCAGCGATCAGAATTTCTAAATGCGCTCGATCGTGAGCTCAATCGCCTTATCCGAGCATATGGTGTCTAGCGTCACCCACGAAACCCTTGGGCGACAACAAATTTTTCGGAACTGTCCGATCGGCTGGCCCCTGGTTTGAAATTTGCGACCTTGGTGAATTTCTGCTTCAAAAGCTTTTGCAGCTCCCCCTCAGCTCCGCCTGCGAGAACTTTGGCAACGAAGGTGCCACCTTCCTCCAAAACGTCGAATGCGAAATATGCTGCGGCTTCGCAAAGCGCGATGATGCGCAAGTGGTCGGTCTGTTTATGTCCCGATGAAGCGGCCGCCATATCGCTCATGACGACATCTGCTTTTCCGCCGAGCCAGGCTTTGACCTGGTCATCCGCGCCATCATCCATGAAATCCAGCACGTAGAGCTCGCAGCCCGGGATCGGCTCAACGTCCTGCAAGTCCACACCGAGCACATAGCCTTGCTTCTTGCCCTGTCGCTCGCCCAAAGCGTTCACGCGTTTTGATGCCACTTGGCACCATCCCCCCGGCGCGCAGCCAAGGTCGACGACGCGCGCTCCCGGAACCAAGAACCGGTACTTGTCGTCAATTTCGGAAATTTTGTAAGCCGCGCGTCCACGCATCCCTTCCGCCTGTGCGCGTTTCACATAGGGGTCGTTCAACTGTCGCTGCAGCCAAAGAGTCGATGAAAGTTTGCGACCGCGTGCGGTCTTTACTTTCACCGTCAGATCACGCTGCCCGCGCCCGGACGTGTTTTTGCCCTTACGTCCTTTTGGTCCCGTTGGTGATCTGGCCATGATCCATGCTCTTCATTGCTTTCAAAATTTCCCCGGCTACTACCATGGCAGGCTAATTTTCCAACGAAAATTCGCCGAGAGTCAGGGCTCCCTACCCCTCAACCCATGCGAAGGCCAGCCTAGTAAGGCCCTTCCTCCAACACGCCGTCAGACGACATTTGCGCGTACAACAATCCTTCGCGCAAACCGCGGTCCGCCACCGTCAAGCGATCGGTGGGCCAGATCCGCAGTAGCGCTTGCAGAATAGCGGCCCCCGACATGATCAGCGCATGGCGATCACGTCCAATCCTCGGGTCAGCGCGGCGTCCCTCGGGCCCCATATGAAGATAGCCTTGAATGACCTGGTCAATCTGGTCAGAGGTCATGCGCAAACCGTCCACGCGATTTCGGTCATAGCGTTTCAGGCCGAGGTGAGACGCCGCGACCGTCGTCACAGTCCCGCTTGTGCCGACAATCTGAAACCCTTCTCGCACCTGATCCGTGTCCTGATAAGGTGTAAACTCAGCCAGGTTTTCCTCAAAAAACCAACTCATAAGCGCAAAGCGCGCCGCGTCGTCATCAACGTCATCGAACTGGTCTCGTAAGGTCGAGACGCCTAAAGGGACCGATATCCAGTCCACTACTTTTGCGCCAGGGAAACTACTGTCCTCAGGATCAAAGCCCGTATGCAGACGCATAATCGCGCGTGGCCTGTCCACGCGTGGAACGCGAGAGATATCGATCCAAACAAGCTCGGTCGAGCCGCCACCGATATCAACAACAAGCAGCTGCTCTGTCTTCACAGAGACAAGCGGCGCACAGGAGATCACGGCTAGGCGTGCCTCCTCCTCGGGTTCGATGATCTCCAGCTCAAGCCCGGTTTCTCGGGTCACAAGCGTAATGAACTGTTCGGCGTTGGACGCACGGCGGCAAGCCTCAGTCGCGACAAGCCGCATCCGCTTGACCGAGTGATGATTAAGCTTCTTCTGGCAAATTTTGAGCGCGCCGACAGTGCGCGCCATGGATTGACGCGATAGCGTTCCAGTGGCCTCCAATCCAGCACCGAGCTGAACTGATTTCGAGAAGCTGTCGACGACGTGGAACTGACTGCCTTTGGGCTGCGCAATCAACATGCGGCAGGAATTCGTCCCAAGGTCCAGTGCTGCATAAAGGTCCGCTGGATCCGGCTTTTGTGAAACAACAGGGGTCTTGGCCGGCGCTTCGGGCACCGGTTTGAGGTGGTTTGGCCTAAATTTTGGCGGCGGTTTCGCCATCATACAGCAACTTTGATCCCAAGTTATCATTAACCTAGGCGGGGTACCGGTTTCGCGCAAGCATTCCTGCGTTCTGTTCATATCTATCTTGAAACGAATAGGGCTTCGCGAGGCTTACCTAGTGAAAACCGCGGTGCTAAACACAGCGCGTCGTTCCCGATTTGAATTTTGTCGAAATTCGGCGGCGCGGCGCCACTCAGACCGCTATGGTCATCCGAACGAAAATGCCGAGAAGAGGCCCCATCATGCCCGACGTGACGATTGTGTATTGGCGCGACATTCCTGCCCAAGTGATTGTCGGAAAGGGCCGGCGCGGCTCAAAAATGCCGTTACCTGAGCGATTTGAGCAAGCCATAGATCGTTGCGCGATGAAAGTCGGGGCCAAGGATGACGACGCATACATGGCCTCTTGGCGTAAAGCACCGGCATTTAGTGTCGAAGGCGACCCTGATGAGGTCGCAAAAGCTCAAGCGGAGCGTCTTGATGCGGAATACGACGCGGAGAAGATTAAATCCCTCATTGCCAATGATGGGCATGAGGCGTGACCCTTTGGAGGGATAGACTGATGGCCTTGCTGAATTTCAAAAAATCCGCCCCTGTCGAGACGACTACGACGCCTGAAATGGAAGCCTTCCTGAAGGACTACTCCATCGAGGTCATGCCGCGCACCGCCGAGAAGGTCGACGACTTCCGCGCTCTGCTGCCCAAAGGTACGCGCGTTTATATCGCTCATATCGAAGGCACCCCGATCGAGGATATGGTCAAGACCGCAGCGCGGCTCGCCAAAGACGGCTACAAAGTCATGCCGCATTTCCCTGCACGTATCATTGCGGATGAAGCAACGCTCGCTGATTGGATCGCACGATATCAGGGCGAAGCCGATGTGAAACAAGCTCTGTTGCTCGCAGGCGGTGTCGCAACACCACATGGCGCGTTCGAAAGCTCCATGCAGCTACTGGAGACCGGGCTTTTCGACAAAGCTGGCTTTGAGCGCTTGCATGTTGCGGGCCACCCGGAGGGCAACAAAGACATCGACCCCGACGGCAGCATGAAAAATGTCGACGATGCTTTGCAGTGGAAACAAAAATTCTCCGAACGCACAGATGCGCAAATGGCACTCGCCACCCAATTTGCCTTCGATGCCGGACCGATCATCGAATGGGCCAATAGCATTAAGGCAAACGGCATCGACCTGCCCGTCCATATCGGCATTGCTGGCCCGGCCAAATTGCAAACGCTCATCAAATTCGCCATTGCCTGCGGCGTGGGTCCATCGCTCAAAGTGCTGCAAAAGCGCGCGATGGATGTCACGAAGCTGCTGCTGCCCTATGAACCCACGGATGTTCTGAGCGCGCTTGCCGCGCACAAGGCCGCGAACCCGGATTTCAACATCGAGTCGGTGCATTTCTTCCCGCTTGGGGGCATCAAAACCAACGCCAACTGGGCCATTCAAAATGGTGGCTCCTCCGCAATCCCCGCAGCGCAGGCCTAAGAAAGTTAATCAATGACCCGCACTATCCTTGAATCAAAGACCAAAACCGTTGTCATGGGCTTTGACGAGCCGTTCTGCGTGATCGGCGAACGCATCAACCCAACGGGTCGCAAAATCCTCAATGAGGAGCTGGAGCGCGGCGATTTTTCTCGCGTCGAAGCGGATGCCATTGCTCAGACGGCCGCGGGCGCAAATGTGCTCGACGTCAATTCCGGTGCGGTGTTTTCGAACAAAATGGCTGAGGATCCACGGTACGCCGACAATAACTTCGTCGAACCCACGCTCATGAAAGAGCTTGTGGAATGCGTGCAAAAAGTCTCTGACATCCCGCTTTGTATCGACAGCTCCGTGCCGGGTGCGCTGGAAAATGGCCTTGCCGCCGCTGAAGGACGCCCGCTCCTGAACTCGGTTACCGGGGAGGAAGAGCGGCTGGAGATGGTGCTGCCCCTGGTCGCCAAATACAACGTGCCAGTGGTTGCGATTTCAAACGACGACACCGGTATCTCCGAGGACCCGGACGTGCGTTTCGCCGTCGCCAAGAAAATCGTGGAACGCGCCGCCGATCACGGGATCCCAGCTCATGACATTGTCGTTGACCCGCTGGTGATGCCAATCGGCGCAATGGGAACAGCTGGCCTTCAGGTCTTCACTTTGGTGCGCCGTTTGCGCGAAGAGCTGGGCGTGAACACGACCTGCGGCGCGTCGAATATCTCGTTCGGCCTGCCGAACCGCCATGGGATTAACAACGCCTTCTTGCCCATGGCCATGGCAGCCGGCATGACGAGCGCGATTATGAACCCGGTCGCCCTGCCCGTCGGCCCCAAGAAGTTGCAAGAAAAGCGCGATGCGCTCGCGGCTGCAGGGATCATAGTACCAGACGATATAGACCCAGAAGTTCTTGCCAATGTCACCGGCTTGGGCTCGACCAAACCCCGCCCGGGCAAGGAAATGGAAGCCATCCGTGCAGCCAACTTCCTGTCCAACCAGGACCCTTCGGGTGGCGAATGGATCAAATTCAACAAGCCTGCGGGCGGAGCTGGTGAAGCTGGTGGAAGACGCGGTCGCAGCGGTGGTCGCCGTAGGCGGGCTTAAACGTCTTTGGGCGTTCTGAGCGCCCAAAGCATCAGCAGATAAAACCCGATATTGGGCGGCACATTCGCGGCCGCCCCTGCTATGACCGATGCCGCGCTGTCGGTGACAAACCATGTGGTTGAGCCCAGAAAAAGAAGGCGCAACGTTTCTTTTGGAGCTTTCTCAAGCAATGCCCCGGACGCAACCAACCATATCACCCCAAACCCCGTAAAGATCCCACCCATGATCGCCTGAGTGAGCCGGGTTTCAGCCGAGAGCGGTCGATAGGTGTCTTCCGCGGGCCAGATCACTAAATCCGCAAATATCTCGTAAGGCGTGGTGAATGGCGGCGCGGCGCTGATCGCCGTCAGTAGCCCAAAAAAAACGGTGATCCAGCCGACGATTTTGATTTTGCGCGCGTTGCTGTGGTGTTCCATAGTTTGGCCTTTCGTAGTTTTGCCGCACAGTTGCCGGCGCGCGCGTCGCAAAACAATTACCTTGCAGGTAAGTGAATTTAGGAAAGAGCTGCGTTACTGTGGGCTCATGGAAACTTTCGGCGACCAGCTAAAGCTATGGCGCAATACAAGGCGTCTGAGCCAACTTGACCTAGCAACTGAAGCGGAGGTGTCCTCACGCCACATCTCATTTCTTGAAACCGGACGTTCGCGACCAAGCCAACCCATGGTTATGCATTTGTGCGATGTCTTGGATATTCCCAAGGGCCAAAGGAACATCGTTTTACAGTCCGCTGGGTTCGCGCCTTTTTACAAACGGTCGGAGCTGGATGAGGACCATATGACGTCCGTCAAAGACGCGATGAGCCGCCTGTTGGTCCAACACAACCCTTTCCCGGCGATCATATTGGATCAGCTTTGGACGATCGTTGACCTGAACAATTCTGCGTCGATGCTATTCGGTCTTGCAGGGCTATCAAAAGGCGACAGCTTGCTCACCTGGCTGGAGGATACAAGTCGGGCAGCCGCCGTGATCGAGAACTGGGCAGAGGTTGGGCACCACTCGATGGTACGCTTACGCAATGAAAGCCGTGCTTTGGGTGGTGTCCCTGAACTCGAAACCGCAGCACAGTTTCTTGCGCAAGACCCGCTTATCAAAGACTTTCAACCGATCTCAGCGCTCGCACCGGTCGTCAGCACGATTTACGTGGCGGGCGATCTGCGCTTGCCGCTTTTTTCGACCTATGCCTCCTTTGGCGGAGCAGATGACCTGACAGTGTCGGAGCTCAAAATCGAACTGATGTTCCCTGCCACGTCTGAGGCAGAAACCTTGCTCAAAGCACTTTAGCCGTTCTTTGCGAATGCGAGGTCGCAGACAGTGCTTGCAGCGCATTTCACACGCCCTACACATATGCACATAAAGTTCGAAAGGGTGACACATGACGCAAGATCCGCTGGTTGTTTTTACGCCATCTGGCAAGCGCGGGCGGTTTCCGGTGGGAACGCCAGTCCTAACGGCAGCGCGCCAGCTTGGCGTTGACCTGGATTCTGTCTGCGGCGGACGCGGGATTTGTTCGAAATGTCAGGTGCAACCCGCATTTGGCGACTTCCCCAAACATGGGGTTACGGTGCGCGAGGATGCTCTGTCTGAATGGAATAGCGTTGAGCAGCGCTATGATGACAAACGTGGTCTACCCAAAGGCCGCCGCCTTGGCTGCCAGGCCACGGTTCAGAGCGACATTCTCATCGACGTGCCGGAAAGCAGCCAGGTCCACAAGCAAGTGGTGCGAAAACGCGTTGAGGCGCGTGACATCACGCTGAACCCGGCGGTGAAGCTTTACTATGTCGAAGTGCAAGAGCCTGACATGCACGACCCTTCAGGAGATTTGCAGCGGCTCTGTAACGCTTTGAAAGACGAGTGGGGCGTTGAAGATGTGAAGGCGGACCTGTCGATCCTGAAAACGCTGCAACCGACTTTGCGCAAGGGTGAATGGAAGGTGACCTGCGCCATTCACCACAGCCGCGACGCCAAGCCCCCCACCCTCGCCCATATCTGGCCCGGATACTACGAAGGTTCAATCTACGGGATGGCCGTGGATTTGGGTTCTACCACGATCGCCGGCCATTTATGCGATCTGCAAACCGGCGAGGTGATCGCGTCCTCGGGCCTGATGAACCCGCAAATCCGCTTCGGCGAGGATCTGATGAGCCGCGTCAGCTACTCGATGATGAATGCGGGCGGTGCAGATGAGATGACGCAAGCTGTGCGAGAGGGGATGAACGCGCTTTTCACGCAAGTCGCGGCGGAAGCCGAGATCGACAAATCGCTGATTTTCGACGCGGTCTTCGTCTGCAACCCGGTGATGCATCACCTTTTCCTCGGAATTGACCCTTTCGAGCTTGGACAAGCACCCTTTGCCCTCGCCACGTCTGATGCTGTTTCGCTATCTGCCAATGAATTGGAGTTGAACCTGCCAAGCACGGCGCAAGCCTACCTCCTTCCATGTATCGCGGGCCATGTCGGTGCCGACGCAGCGGCTGTCGCGCTTTCGGAAGCGCCAGACAAATCCGAAAACCTCGTTCTCGTTGTGGACGTCGGGACCAACGCAGAGATCTTGCTGGGCAATACGGAAAAGGTGTTGGCCTGCTCCTCCCCGACGGGCCCCGCGTTTGAGGGCGCGCAAATTTCGTCGGGTCAACGGGCAGCACCCGGTGCGATTGAACGAGTAGAGATTGATCCGGTCACCAAAGAGCCGCGGTTTCGCGTAATTGGCAGCGAACTTTGGTCCGACGAGGATGGGTTTAAGGACGCAATAGAAGGTACTGGTGTTACAGGGATTTGCGGATCGGGTATCATCGAAATGGTTGCTGAGATGCGGCTCGCGGGGATTGTCGATGGCCCTGGGCTCATTGGCACGCCAGAGCAAACAGGGACCGAGCGGTGCTTTCTGGATGGTCGCACTTATTCCTACCTTGTTTGGGAAGATGGGGAGCGCAAGATCACCGTCACCAATCGTGACATCCGCGAGATCCAGATGGCTAAGGCCGCGCTTTATTCGGGCGCCCGGCTTTTGATGGACAAGTTCGGTACAGATGAGGTTGACCGGGTGGTGCTCGCTGGCGCGTTTGGCGCGCATATCTCCCCTAAACATGCGATGGTTTTGGGCATGATCCCCGATTGTCCGCTGGATCGGGTCACCTCCGCTGGCAACGCTGCAGGCACCGGCGCGCGCATTGCGCTTTTGAATAAGGACGCGCGGACGGAGATCGAGCAGACCGTGGGCGAGATTCACAAAATAGAAACCGCAATCGAACCGCGCTTCCAAGAGCATTTCGTCAACGCTTCGGCGATCCCGAACTCGGCCGATCCTTTCCCAATTCTGAATTCCGTTGTGACGCTGCCAAGCGCCACCTTCAATACGGGTGGTGGGGACAAGTCGGAAGGCGGCGGGCGCAGGCGGAGGCGCCGAGGGTGAGCGATGCGCCTAATGCAGACCAACGGGCCTTTTGGTCCGAGGACGCTGGCCAGAAGTGGGTGGCGCAGCAACGTGCGATGGATACTCTGCTCGCTCCCGTATTGGACGGCGTATTCGAACGCACAAAACTAAGTCGCCGCGACAAGGTTTTAGATATCGGCTGCGGCGCGGGGACCAGCACAATACGCGCCGCTGAGCTGGTAGGGCCTGAAGGACGGGCGACCGGCCTCGATATATCGGACAGGCTGTTGCAATTGGCGCGCTCACGGGCCGAAAACGGCTCTGTCTTAACCTACCTTCACGCCGATGCGGCAACTTACGATTTTGAACCCGAACACTATGATCACATGATCTCCCGCTTCGGCGTGATGTTTTTTGACGACACGGTGGGTGCATTCTCCAACATGATCAGGGCGTTAAAGCCTGATGCTCATATCTGTTTCGCCACCTGGGGCGCCATTGAAGAGAACCCTTATTTCAAACTGGCCGCCAAAGCAGCGCGAGAGGTTCTAGGGTTCATGCCAAAATCCGACCCCGACACGCCCGGCCCTTTCGCGATGCGCGAGCCGGAGCGCATCATTCCGACGCTGGAGAAAGCTGGTTTAAAGGTCGTCAACGCTGACCGACAAAAGGTGTTTTTGACGCCAGAGAACGGGCTGGCGGGCCTTGTTGATATCTGCATGCAGATTGGCCCCGCTGAGTCCGCGATCCGCCATTTTGAGGCCGATGAGATGCAGCAGATCGAAGTCAGGGACAACTTGGCTAAGACCTTTGAGCCTTTTGAGGTTGAAATCGGCACCGTCCATGTTCCCGCAGAAATCATCTTCTACACGGCGCGCGCCTGATCGTATTTTCGGTGTTTCACGCTTGACCCCAACTGACCGCAAAGGTACCCCTGTACCTCCAAAGCGGGTATGGTGAAAAGGTATCATGCGAGCTTCCCAAGCTTAAGTTACGGGTTCAATTCCCGTTACCCGCTCCAAAACCTCCCTTGAAATGGTTAACGCGACCCGACATGCTGTTTGGCATTTGAGTGACCTATTTCAAAAGGAGCGCGACCATGCCCCGCAACCTGATTGTTCTGATGGATGGCACCGGCAACGAGGTCGGTGACCAACAAACAAACATTCTACGCCTCTACCGTTGTTTGCTGAAGGACGGCCCGGGCCAAAAAACGCTATATATTCCGGGCGTTGGTACTAATGACAGCCCCAATCAGGCTGGACGCTGGTGGCAAAAGGTCAAATCACTTTGCGGTCTGGCTTTTGGGCTAGGTCTGGAAGACGACGTGATGCAAGCCTACCGGTTTTTGTGCCTGAACTCACGGTACACGACTCACGGCGAAATAGCCTTCGATTTTGGGCTTGAAAGCGCCCG
>JAPORH010000198.1 GCA_026710325.1 Litoreibacter sp. | reverse complement strand
AAGCTTCAATTCGAATCCTTTTCGCTCCTCGTTTCAAGTAGCGTCGTGTACTATGCAAAAAGATAGAAACCTACTGGCTCGAATTCACCCGCTACTGGGCATTGTTGTCCCGCATCGTTTTGACGCCCGTCGAGGAAGTCTCCTTCCGCGCGCGCAAGGACAAGGGCATGATGCCCTGCATCATTTTCCTCGGGTGGTCACTTTTGGTCTGGGCGCTGATGATTGCGCTTATGGTGAGCGAGGACATCACTGACCTGACCCGCTTTGGCGTCTTTGCAATTGCGTCCGCTGCAAATGCGGTGATCGGCTACCTCGCCTATTCCTTTGCATGGTTCGTGTTCCGCTACAAAGGTGACAAACAGGTCCTGATGCGCGTCGGCTTTTATTTTGCCGGGCTCTACACGGTGTTTTTAGGTCTACTCTTTGTCTTGCAAAATGGTGCGTTCAAAGTGCTCGCACCTGAGTTCTACGAGGCCTATTTCACGGCCCTCAACAGTTGCGACAACGGCATCTTGGAAAAAATGCGGACCGTGGGGCGCATTTCAGCAGAAGCGCCCGCGATGCAAACCGTCAATACTGTTTTGGGCGCGACAATCTTGATTGGCGTCCTGATCTATTGGATTTCATCCATCCGCGTGTATCTGGGCGTCTTCCATATGCCGCGTTGGCGATGTTGGGGCAGCCTGATTTTCGGAAGCGTTCTTTGGGTTGGCTTCATGTGGGTTCCTTGGCTTATCCTGATCTCGCTTGGCCGACCAATCAACGGCTGCTGACAAAGCTCTTGCGTCGTGGCGTGGGGCTGCTATACGGCCAATTCCTTCGCGGTACTTATTGAATTGCGGTGCCCCTCGTGACCGGGGCGCGGAGGATCACAGCCCGGTCTTTGAAGCACGCACGAAAAACTAGGAGAACGCACATGCCATTGTATGAGCACGTGTTTATCTCGCGCCAAGACCTCTCGAACGCACAAGCCGAGGGTCTGATCGAACATTTCGGCGCCGTCCTTTCGGACAATGGCGGCAAAGTGGTCGAGCACGAGTACTGGGGCCTGAAAACCATGGCCTACAAAATCAACAAAAACCGCAAAGGCCACTATGCCTTCATGCGCTCCGACGCACCGGCGCCCGCCGTTCAGGAGATGGAACGCCTGATGCGTTTGCATGATGACGTGATGCGCGTTCTGACCATCAAGGTCGACGAACACGAAGAAGGCCCATCGGTTCAGATGCAGAAGCGCGACGAGCGTGAACGCCGTCCCCGCCCGTAACATTCGACTTTAAGAACAGGAGATAAATCATGGCTGCAAAACCATTTTTCCGCCGTCGTAAGTCGGATCCATTCGAAGGCGATAACGCGCCGAAGATCGACTACAAAGACACCCGCACCCTGCAACGCTACATCTCTGAGCGTGGCAAAATCGTGCCTTCGCGTATCACCGCGGTTGGCGCCAAGAACCAACGGGCCCTCGCCCGCGCTATCAAACGCGCCCGGTTCCTGGCCTTGCTGCCCTACGCGGTCAAGTAAGGAGTGAGCCCATGCAAGTTATCCTTATGGAACGCGTCGCGAAACTCGGCCAAATGGGCGATGTTGTTGACGTAAAGCCAGGCTACGCACGGAACTTCCTGCTGCCCCAAGGCAAGGCAATGAACGCCACCGAGGCGAACAAAGCCCAGTTCGAAGCGCAGAAAGCCCAGCTTGAAGCACGCAACCTGGAGACCAAGAAAGAAGCTGAGGCACTCGCCGATAAGCTCAACGGTCAACAGTTCATCGTGATTCGTCAGGCATCCGACGCTGGCGCACTGTACGGCTCCGTCACAACCCGTGACGCTGCTGAAGCTGCGACAGAAGAAGGCTTCACTGTCGATCGCGGTCAAGTCGCTCTGGAGCGTCCGATCAAGTATCTCGGCCTGCACGAGGTGATGGTTTCGCTTCACCCGGAAGTTGACGCGACATTCACGCTGAACGTCGCCCGCTCCACGGAAGAAGCAGAGCTGCAAGCCTCAGGCAAGTCCATTCAAGAACTCGCCGCTGAGGAAGAAGCCGAGGCCGAATTCGAGATTGCTGAACTGTTCGACGATATCGGCTCCGCTGCATCTGAGGACGAAGACCTCGCAGAGGCTGTGGCAGAAGAAACGCCTTCGGACGAAGAGAACGAAGGCTGATCTCAGCGATAGCATTAAAAAATGGGCCGTACCTCAAGGTGCGGCCCTTTTTTGTGAGCAGTCGGTTTTTTCAGTAGAGCGCTATATCGCGGCGCAGTCGCGCCACAGCCAAATCCAATTCGGGCTTTTCACCGACAAGGACCTGCACCACCCTGCCGTCGCGTTGGACCAGCTCGATCCGACCGACATCCTCAAAGCGGCTGTCTTCGCGCATATCAAGACTACGAAGGCCGTCCACAACCCGGAACTCTGCGACCTCTTCAAAAGGGATCGCGTCGAATTGTGTGCCGACGCCACGCCAGTTTACCCGCAGCAGATGCAGATCACGGGCGTTTAGATCGACCTGCAGCTCGGGAGCGCCGCGCATTGCGCGAAAGGACCAATAGCCCCCCCAGATCGCGGCATAAAACCCTAGTGCTTGCTGAAAGAGCGGCTCCCACCCTTGCGCGTCGGTCAATAGCTCAGGGCGAACAAGCAGACCCAATCCAATTAAAAACACCGAAGCCGCGACAGATAGACGGAAAAGCCGATCTCGCAGTGGGTCAATCTCTTTTGAAGATGTCAGTACGTATCCTACAGGCGTCTTGCGCATCTCGATGGAGCTTTGCCCCGCGCCGGCGCCAAATACGTATTCTGTCTCAACTAATGCCATACCGGCCTCCCTCACTACGCCCTCAACCGAGGTCGAAGCTAGACAGCAAATGTGGCACGACTCGTTCGAACACGAGTTAAATTGGCGGCATTCCCACAACGAAAAAGCCGCCCCCGAAGGAGCGGCAATTTACATCAGTTAATGAAGCGGATGGCTTAAGCTGCGTCTTCTTCCAGTGCTTCGACAGCCTTCTCAAGATCGGCTTTCTTGACCTTCTTGTCCTTCACCTCAGCCAGTTCGAACACATAGTCGACGACTTTGTCTTCAAAGATAGGCGCGCGCATCTGCTGCTGCATCTGAGCGTTCTTTTGAACAAACTCGAAGAACTGACGCTCTTGACCAGGATATTGGCGCGCCTGGTTCATGATGGCTTGCGTCATCTCGGCGTCGGTCACTTCTATCTCGTTCTTCTGACCGAGTTCGGCCAGCAGAAGGCCAAGGCGTACACGGCGCTCCGCCAGAGATTTGTGCTCATCCGTCGTCTCAATCTCGGGATGATCATGCCCTTCAACCTCAGGGTTTTCTTCGTGGTAAAGCTGATGTGCGATCTGGCCAGCTTCTGCATCTACGAGAGAGGGCGGCAGTTCGAACTTAACCAGCTTGTCCAACTCATCTAGCAGCTTGCGCTTCATAACCGCGCGTGACGCGCCTGTGTATTCAGCCTCCAAACGCTCTTCGACTTGGCTTGTCAGCGCTTTGAGGTCTTCGGCGCCAAATTGCTTGGCAAGCTCGTCGTCAATCTCGGCGGCTTTTGGTGCTTTCACTGCTTTTACAGTGCATTCAAAAACGGCCGCTTTGCCTTTGAGGTTTTCGGCTTGGTAGTCCTCGGGGAAGTCCACCTTCACCTCGACCTCTTCACCGGCTTTCGCGCCAACCAGCTGCGCCTCAAAGCCTGGAATGAAAGAGTTTGACCCAAGCACCAGCGGGTAGTCCTCGGCAGCGCCACCGTCGAAGGCCTCGCCGTCAACTTTGCCAAGGAAGTCGATCACAACCTGATCGCCATCTTTCGCTTTGGAGCCTTTTTTGCGGTCTTCGAAATTCTGCGCGGTCTCAGCTAAATTGGCGAGCGCCTCGTCGACTTCTTTCTTCTCCGCTTTCACGACCAAACGCTCCAGCTTGATCTTCGACATGTCGACATCTGGGATGTCTGGCAGCTTCTCGTAAGAGACGTTCACCTTTACATCGTCGCCAGGTTTCCAGTCTTCGCCATCCATCTTCATTTCAGGCTGCATGGCAGGACGATCGCCGCTATCTTCGAAATGCTTGGACATCGCGCCGTCGATCGTTTCTTGCAGCGCTTCGCCCATGACACGATCACCAAACTGCTTTTTCAGCAGAGCCAAAGGTACTTTGCCTTTGCGAAAGCCCTTCATCTCTACGTCGGGCTGAGCTGCAAGCAGCTTCTCATTGACCTTTTCATCCAGCTCGGAGGCGGCAATTTCGATGCTGTAGCCGCGCTTCAGACCTTCATTCAGGGTCTCGGTGACATTCATGTCTCTCGTCCTTCATACGTTTGGTGCGGGTGAAGGGACTTGAACCCCCACGCCTTGCGGCGCCAGAACCTAAATCTGGTGCGTCTACCAATTCCGCCACACCCGCAAAAACCTCAATCAGCCGCAGTTGAGCTGCGGCTGAGTTCGCGTGTCTCTAGCAAAGCTGTTGGCCAGATGCGAGAGCTAATTCGCGTCAAAAGAGACGGTTTTTGAGGCCCGGTTAACCCACAGCCTCGAAATCAACCCGAGTTTGCCCGCAAAGTGGCACGTCCCCGCCCGATTTGTGCCTCAATTAGCTCGGAAGCTCCTTGGTTAGAACATAGTTATTGCTGGAGAAAGCTCATGTCTGCGAAGACGGTTCCTACTCTGGGCGGGGGAGAAACGATGTTATCAACCGGACCCGGATTGCTTGCAGGATGCAAAATTCTGACACTCGAAGGGTACACGCCTGTGGCTGAACTCAAACCTGGCGCACGTGTGATCACGCGCAGCGGCATGAAACGTTTGGTGGCTTTGAAGAAATCAACGCAGCGATTTAAGGCCGTTTCAGTCACGGCAGGATCACTTGGCTACACACGGCCCTCGCGCGATCTGCAGCTGGCCCCTGGGCAAGAGGTCATGGTGCGAGACTGGCGCGCCGAAATCTTGTTTGGTCGCGACGCCGTTGTCACGCGCATCGACCGGTTGCTCGATGAAAAATACATCTTTTCCGCCTCCACAGCCTCCGATCACGAGGTTTTTGAACTCGAGTTCGAATCACAGGAAGTGTTTTACGCAGACGGCGTTGAACTTGTCTCAAAGGCAACGATTGCAATCGACGCGGATTTACCGGTCTTTGAAGCGGCCTAGCACGCTTATCTACCTACGACCCCTCGAAGTGAAAACTGGCCCTCTGCTCAGCAGAGGGCTTTTTTTATGGGCTTTGGCGTATACGAACGAACGAGTAGTGAACTCCACTCACAAATCAGCCGGAGATTCAAAAAAGCACAAAAAGTAACCTAGTAGTATAAATTTTAGGCGTTTAATAGTTTTGTCTCTTGCCCTGGCGCTCCGGCCTTCCCCCCTCGATTGTACCCCATTTGCAGAAATGATCTCACGCTAGTCGTGAACTAATCGGGAGAGGTCCGATCATGAAAAAGATCGAAGCGATCATCAAGCCGTTCAAGCTTGATGAAGTCAAAGAAGCTTTGCAGGAGTTGGGCGTGCAAGGTCTCAGCGTGACGGAAGTGAAAGGCTTCGGCCGACAGAAGGGGCACACAGAGCTGTATCGCGGCGCTGAATATGTAGTGGACTTTCTACCCAAAGTTAAAATCGAGGTCGTCTTGTCCGAGGACCTCGTTGAGGGAGCGATTGAAGCAATCATCTCCGCTGCGAAGACCGACAAAATCGGCGACGGGAAAATCTTTGTTTCTTCCGTCGAACAAGCCATTCGCATCCGCACCGGTGAAGCCGGTGAGGACGCATTGTAATCCACCACTTATCCAAAACAGAGAGGACAAGGTCACATGAGCGCCAAAGACATGCTTAAGACCATGAAGGATGAAGACGTCGAATACGTGGACATCCGCTTCACCGACCCACGTGGCAAGTTGCAGCACGTGACAGTTATGGCCGATCAGGTCGATGAGGACTTCCTGGAAGAAGGCTTCATGTTTGACGGCTCCTCCATCGCTGGCTGGAAATCGATTGACCAGTCCGACATGAAGTTGATGCCCGATCCATCCTCCGCCTATGTCGACCCGTTCTACGCCGAGAAGACCCTCTGCGTGCACTGCACCGTAGTTGAGCCTGATACGGGCGAAAGCTATGACCGCGACCCACGCGGAACCGCTGAGCGCGCTGAAGCCTACCTGAAATCATCCGGCATCGGCGACACCGCCTATTTCGGCCCAGAGGCAGAATTCTTCCTCTTCGACGACGTGCGCTTCTCCGTTGAGATGAACAAGGTTTCCTACGAAGTTGACGCCCAAGACGCGGCCTGGAACACGGACGCCGAGTACGAGATGGGCAATATGGGCCACCGCCCTGGCGTCAAAGGCGGCTACTTCCCCGTCAACCCAACGGACGCTGCCCAGGACCTGCGTTCCGAGATGCTGTCCACGATGAAGCGCATCGGCATGAAGGTCGACAAGCACCACCATGAGGTGGCGTCTTGCCAGCACGAGCTGGGCTTGATCTTCAACTCGCTGACAACACAGGCCGACGAGCTGCAGAAGTACAAATACGTGATCCACAACGTGGCGCACGCTTACGGCAAATCCGCGACCTTCATGCCCAAGCCAATCGCTGGCGATAACGGTACAGGCATGCACGTGAACATGTCGATCTGGAAAGACGGCAAGCCGCTCTTCGCAGGTGACAAATACGCCGACCTCTCTCAGGAGGCGCTGTATTTCATCGGCGGTGTTCTGAAGCACGCCAAAGCGCTGAACGCCTTCACCAACCCGTCGACAAACAGCTACAAGCGTTTGATCCCAGGTTTTGAGGCCCCTGTTCTGCGCGCATACTCTGCCCGTAACCGTTCTGGCTGCGTACGTATCCCATGGGCGGAAAGCCCGAAAGCCAAGCGCGTGGAAGCTCGCTTCCCCGACCCAGCAGCAAACCCGTATCTGTGCTTCTCGGCCCTGCTTATGGCTGGCCTCGATGGCATCAAGAACAAGATCGACCCGGGCCCATCTTCGGACAAGGACCTTTACGACCTTCCACCAGAAGAGCTGGCAGAGATCCCAACGGTCTGCGCCTCCTTGCGCGAAGCGCTCGAAGAGCTGGAAGCCGATCACGAGTTCCTGCTGGCCGGCGACGTCTTCACCAAAGACCAGATCGAGGGCTACATGGAGCTGAAGTGGGAAGAGGTTTACGCCTACGAGCACACCCCTCACCCAATGGAGTACAAGCTTTACTACAGCTGCTAAGTATTGCTTTGAAAGACAGAAAGGCGCTCGTTTCGAGCGCCTTTTTCTATTTTCTTGAGACGGCATGCCAAATGCGCGGCGCCGCGGTTAGCCATTGCGGTAACAGGCCTAAACGACCGAGGCCGGAGACGGGTCAAAAGCAAAATCCCCACCCTCTTCTAAATCAGGCAAATCAACATTCGTCATAGGCAAGTCTGGCAGTTCCACGCCTGGGTTTGGCAAATCGATATCCGGCTGCGGGAAGTCCATATCGGGTTGCGGTAAGTCAGTTTGGGGTTGCGGCAGGTCAATATCAGGTTGTGGCAGATCAGTATTGAGGGTCACGGCGGCGGGACCAGGCAGACCAGCTTGGGCGTCAGACGGATCGCGCTTCGGGCCGCCCGCCATCTCAGTGATCATGATCGCACGCATCCCATTCAACTGCCCAAGCCGCCCCGTCGCCACCCGCCGGTCGTCGCAATCGACAAAAGCGATCTCTGTCAGCACACCGCTCGATAGCCGGATCACCGAACCGGGCGCCAGGGAAACCAGCTCGGACGCCACGACTTTGCACCCTACCATCTGCGCTTCAAACTCGGCCTCGCACTGCGCAAGAAGCTGCTCCATTTGAGGGTTGGGCTCTGCAGGTTGCACTTTGGCGACTTCAGTGATGGGCAACCAAAGCTCGAACATGCCCGTCTTGATCCCGGGCCCCATATCAATTTGCACTGTCATGATGTCGAATTCGGCGTCATTCAACGCAAGTCGCAACGTTGCACGGTCTTGCTCAGATTGCACGACGCTCAATTCCGACATCAGGCCGGGGGCTTCGCGCATCGCTTTCAGGCAGAGATGGACGAACCCCTCACTCAAACCCGCATCGATCGTTGTGATTGGGCGGTCGAGCCGCGGGGTCGGGAGCACTTTATCAAGCATCTGGAGCTCGATGAGCGCATCAATCATGGCGCCATCGAGCACCATAAGTCCACGCTGCCCACCGGGTCCTTTTAGCAAAAAAGGCAGCATCACTTTTTCCATGGTTTTCAAAGCGATATGCGAATGGTCTTTGCGCGCATTTGGCACGTTGATTTCGACGTCTATGCTAAAATTCTCTTTGAAAAGCTCCCGCAACATCAGGTCAGCATTCTCACTCCACCAAGCAGCAGCAGCCCCAACAGCCATAGGCCGGGGACGCATTTTTCTGCGAAGAATGTCGCTGCTACTGCTCAACGAAAACCCTTGGGTTCTGTGGCCTGACCTGCCATTTCTACCCGCGATTAGGTTAAGACTTGGTTAGACGCGGGCGAGCTTGTGAATGGGTCTAAGCCGCGCGTTTGGCGAGGCGGCGTGGTAAAACCAATCGGAACGCGCCGCCCTTTTGGTCCGAAAGGTAGCTGATCTCTCCTCCAAGCCGCGCCATGATTTCCCGGCAAATGGCGAGGCCAAGACCGGCACTCCCAGCGGAGGCCTGATCCGTCAGGCGCGCAAATTTCTCAAAGATCAGCGACTGCTGTTCGCGTGGTACGCCGTTGCCATTATCGATAAAGTCAATTTCAAGCTGTTCATCCTGCTCCCGCATCACGATCCGCAATTCAGGCTCATCAGCGTCGCAATATTTCTGCGCGTTTGTCACAAGGTTGATGAAGACCTGGCTCAATCGGTCAGTATCCGTTGAAAGGGACGCACCTTGCGCAGCACCCTCCATATGCACTGTCAGGTTGTCAGTCCCTGCGAAGGCGACAGCGCGTTTCATCAGATCGCCTAAGACAGCTGTTTGTTGATTTAGAACCACTTGGCCGGACTCTAGCACGCTCAGGTCCAGCAAATCATCCAGAAGGCGTGTCAGACGCAAACTTTCATCATGAATAATCTTCGAGTAGCGCGCGCGATCCTCGGGTTCCATTCCCCCTTCCATCAAAAACTCTGAAAAAGACCTGATAGAGGTCATGGGGGTGCGCAATTCATGGCTTACCTGGCTGAGGAACGCGTCCTTCTGGATTGAGATCGCGGTGAGTTTTTCATTGGCCAGACGAAGCTGTTTGGCCGTTTGCTCCAGCTCTTGCGATTTGGCTTCCAGCTGGGAAGAGTATTCAAGTATTTGCGCCGATTCATCAGCCACAGCCAAAAGCTCTTCTACTGAGACTGGCGCGTTGCCATCGATCTGACGCACCATTGCATGCGCCGTTGCCGCGCCCACGGAACCGGCCAACTCCCGCTCCAACCGTGCGACAAATTTAGGGGTCGGATCGGGCAAATGACCGGATTTTCCTTGCTCGCGCGCGGCCGCTTGAAAAAGCTCCTGCGCCTCGCGCGCGCCGATCAGGCGCTGCGCCATGACCAACAAGTCTTCCGTTTCCGCAATGCCGCGCGCCACAGCCTGACCACCATCGCCGCGCTCAAACGCGTTGACAAAAGCCGCGCCTTGAAGCCGCTCCAGTGGATTTGGAAAGGTCAAAAGTGAAACCGTAATAAACAAAACGGTGTTCAAGGACATCGACCAGAAAATGGAATGGACCAGCGGGTCCAGACCATCGACGCCGAACAAAGCTTGCGGGCGCAAGGCTCCAATGCCGAACAACCCATTCTCCATGATGCCAATGCTCATCGCTCCGGCGGCGGGAAGGAACAAAGAATACCCCCAGATTGCGAACCCCGCAGAAACGCCGGCAATCGCGCCTTTGCGCGTGGCTCCCCGCCAGTAAATTGCTCCAAGCAAGGCTGGCACCACCTGGGCGACGCCGGCAAAACTCACAAGCCCCATAGCCGACAACGCCGCCGTTCCGCCCGTCACGCGGTAATAGGCATAGCCGAGCGCCAACAACGCCGCGATGGAGATGCGACGCGACAGGATCATCACATCCCTGACGTCCCCAGACATCGTCGCGCGTTGCCCTTGCAGAGACAGCCAAACAGGCAAAATGATGTGGTTGGAGACCATGGTTGCCAAAGCGAGCGCCGCCACAATCACCATAGACGTGGCCGAGGAAAACCCACCAAGGAAAGCCAGCATCGCCAGCCCGTTTTGATCCAGAGCCAAAGGGATAGACAAAACAAACAGGTCGGGGTTGGACCCATCGGGCAAAAGCGCCAGCCCGACAACAGCAATAGGCAGCACGAACAGGCTGATCAGCATCAGGTAGAGAGGAAAGGCCCAGGCTGCGCGCTGCAGGTGCCGCTCGTCTGAGCATTCAACGACGAGCACCTGGAACATGCGTGGCAAACAGACGATGGCTGCGGCCGACAGAAAGGTCATTCCAACCCAGCGGCCCGCGTCGGGTTGCCATTGCGCCACCGGGCTTGCCTCGATCATCAAGAGCATGTCGGACATCCCGCCCGACACGCCCCAAACCACAAAAACGCCGACAGCCAAAAGGGCGATAAGCTTGACCACCGCCTCAATGGCGATGGCCATGACGACGCCATGGTGACGTTCATTCGTATCAAGGTTACGCGTTCCGAATAGGATCGTGAAGAGCGCAAGCCCCACAGCCACCCAAAGCGCGGTCGCGTTCAAGTCAAAGTCCTGACCCGGCGGGACAAAGGCCGCAAAACTAAGCGTAACTGATTGCAGCTGCAACGCGATATAGGGCGTTGTTCCCGTCACCGCGAGACATGTGACGATAACCGCCAAACCGCTCCACTTGCCGTAGCGCGATGATATCAAGTCAGCAATTGAGGTGATACGTTCCGCACGACCAATCCGGACAAGTCGTCGGAGTAAGATCCAAAAACCCAAGAACACAAGCGTCGGGCCCAGGTAGATCGTCAGATATTCAAGACCCGACCGCGCCGCGTTCCCGACGGCCCCGTAAAAGGTCCAAGCCGTGCAATACACGCTGAGCGACAATGTATAGGTCCAAGGAGAGCGCAGCCAGCGGCTGCCGCCACGGCTGGCTGACCGGTCGGCCAAGAATGCGACGACAAACAACAACGCGACATAGATCAGGGACACACTGACCAGAAGGTTGAAGGTGGGCACCGCTCACCCCTCCCCGTCCGTGCGCGGCAGAAAACGCACCAATATCGCACACAGCGCGATCAGGCCCGCCCAACACAAAAAGAAGTAAACCAGCCTGATGGCAGTCGCGCCCGGTTCGCCTGCAAGCAGAAAAGGCGGAGACAAAAAAAGGAAAAGGCCGAGAAGCGGTAGAAGACGCATCGCATCCAAGAGGCGCCGGCGCCGATACAAGCCACGCCGTAGGAACTCAGTGCGTCGCGACCCGCCTGCCCTGTCGCTCACGAGGCCTTGGCCCCCAAATCGGGTACGCGGCCTTCGGATAAATCCCGCACCGCCTGAAGCATCTCCGCATTCGAGAAAGGTTTGGTTAGGAAATGGCTCGCTCCGTAGCCTGCGGCCAGCTCTCGGTCCTTTTTCTGCCCCCGAGCGGTCAACATCAAAATAGGCAAATCCGACGGTGCACCGCCCTGTCGCAATTCACGCAAAATGTCGAAGCCGCTGCGTCCGGGCAGCATCACATCGAGCACAACCACGTCCGGCTGAGCGGTCTCTACGGCTTGCACGGCCCCTTCGCCATTTGAATGGAGCCGCACCGTCCAGCCGTCACGTTCCAACAGAAAACTGATGGCCTCAACAATGTTGGGCTCATCCTCAATAAGCAAAACTGATTTCCCCAAATGCCTCTCCTCCCGAAAGTGGCATGCCCATCATAATAAGCCCAAACACGGCTGCCCTGTCAAAACCTATTAAAATCAGCTTCTAACCCTCGAGTCTACGTAAGGAATCTGCGCCCAAGATCGAAGGCTCGCGACGGGCGCTGCAGGCCTCCCGCGGGCACACTCGGCAACTTGAACCCAATGGAAGGCCATCCGCGCTACGCCCGTCTCGGGCGACAAGCAACATGCTTGCCTCGATCACGGCGGGCGCATCAAAGCGGGAGGTCTGCTTCACAGTCGACAAAGTGTAGCAGTCAAAGTCTGTGCCCTCCGCAGACTGCACGATATGGCGCGACGGCATGCCTGGGTTTCGCAAAGAGGCGAAGAGCGGCCAGAGCGGACACGCGGCGCCAAAACGCGGCAATGCAAACCCGGCTGGCGGTTTACGCATCAAGATAGCTCCAGCGCCGTCGCAGCTCACCAAACCGATTTCGGGAATGTCAGGGGTGCGCGGCAAACTGGCAAGACGCCGAAAAATCCGCGGCAGAGGCACATCAAAAGCGTCTGCAAGTAAAGACGGATCACAGCCGCGAGCACGCACAGCGTCAGAAAAGCTGTCAAATGGCAGTGCCCGAGCATCGCGCGCGTAGCGGCGCAAAGCAACCTCACCGAGTTCGCGAGCGGGGTTGGAGCTGAATTCAGGCGCATTCGCTAAAAGCTCTTCGATACCGGCAGAGCTATCATGCTCCAATTCTTCAATGTGATAGCCTCGACGTTCGAAAAAGCTGTTCACTGCCTCAATCGGGGTTACGAACCCTTGTCCTTGCTGGTTGAGCCGGTCGAAATGCGCGACCATCTCGGCGGAGGTGTCTGCCAGTTTACGGCTTTCATCGTCGATATTGGCATGAAACCGGTTGCGCCATTCTGCGTTGATGTCTGGCGTATCCACCAGAATGGCGGAGGTCGAACGGATGGCGGACACCGCGCTCAAGACCTCGTGCATTTTTTCGGAGAGTACCGGGTCGTGCGTCAGACGGTCATTGAGGCCGCGCAAGGTTTGCTCCAGCCCTTCAATTTGTCGTCTCTGCGCGGCTAGCTTTGTCGCCCATTCCGGGAAACGCTCTACCAGTTCTTCCAATCTGCCTTGAGAGGTGTCTACGTCCTGGGTCAAAGGCTGAAGATCCTGCACAAGCGCGGCATCTGCCCCGTCGCGCAGGACAGAAGGCTCGACATCAAGTGCCTTGGCTATGCGAGTCAGCAATGCCCCACCAATGTTGCGCCGATTGTGCTCGATCAGGTTGAGGTAGCTGGCTGAGATCTCTGCTGCGGCTGCTAACTCGGCCTGTCTTTGCCCGGCTTGCAGGCGCCTATCTCTAATACGCGCACCTATTAACTGGCTTTGCAAAACCCCATGCCTCCTTGGGTTCAACGGGTTAGCACCCGATTTGTAAACTATTTTACTCTATCTGCGACTGCAAAGTCCATAACTTTACAAAAATTTTCACTGGAGGCTTGGTAGCGTTGAATTATGGAACCGGACTGCTCTTTAAATGAGTATCCCACATTGCGGGCAAGGGGGGCGCCTGGGGCGTATTCCCATCAATATCACCTAGGGAGGATATTTATGTCCAAATCTAACTTCACGCGTCGCGGATTGCTGAAGACATCTGCTGCTGCAGGTGGCGCGCTTGCTGCGCCAACGTTTTTTAGCAACGCAATGGCCGATGGCCACGCGGGCTACTTGAATGCACCTCAAGGCAGCTCGGTGACACTTGGCTTCAACGTACCGCAATCCGGTCCCTATGCGGACGAGGGTGCGGACGAGCTGCGCGCGTATGAGCTTGCTGTTGAGCACCTGAACGGTGGCGGCGACGGCGGCATGATGAACACTTTCTCGTCCAAGGCCCTGACCGGTAACGGCATCCTCGGCAAGAAGGTCGAGTATGTAACAGGTGACACGCAAACCAAGTCCGACGCGGCACGTGCATCTGCAAAGTCGATGATCGAAAAAGACGGCGCTATCATGATCACCGGGGGTTCTTCCTCAGGTGTGGCTGTGGCCGTACAAGCGCTCTGCCAAGAGGCAGGCATCATCTTCATGGCGGGTCTGACCCACTCCAACGACACCACCGGTAAGGATAAGAAAGCGAACGGTTTCCGTCACTTCTTCAACTCCTACATGTCGGGTGCGGCACTTGCGCCGATCTTGGCGGCCAACTACGGCACAGACCGTAACGCCTATCACCTGACCGCCGACTACAACTGGGGTTACACCACAGAAGAAGCGGTCCGGACCTCGACGGAAGCTCTGGGTTGGAACACTGTCGCAGCTGTGAAAACACCGCTGACACAAACGGACTTCTCCTCCTACATTGCGCCAGTTCTGCAATCCGGCGCTGACGTGCTGGTGTTGAACCACTACGGCGGTAACATGGTGAACTCGCTGACCAATGCGGTTCAGTTCGGCCTTCGCGCTAAGGAAGTGAATGGCAAGAACTTCGAGATCATCGTTCCGCTCTACTCCCGCCTGATGGCGAAGGGTGCTGGTGCGAACGTTAAGGGCATCTTCGGGTCCACGAACTGGCACTGGTCGCTGCAGGATGAGGGCTCCAAAGCCTTCGTTAAGTCCTTCGGCACCAAATACGGCTTCCCACCCTCTCAGGCGGCGCATACCTGCTACGTGCAGACGCTGCTTTATGCGGATGCGGCCGAGCGTGCCGGCACGTTCAACCCATGCGGTATCGACGAGGCGCTGGCGGACTTCCAGTTCGACGGCATGGGCAACGGCCCAACCCTCTACCGCGCCGAAGATCACCAGTGCTTCAAAGACGTTCTGGTTGTGAAAGGTAAAGAAAACCCAGCCAACGAATTCGACCTGCTCGAGATCGTTGAGGTTACCCCTGCAGCGCAGGTTACCTATGACGCCTCCATCTTCGGTGGCGAACTGGGCACCTGTAACCCAGGCGCGTAAGCCAATCGGGGGCGTGGCGACCAGAAGGTCGCCCGCCCTCTCCTAAGACGAAAAACAAGTAAGACTAAAATTACCCGGTCAGCCGGTTGGGTAACGTGTGGCCACAAGCTTTAGGTGGGGACGATGGACGCAATCATTCTTCAGATTTTAAACGGGTTGGACAAAGGCTCCGCTTACGCGCTCATCGCGCTTGGCCTGACGCTGATCTTCGGTACGCTGGGGGTTGTTAACTTTGCCCATGGCGCGTTGTTCATGATCGGGGCGTTCTGCGCCGTGACATTGCAACGTATCCTTGCACTCAGCCATGAAGTTGCTGTGCCCGGTGAAACGGACTTCCTCGGCAATCCGCTCATGAGGAACGTCCCTTACGTGTATGATTGGTTTGGGGAGGCCGCCGGTCAGACCATAATCGAATGGTCGGTCCCTCTGGCGCTGCTGTTCGCGATCCCAATCATGATCGCTGTCGGAGTGATTATGGAGCGCGGCCTGATCAAGCACTTCTACAAACGTCCGCATGCTGACCAAATTCTTGTGACTTTTGGCCTGGCCATCGTGATGGCGGAGCTGATCAAATACTGGTTCGGCGCGAACCCAATTCCAGCACCTGCGCCCCCGGCCTTCACAGGCTCATTCGATTTTGGTGCGGCACTTGGCATGGATCCGAACACGATCATCTACCCCTATTGGCGTCTGGTCTATTTCGGCTTCGCAGCGGTTGTTATTGCGGCGGTCTTTGCCTTCCTGCAATTCACAACCTTTGGGATGGTGGTGCGTGCCGGTATGGCGGACCGCGAAACCGTAGGCCTCTTGGGCATCGATATCGACAAGCGCTTCACCATCATGTTCGCCATCGCGGCTTGTGTGGCCGGTGTCGCGGGCGTGATGTACGCGCCGATCAACTCGCCAAACTACCACATGGGTATGGACTTCCTCGTCCTCAGCTTCGTTGTGGTTGTTGTCGGCGGCATGGGCTCCCTGCCCGGCGCCGTGCTCGCAGGTTTCGTCCTGGGTATTCTGGAAAGCTTCGCATCCATGCGTGAAGTGATCGAGTTCATGCCCGGCATCAACCAGGTGGTGATCTATCTCGCCGCAATTATCATACTATTGACCCGTCCACGGGGCCTTCTGGGCCGCAAGGGCATGATGGAGGACTGATCCATGCTTGGTCTCAGTGCAAAAGACACGCGTCTCTTTCTCATCGTCATCGCGATGGTCGCTTTCGCGCCCTTCCTGATGAACCCTTTCCCAACCGACAGTGCCATGGCGCAATTCAATGCGGGCTATCCCGACTTGATGCAGCGTTTCGTGATCTTCGGTATCTTCGCCATCGGGTTTAACATCCTGTTTGGCCTCACGGGCTACCTGTCCTTCGGTCACGCGGCCTTCCTGGGTGTGGGCTCCTACGCAGCCATGTGGGTGTTCAAGCTCTTGGGCATGAATGTACTGCCCGCGCTAGCCCTCTCGATCGTGCTGTCGGGACTCTTCGCAGTGGTCATTGGCTATGTCAGCCTCAGACGATCGGGCATCTACTTCTCAATCCTCACGCTCGCCTTTGCGATGATGTCATACGCGCTGGCCTATTCGGTCCTCGCAGCCGACATGGACGGGCCAGACCAGCAGGGCATGCTGCAAAAAGGTCTGACTGGCGGTGAAACCGGGTTGCAGCTGACATTGTCCGACCCGCGCGTTCTGGGCCAATCGACGACAGCGGAAGGCAACATTCCGGTGCCAAACCTGTTCGGTATCGAGATGCGCGATGCCACTGAGCTGGTTTTGGGCAACTGGGCATTCACCTTCTCGGCCGGGTATTACATCGCGGGCGTCATCATGCTGATCGCCTTCTACATCTCGATCCGCATCTTCCGCTCACCCTTCGGGCTGATGCTTCAAGCCATCAAAACCAACCAGACCCGGCTGAACTATACCGGGCTGAACTCCCGCCCCTACACTTTGGCAGCTTTCGTGATCTCCGGCATGTATGCTGGGCTCGCGGGCGGGCTGATGGTGGCGATGGACCCGCTTGCTGGTCCTGAGCGGATGTTCTGGACGGCCTCGGGAGAGGTTGTGCTGATGACCATTCTTGGCGGTGTAGGCACACTGATCGGACCGGTCCTTGGTGCAGGTGCAATCAAATACATGGAAAACATCCTGTCCAAGATCAACAAGGACACGCTCTATGAGTGGTTCTCCTTCATGCCGGACGGGCTCGAAGGGCTGCTGGTCACGATGGTCTACCCTTTCGTTGGCAAAGGCTGGCACCTGACCTTGGGCATCATTTTCATGCTGGTCGTGATCTTCCTGCCCGGCGGGCTGGTCGAGGGCGGTCAACGTATCCGCGGGCTTTTTGGCCGCAAGAAGAAAACTGAAACTGACACGCCTGACGGCGCCAAGTCCCCAGCCGAATAAGGAGCATAGACATGGGTATCCTAGAGATCAAAAATGTCGGCAAACGCTTCGGCGGGTTGCAGGCACTTAGTGAGGTCAACCTGTCGGTTGCCGAAAACACGGTCCACGCGATCATTGGTCCGAACGGCGCGGGCAAGTCGACCTTGCTCAACTGCCTCGTCGGCAAGCTGATCCCGGACACAGGCTCTGTGACGTTCCAGGGTCAGAGCCTGTTGGGGCGCAAGCCGCATGAGATCAACCAGCTTGGCGTCAGCCGCGTCTTCCAAACCCCTGAGATCTTCGCCGATCTCACGGTCATGGAAAACGTGATGATCCCCTGCTTCGCGCATCGCGACGGGGCGTTCAAAATGAACGCCATCGGGTCGGTCGCCACGCAAGGCGATATCAAGACACAGGCCGAAGCCATTCTTGAAGACGTCAACATGCTGGACAAACGGCATATGCACGCCTCCTCCATGTCGCGCGGCGACAAGCGGCGGCTGGAGATGGCGATGTGTCTGGTGCAGGAGCCAAAGCTTCTGTTGCTCGATGAGCCAACCGCTGGCATGGCGCGCGCCGACACCAACAATACGATCGACCTTCTGAAGGAGATCAAAGAGAAGCGCGACATCACCATGGCGATTATCGAGCATGACATGCATGTCGTTTTCTCCATGGCGGAGCGGATCACCGTGCTGGCGCAAGGTACACCGTTGGTCGAAGACACGCCTGACAACATCAAAGGCCACCCGAAGGTACGTGAAGCGTATCTCGGCGAAGCCCAAGTGTAGGGAGGGTTTTGAGATGAACGTCAAACCCGATTTCAACAAGAACGCCTATAACGCAGCAACGGCCCCGGCCTTTCTCTCCGTCTGGGATATCGAGGCCTATTACGGCGAAAGCTACATCGTTCAGGGCGTCAGCTTTAATGTCCACGAAGGCGAAATCCTCGCACTTCTGGGTCGCAACGGTGCTGGTAAAACCTCTACCCTGCGCACGATTGCCCGCCTTGGTGATCCGCAATTGCAGCACGGCGAGATTTGGCTCGACCACCAGCCTTTGCACAACATGGCCTCGCATGAGGCATCGCGTGCAGGACTTGCTCTGGTGCCCGAAGATCGTCGCATCATTGCGGGCCTAACGGTTGAGGAAAACCTCAAGCTCGCCCAGATTGCACCGCCCCTCGGCTGGTCACTGGAGCGTGTCTATGAGCTCTTCCCGCGTCTTGGAGAGCGCCGCAAGCAAGAAGGCACGACCCTGTCGGGTGGGGAGCAGCAAATGCTCGCGATCGCCCGCGCGCTGTGCCGCGACATTAAAGTCTTGTTGCTGGACGAGCCATATGAGGGTCTCGCCCCTGTGATCGTGCAGGAGATCGCAAAGACACTGAACGTCATTCGCGACCAAGGCATCACGACAATCATTGTGGAGCAGAACGCTGTCGCAGCCCTTAAGCTCGCTGACCGCGCCGTGATCCTGGACACTGGCTCCGTCGTTTATGACGGCTCCGCGAAAGAGGTGCTTGAAGACGAAGCACTGCGCGCCGAATATCTGGCCATCTAAAATCTGGTGCGCCCCGCCCCAAGTGGCGGGGGCCCCGACACCAAAAAAGACGACCCTAGGGGGACATTTCCTATGACCGACACCACCTACGCACCCTCCGCGGAGTTTGCGGCCAAAGCGCATGCCGATAAGGCAACCTATGACAAGATGTATGCCGATAGCATCGCCGACCCTGCCGCCTTTTGGGGCGAGCATGGCAAGCGCATCGACTGGATGAAGCCCTACACCCAGGTCAAAAACGTTTCCTACGAATTCGGCAAGGTCGATATCAAATGGTATGAGGATGGCACGCTGAACGTAGCTGCCAACTGCATCGACCGCCACCTCGCCAGCCGCGGCGATCAGACGGCTATTATTTGGGAGCCGGACAGCCCTGACGCGGACGCCCAGCACATCACCTATAAAGAGCTGCATGCGAATGTCTGCAAATTCGCGAACGTATTGAAAGAGATGGGCGTCTCCAAGGGCGACCGCGTGGTCCTCTACCTTCCGATGATCCCACAAGCGGCTTACGCCATGCTGGCCTGCGCGCGCATCGGCGCGATCCACTCGATCGTCTTCGCGGGCTTCTCTGCCGACGCGCTGGCCGCACGGGTCAACGGGTCTGAGGCAAAAGTGGTCATCACTGCCGACGAGGCCCCACGTGGCGGGCGCAATACCCCGCTTAAGGTCAATTGCGACAAGGCGTTCGAGTCCGTGACCCATGACGCCAAGATGTTGGTGGTCCAACGTACAGGCGGCGACATTGCGATGACCGAAGGGCGCGACCACTGGCTGCATGAGATGGAGGCAAATGTCTCCGCCGATTGCCCGCCCGAGGAAATGAACGCGGAAGATCCGCTCTTCATCCTCTACACCTCCGGCTCGACAGGTATGCCCAAAGGCGTGGTCCACACGACGGGCGGCTATATTGTCTATGCGTCCATGACGCATCAATACACGTTCGACTATCATGACGGCGATATCTTCTGGTGCACCGCCGATGTGGGCTGGGTCACCGGGCACAGCTATATCGTTTACGGACCGCTCGCAAATGGCGCGACCACGGTCATGTTCGAAGGGGTTCCGACCTACCCCGATGCAGGCCGCTTTTGGGCCGTTTGCGAAAAGCACAAGGTCAACCAGTTCTACACCGCACCAACTGCGATCCGCGCGCTGATGGGCCAGGGCAACAGCTTTGTCGAAGGCTATGACCTGTCCTCGCTCAAGCTGCTGGGTACCGTGGGCGAGCCCATCAACCCAGAGGCCTGGAATTGGTACAATGACGTGGTCGGCGGCGGGCGCTGCCCCATCGTTGACACTTGGTGGCAGACCGAGACAGGCGGTCACCTGCTAACTCCCCTGCCCGGCGCCACGGCAACCAAGCCGGGCTCCGCGACCACACCTTTCTTCGGCATCGAGCCCGTGATCCTGGAGCCCACCTCTGGCGAGGAAATCCACGACACCGCCGCCGAGGGTGTGCTTTGCATCAAAGACAGCTGGCCTGCCCAAATGCGAACTGTCTTTGGAGATCATGAGCGGTTCATGCAAACCTATTTCTCCGACTACAAAGGCTATTACTTCACCGGTGACGGCTGCAAACGCGACGCGGACGGCTATTACTGGATCACCGGCCGGGTTGACGATGTGATCAACGTATCGGGCCACCGTATGGGCACAGCGGAGGTCGAATCCTCGCTTGTCGCCCACCCTAAAGTCTCGGAAAGCGCGGTCGTCGGCTACCCGCATGACATCAAAGGTCAGGGCATCTACGCCTATGTCACCCTTATGGGCGGCGAAGAACCCTCGGAGGAGCTGCGAAAAGAACTTGAGGTCTGGGTCCGCAAGGATATCGGCCCGATTGCCAAGCCGGACCTGATCCAATGGGCACCAGGCCTTCCAAAAACACGCTCCGGTAAGATCATGCGCCGCATCCTGCGCAAGATCGCCGAAAATGACTATGGCGCTCTAGGAGACACATCTACACTCGCGGACCCTTCGGTCGTCGATGATTTAATCGAAAACCGGATGAACCGATAACAAAAGGGCCTCGTCAGAGGCCCTTTTTAATTTGTGTAGAATGCTCCGTATTCCGATGGCGCGCGTTAAGGAACAGGTAACACTTCGAGTTGATAAATAATCGCGTGGGGGCTTCCAGTTTGAAGGAAGTCTTAGATGTTGACCAACCAACTTATTGGGGCAGCACAGAATGCGGTAAGTCACACGCCGCGCCCGTCAGCCCCGCAAGCTCAAGCCGTCCAGGCCGCTATGCCCTTTGCCGCTGCAAACAGCGAAACAAAGACGCTCACCAACCGCCCCGTTGCAGCCGCTGAAGAAAGCAAAGATACGCGCGCCGATATGAAGGATGATGGCCCGCGCCTCGAGGTGCCAAAGCGCGCCGAATTGGAAGTACCAAAGCGCGTCGAAATGCGACTACTCTTGGTCGATACGGTCCCGGATGCGGTTCCCGAGAGCATCTACGAGGCCAAGAAGACTGACGAAGTCGGGCCGCCGGAGTCGGAACCCGCCGAATAATCCCCGGAATGCACGCTTTTCACCCCCGCTTGCTTCACCTATAAGCGGATGAAATCAAAGAGCCGGGCTGCCGGTCGATATGGGTGAGGAGTGTTCCCGCATGGCCAAGACGCCACATGACAGCGATGTCGCCTTTATCAAGGCGCTCGCTGAGTTGCTGAATGAAAACGACCTGACCGAACTGCGCGTCAAACGCGAGTACGGCACAGATGACAGCCTGGATGTGCGGGTATCTAAAGGCGGTCCGGCCATGCAAGCCGTTACCGTCGCAGCGCCGGCGCCGGTATCCGCACCGGAAGCAGTAGCGGACGCCACTGCCCCCGCGCCTGCCCCCGACACATCAGACGACCCGGCACAGCATCCTGGCGCAGTCACGTCGCCGATGGTCGGCACCTGCTATCTGCAAGCCGAACCCGGAACTCCACCTTTCGTGACACAAGGCGACAAGGTCAGCGAAGGCCAAACGATCCTTATCGTCGAAGCGATGAAAACGATGAACCAGATACCGGCCCCAAAATCGGGCACGGTGAAGCGCATCTTGGTTGAGGATGGCTCGCCCGTCGAATTTGGCGCGCCGCTCATGATCATCGAATAACGGCCATGTTCCAGAAAATCCTGATCGCCAACCGGGGCGAAATCGCCCTTCGCGTCATCCGCGCAGCGCGCGAAATGGGCATCGCTTCTGTCGCGGTCCATTCCACCGCAGATGCTGACGCGATGCATGTTCGTATGGCAGATGAAGCAATTTGCATCGGCCCACCTGCCGGGGCGCAAAGCTATCTCAATATCGCGGCACTCATCTCGGCCGCCGAAATCACAGGCGCTGAAGCGATACACCCAGGCTACGGCTTCCTTTCTGAGAACGCCAATTTCGTGCAGGCGCTGGAAGACCACAACATCGCGTTTATCGGCCCCACTGCGGAGCACATCCGCGTCATGGGCGACAAGATCACCGCCAAGGACACCATGAAGAATCTGGGCGTGCCTTGCGTGCCGGGCTCTGACGGCGGCGTGCCCACGCTCGATGAGGCTTATACGATAGGCGAGGAAATCGGCTACCCGGTCATCATCAAGGCAACCGCCGGCGGCGGTGGACGTGGTATGAAGCTTGCCCGGTCGCGGTCCGAGATGGAAACCGCATTTGGCTCCGCCCGCTCGGAAGGCAAAGCAGCCTTCGGTAATGACGAGGTCTATATCGAGAAATATCTCGGAACCCCGCGCCATATCGAAATCCAAGTCTTTGGCGATGGCAAAGGCAAGGCGGTTCACCTTGGCGAACGCGACTGTTCGCTGCAGCGCCGCCACCAAAAAGTGTTCGAGGAAGCCCCCGGCCCCATCATTGATGCGGCCACCCGGGCGGAGATCGGGAAAACCTGTGCTGAGGCGGTTGCCTCAATTAACTATGCAGGTGCCGGCACGATCGAGTTTCTATACGAAAACGGCGAGTTCTATTTCATCGAGATGAACACCCGTTTGCAGGTCGAGCACCCTGTGACTGAAGCCATTTTCGGCGTCGACCTTGTGAAAGAGCAGATCAACGTTGCCGCTGGTTATCCAATGTCTCTCAAACAGGAAGAGTTGGAGATCAATGGCCACGCCATCGAGGTGCGGATCAACGCTGAGAAGGTCCCGGAATTCACCCCCTGCCCCGGCAAGATCACGCAATATCACGCCCCCGGTGGCCTTGGCGTGCGCATGGATTCTGCGCTCTATGATGGTTATTCCATCCCGCCCTATTACGACAGTCTGATCGCCAAGCTGATCGTTCATGCCGAGGATCGCGCGGGTGCTTTGGCGCGTCTCAAGCGCGCTTTGGGTGAGCTTATCGTTGATGGCGTAGACACGACCACGCCTCTTTTTCACGCCTTGCTTGAGGAAGATGCCGTCCTGTCAGGCGACTATAACATTCATTGGCTGGAGCACTGGCTTGAGGCCAATACCTAACCTAGCCATTGCGCCCGGGTTTCGGTAAAATTGAAGTCTTACCTGAGCGCTGTGCCCCCATGCCCAAAGACCTAACGCCCAACCTTATCCTAAGCGCTTATGCGCAAGGCATCTTCCCCATGTCGGAGGCGCGTGACGATGAAGGTCTGTTTTGGGTCGACCCGCAAACGCGCGGTATTTTTCCGTTGGATGGGTTTCATATCTCGCGCTCCTTGCGAAAAACAATTCTCAAGGAACCCTATCAGATCAAGATCAATACCGCGTTCGAAGCCGTGATCGACGGCTGTGCGGACCGGGACGAGACTTGGATCAACGCGGAGATCTTCGAGATATATCTCGACCTGTTTGACGCAGGTCACGCGCATTCGGTTGAGGTCTGGGATGGGACCGAGCTTGTCGGCGGCGTCTACGGGGTCAGCCTGAACGGCGCTTATTTTGGGGAAAGCATGTTTTCCCGAAAGCGCGATGCCTCAAAAATTGCGCTCGTCTATTTGATGTCACGTCTCAAGGCTGGCGGTTTTACACTGTTTGACACGCAGTTTATCACAGACCACCTGGCCAGCCTTGGCGCAATTGAAATCAGCCGGACGCGCTATCATTCCCTGCTCAGGGACGCATTATCGGTCGAGGCGAACTTTCTCCGGCAACCACTTCAGGTGTCGGCCCGGGAGGTTCTTGACCTTCCTCCTGCACCTCAAATTGGCAGCGAATAGCCCAAATATCGTAGCGCGGATGCTCGAGCGCACTCAGTGCCGGACTCGAAGCCACCATCCACCCAGAAAAGAGAGGTGCGCTTTGTCCATCCGCTTTTATGTCTAGGAAGACATAGGCATCGCCGCTCGGGTTGTTTTCCGGGTACCGACAATCGCCCATTTCGATGGTCAACCGACCATAGCGCACCGGGGACCCCCGTTCGGCTTGGATATCTGCGCTCACACCTGCCAGCTTATCGAGGCCGCGCAGCTTCGCCACCGGCGCGCTGCTGACACGGATGCGCGTTTCGCTTTCAACCGTTGTTGCGTTGCCAAGGCTAATGGTAGCGCTGTTGCCTTCGATGATAAACGGTTGATCCTGCGCCTCGATCGTAAACGGGGGTGGATTGCCGTCAACCTCATCCGTCGAAGGCGCTTCCTGCAGCGTCACTTGCGCGAGGCTTGGGTCTGCAAATAGAGCCGCGGTTATCAGCAAAGCGCCAAAGCGCATCACTCCCCCTCGCCGCCTGCCACGAATTTCAGAAGGAGGGAGATCAGGCTGACCGAGCTTTGCGTGTCCGTAATTTCCCCGCCCGGATCAATATTGAAAGGCGAGCCGCCGGGAATGATCTCAACAAAGCTGCCACCCAAAAGCCCCTCGGATGCGACGGCGATTGCGCTGTCATCGGGGATTTCAATTTCGCTGTTCATCGTGAACACGGTATCTGCACGAAAACTCAGCGGGTTCAGGTCGAGCGCGGTTACCGTGCCGACCTTGACGCCAGCCATGCGCACATCTGTCCCAATGCTAATGCCTTCGGCGGAACGGAAGCTGGCTGTGAGTTCGTACTGATCAGGTGTTGTGGCACTGACCCCTGTCAGACCGGCGGCGTAGGCAAGAAACCCGGCCGCGACGACAAGCACACCAGTGCCCACCAAAACTTCTGTTGTGTTCTCAGCCATGGCCGTGCCCCCGAACTGTGTGCGCCCTATTCAGGCGACCAAGCCTCATAGTCGCGCCGGTCGGCGGGTTGCGCCGCGCGCAAGGACCCTGATGGCGCATAAGCCATTGCCGTCCCTGTGAGATTCTCCTGATGCGGCTTCTCCCAGTCTTTTCGCTTGAGCGGTGCCTCGGTTGGCGGCTCTTCATAGGTGTGATGCAACCAGCCATGCCATTCGGGCCCGACGCGTGATGCCTCGGCCTCACCATTGTAAATCACCCAGCGTCGTTTCCCGTCACGCGTTTGATAGAAGGTGTTGCCATCAGCGTCTTCGCCAACTTTCTCGCCCTTGCGCCAGGTCCAGAACTGAGTGTTGAGCGTTTGCCCATCCCACCAGGTCGCTGCGCGCAGAATATTTCTCAAGATGCCCATCAGGCCGCTCCCTTTAGCTTGGCTCAGATATGCCCGACGCAGCCGCGCGCGTCCAGTGGCAGGCGTCTAAAACCCGCCCTATCCGCCGATATAAGCCGTCACCTCAATTTCGATCCGATATTTCGGGTCGATCAATCCTGCCTCAATCATCATCGCCGCAGGCGGGTTGTCTCCAAAAGCCGCGGCCAGGATCGGCCAACAGGGCTCGAACTCGCTTGCGTCAGGCAGAACATAGGTCACGCGGACCACGTCCGTGAACCCAGCGCCGGCCTGTGTCAGTGCACCCTCGATGATGCTCAGAATGCTTTCACATTGCTCAGCCGCAGTTTTAGGCAGTATGCCCGCCTCATCCTCACGCGCCACAGTGCCTGACAGATAGACCCAGCCTCCGGCAACGACCGCGCGACAGTAACCGACTTTCGGCTCATAAGGCCCGCCGGAATGAATGCGTTTTATGCTCATACTCTAATCTCCGTATCTGATGCGTGCCGCTATGCGCTGAGGACTTGAATATACAAAGACCGTCTCCCCGACAGGTCCAACTTCCACAAATGAGCCCGGTTGGCGCAACGCGGCCAAGAGACGGTCAGAGGTCGCCTTACTCCAATATCCGGTACAGGCATCAATCGCGTCGCGCGTCGTGTCACCCAGAGGTTTCATTGGCGTAGGCTCCCACTCCTGTCCGCCCCATATGAACTGCCAAGCAACGTCGTTTTTCACCTGCGGCGGATCGACAGGAGCCGCAAAAGGCAGTGACACGATCGCAAACGTGCAATCCCAGCCGCCCGCGCCGAGCGGATGCCAACGTCTGCTCTCCAAGACTTCGAACGACGGAAAAATCGGCGCAAAAACACCATGTGCATAGCGCGGGTTGTCGAACAAAATGGCCTTTATCAACCAAGCGAGAAAAGCCAGCACGGGGATCGCAACGAGACATAAAATAAAAAGGCCGGTCCAACGGCCCAGCCTTTTCAAAAACACAGACAAATCGGCCCCGGGTTAGCCCGCTTCGGCCTCTGCCTTGTCACTCTTTTCGCCGTAAATGATCAAAGGCTTCGCTTCGCGGCTCACGGCTTCTTGGTTTACGACGACTTCATCCACGCCTTCGAGCGCCGGAAGGTCAAACATCGTATCGAGCAAGATGTCTTCGAGGATTGAGCGCAAACCACGCGCACCGGTCTTCCTTTCGATCGCGCGTTTGGCAATCGCCGACAAAGCGTCCTCGGTGAAATTCAGGTTTGCTTCTTCCAACTCAAACAGACGCTGGTACTGTTTCACCAATGCGTTCTTAGGCTTGGTCAGGATTGTGACCAACGCATCCTCGTCCAGGTCTTCCAAAGTCGCAATGACCGGCAGACGACCAACGAACTCAGGGATAAGACCGAATTTCAACAAGTCTTCCGGCTCCAAATCGGAGAAGAACTCGCCAACGCTTTTATTTTCTTCGTCGCGTACATCCGCGCCAAAGCCCATTGCGGAGCCTTTACCCCGTTGCGCGATGATTTTTTCGAGGCCCGCAAAGGCGCCGCCGCAGATGAAAAGTATGTTGGTTGTGTCGACCTGAAGGAATTCCTGCTGCGGATGCTTGCGCCCGCCTTGCGGCGGAACAGAAGCAACGGTGCCTTCCATGATTTTCAGAAGCGCTTGTTGCACCCCTTCCCCGGATACATCACGCGTGATGGACGGGTTGTCCGACTTGCGGGTGATTTTGTCGACCTCATCGATATAAACGATACCGCGCTGCGCACGCTCAACATTGTACTCGGACGCCTGTAATAGTTTGAGAATGATATTCTCAACGTCTTCGCCCACGTAACCCGCTTCGGTCAGGGTTGTCGCGTCTGCCATCGTAAATGGCACATCGAGGATACGCGCCAGTGTTTGCGCCAAAAGCGTCTTGCCGCAACCGGTAGGGCCAATCAGCAGAATGTTAGATTTCGCCAGCTCGATATCGCCCGACTTGGAGGCATGGTTGAGCCGCTTGTAGTGGTTGTGTACGGCCACCGAGAGGACGCGTTTCGCATGCCCTTGACCAATCACATAGTCATCAAGCACTTCGCAAATCTCTTGCGGGGTTGGCACGCCATCAGACGATTTGAGGCCTGCCGACTTGGTCTCTTCACGGATGATGTCCATGCAGAGTTCAACGCATTCGTCACAGATGAATACCGTTGGACCTGCAATCAGCTTACGAACCTCATGTTGCGACTTGCCGCAGAAGGAGCAGTAAAGCGTGTTTTTGCTATCACCAGAATTATTAGCCATCAGACGACCTCGCGGGGAAAACCCCAAAATCTTTCGGTTCGAAGCTTTAGCTTCATGGATGTATCCGAGCCTATGGCAGTGCCTAGGCAGGCACAATCGGAAAAAGCATCCTGCGCGCGCAACAATCGCGTGCACGCAACACGCGCAGGAAACAATTCGATGTGATCAGGAGGCGTCATCTTCCTTCGCGCGGCTGGTCACAATCTCATCAATATGGCCCCATTCCAGCGCCTCTTCCGGCGACATGAAATTGTCGCGTTCCAAAGCCTTTTCAACAGCTTTTACGGTCTGGCCCGTGTGCTTTGAATAGATCTCATTCAACTTACCCTTGAGCTTCCGGGTTTCTTCGGCATGGATCATGATATCCGTCGCTTGCCCCTGATATCCGCCGGAAGGCTGGTGCACCATGATACGGCTGTTGGGCAGCGCAAAGCGCATTCCGGCCTCCCCCGCACATGCCAAAAGCGAACCCATCGACGCCGCTTGACCGACGATAAGGGTCGAGACTTTCGGGCGGATATACTGCATCGTGTCGTAGATCGACAGACCAGCCGTTACCACGCCGCCGGGCGAGTTGATATACATGGAAATGTCTTTGCTCGGGTTCTCCGCCTCCAAATGAAGCAGCTGGGCCACGATCAGCTGGCTCATCCCGTCATGCACCGGGCCATTCAGGAACACGATCCGTTCCTTAAGCAGGCGTGAAAAAATGTCATATGCGCGTTCGCCGCGGCTGGTTTGTTCAACCACCATCGGAACGAGGTTCATGTAAGTGTCGATTGGATCAGTCATATCCTGCCTGCTTGCTTTTCTGGTCGCATCATCTGTTTTGAGGCGTGGTCTACGCCGGAAAGATGAAGACGAGGTTAGTTGCGGAAAAATCTGGCCACAAGGCGCAAAAACACCAGTTCGCTGCTTGAAGTGGGGCGCATCCCCTCTACCGTCAAGGCCCCGTCAAAAAACACCCGATTTAAGATGATGTTCACACCAACCCGCGCCGCGGCCCTAGAGGCGCTTGATCGCTTCATCCCGTCCGCCGGGATTACCTATGCCAGACGACGCAATTTCGACCTAAGGCCAGACGGGTCTGGGGGCGTTTCTCAGCTGTCGCCCTATATTCGCCACCGCCTCATTTCGGAAGAGGAAGTGCTTCAAGCAACGCTGTCCCAGCACAGCCCGCGCGACGCCGAAAAGTTCATTCAGGAGGTGTTCTGGCGCAGTTACTGGAAGGGCTGGTTGGAAATGCGACCGCAGGCCTGGATGCAATACAAACAGGCCGTTCAGGCCGGGCTAAATCGACTGCAATCTGAGGCTGGTTTGAGACAGGCTTTCGATAGCGCATGTCGCGGTGAGACGGATATCGAGTGCTTTAACTTCTGGTCGCAAAATCTTGTAAAAAATGGATATATCCATAATCACGCACGAATGTGGTTTGCCTCGATATGGATTTTTACACTTCGACTTCCATGGGCACTCGGCGCTGATTTCTTTCTGCGCCACCTGCTTGATGGTGATCCTGCTTCCAACACGCTCGGATGGAAATGGGTCGCAGGCCTGCAGACCGAAGGGAAAACCTACCTCGCCCGCGCATCGAATATAGCAGAGTTTACCGAAAACCGGTTCCAACCAGAGGACGCAGATCTCGCACCCTATGCGGAGCCGCCAGAGCCGTTTCAAAGGTTTGACCGTCAACCTATTCTTTTCCCTGACACCCCGCGGCTGGCGGAAAACGCGGTCTTGCTCCTGCACGAGGACGACCTTTGGGGCGGCGCCCAGCTTGACGGCTTAAACGGATTGCCTGTCGCTGCGATGATCTGTGCCCAATACCGCTCCCCTCTTACGGTTGCTGAGAGGGTGAAAAGCTTTACGGCAGATGCAGCGCGCAACACAGCGGACGTCCTGTTCGGCACAGATGCACCAATTTTTGACACCGTCGAGGACGTCGCCACTTGGGCAAAACAGTCGGGCGCGCACAACGTCGTCACAGCCTATGCCCCGACAGGCCCGGTTTCCGAGGCGCTTTCGCAGCTCGAACCTATGCTGAAATCCAATGATATTCGTCTGACACGTGTTGCGCGCGATTATGACAAAATGTGCTGGCCTCACGCGACCAAAGGCTTCTTTCCATTCAAGAAGAACATTCCAGAATTTATCAATAAAATTAGATAATTGACTTGCTTTATTCTTGTTAATTTTCTGAATTTTGTTAAGTTTTGCGCACAGGAATTTGGGAGGGTTCGATGCGCTTATACTGGATGCTTTTCGCGGGGCTTTGCGCGGCGCCAGCAACGGCTTTTGACCTGCCAGACGCAGTTACTGATGCCGACTATGGCGCGGTCTCCCTCGATGAGGCAAAGCTCGGGCAACTGCTCTTTTATGACCCTATCCTCTCGGGCAATAAAAACATCTCCTGCGCCACCTGCCATCACCCTCGGTTTGCCACTGGCGACGGCGTCTCGCTTTCACTGGGCGAAGGTGGCATTGGCCTGGGCCCTGATAGACGTGCCAATCCCCAGAACCTGCCCGAACAACGTATTCCGCGACATGCGCAAGCGCTGTTCAACCTTGGCGCGCGTGAATTCACAGTCCTGTTTCATGACGGCCGGATTGAGGTTGATCCAACCCGCGCCGGGGGACTGCGCACGCCAATGGGCGATGATATGACGCAGGGCTTCGCGTCGCTTCTTTCAGCCCAGACCATGTTCCCAGTGCTCAGCGCCGATGAAATGGCCGGGCATTACAGCGAAAACGACGTCTCCAAAGCGGTGCGCACCGGGCGGATCACCGGGCCGGGTGGCGCATGGGATATCATTTCCAAACGCGTAGGCGCATTGCCGGAGTATCAGCAGAGTTTTGAAACTGTTTATCCGGAGATCGCTGCCGGACGCGAGATCGCGTTCACGGATATCTCCAACGCCATCGCTGCTTTCATTGAGCTGGAGTGGCGCTCCGACACGAGCCCTTTCGATGCGTTCTTGCGCGGGGCCGCGCTGCCTGAAGCGGCGCGCGACGGGATGCAGCTTTTCTATGGTGAGGCCCAATGCAGCACCTGCCACGCCGGCCCCTTCCAAACCGATCACAGGTTTCATGCGACGGGTCAGCCGCAGTTCGGCCCCGGTAAAGCCGCGCGGTTCGAAAGCCATGCACGCGATGAAGGGCGGATGCGCGTAACGGGTGATCCCGCTGACGCTTATGCGTTCCGCACGCCATCTTTGCGCAATGTCACGAAAACGGCGCCATACGGGCATACCGGCGCCTACGCCGATCTTGCCAGTTTCATCGGCGCACATAGTGATCCACAAAAAGCGCTATCGAACTACGATCGCAATGCGCCTATCCTTTTGACGCTCGCGACAGACGATTGGTGGGTAAAAGACCGGCCGGAAGAGGTCCAAAGGATCTCTCAGGCGAGCGTCGAAATGCGACCACTGACCAAAACGCAAATCGCGCAGATCATCGCTTTTCTTGAAACGCTCGAGGACCAAGCAGCTATACACGGACGGCTTGGCATTCCTGACGCTGTTCCAAGCGGCCTGCCCATCGACCGGTAAGGCTTGACCAAAAGGCTTCCCGCCCCCGCTTCATTGCTTCAAAAATATCCCGGGGGTGCGCGCTTTGCGCGCGGGGGCAGAGCCCCCACCAAACTAAAAGCGCGAAACTCCGATAATCTGGTTCGCGCCGTAAGTTCTCCAAGGCTCCGGTTCGCCGCCCGGCCATATCACGCGCAACTCGACTTCTTCCGCTGTGCCAAGACCGAAATGCAGCGCCCCTAAGGCACCGCTTACATGCCCGCCCCCAACGGTCAATTCCTGCGTCAAAACGCGACCCTCTAGCTTCACCTCAACCCAAGCGCCGATCGCATCCGGGTTTGAACCAGTTTGAGACAAGTCCACGGCGAGCCAGTGTCCCACATCACGCGTCGCGTTTTGATACAGCTCTAAGCCCGCCCGTCGGTTCACGACCAACAAGTCCAGCAAGCCATCTCGGTTCAGGTCGTGCAACGCCGCCCCACGAGAGCGCGCCATCGTGGCAACCCCAGCCTCCAGCCCGCGCTCCACAAAGCTGCCATCAGGCCGTTGCATCAGTAGGTTGTTCGGGTCTTGCATCGCCATGCCCGGCATCTGATCGACATTGCCCTTGGCAATAAACAAATCTACGTGCCCGTCATTATCGACGTCGCCAAATTCCGCGTGCCAACCTGTCGAAGGTCGCCCGTCGCCACCTGTATGGGGCCGCTGTGCATATGTTCCGATCTCGAACGGGGCGGCCTCATAGCCATTGGCGGAGGCGATCTGCATCAGTTGATCCCCCATCGAGGTCAGGACCACCTCAGGCCGCCCATCCCCCGTCAAATCTTGAGAGGCGATGCCCATGCCCCAGATGCTGATCGGCTCCCAGCCTGCGCCGGTCTCAAGCACGAGGTCTGGCATGGACCACATCTGCTCACTTCCACCACGCACATAGTAATGCCGATCATTCGAGACGCGTAGGTCTTGTGTGCCATCCCGGTTCCAATCCGAAAACAGCATTGAAAGAGCGCAATATCCAGGGGCCAGGTCCTGCGCGACATAGGTTTTGCCATCATGCCGATGGACCTCGTTCACGTCGCAGGCCTCAAACGGCCCATCCGGATCGCTGCGGTCCACGTAATTGCCGAACGCAAGGGTCGGCCAGTCCCGGCCCGCCTCCCAAGTCGCGGAAAACGCCGTACTCCACCGATCATCGCCATCAAATCCCCAAAGGTCCGATGCGTCGGCAAAGGTGCAGTCGGGTCCACCTTTAAGAAGCACATTCGCGCCGACGCGCAACACAGCAAGGTCGAGGTGCCCGTCGCTGTCGATGTCCAACGGATATGCGCCCGTGACACCTGTAATCACCTCAAAAGCACCGACGGAGAACGCTATGTCCGCGCCCGCCCCTGTTGTCTGATTGACTAGAAGCCGCGCGAGCCCTACACCGCCTGCCACAAAAACATCGTCAAATCCGTCACCGTTACAATCAAGCACAGCAACACCTCCGCCGACGAAATGCTCCCACCCGCCTTGATAGATATGCTCAACCGGCAGCGGCCTTGGCTCAAAACGTGGTTCAGCCTGCGCGACGACAGGCAAAATGCCGAGCAGAAAAACCAGAAAAATCCTCACGCCTCGGCCCGCGCTTGCCCAAACAACTCATCAGTCGCGGCCGAAAGCGCAAGGGCGGCAGCGCCCCGCGCCCAAACAAATCCGTCCCAGACATTTATGTCCACCTCCGGCGGCGGGCGGCCGCGATCCAATGTGAGCTCTTCCATCTCGGACAAGACGCTTTCAGCGTAGAGGTAGTCATAACGCATGCGCTCGCCTGACAGGATTATGAGCTTGGGGTCGAAGAGATGAACAATGTTGCTCAAGGCGACAGAAAGATACCGCCCGGCGCGTTTGAAAATAGTACGTGCACGTTCATTTCCGGCCTTGGCTTGGCTATAAAGCGTCTCCAACATCTGATCGACAGGCCCGAAGGGTTCGCTTTTCATATCCAGGGCGATCCGCGCCTCGCGCACCAAAGCGTAATCCGCAAGATAGGCTTCAAGGCAACCCCGCTTGCCACAGCGGCACAGCGCGCCGTCTAGCTGAACTTTGGTATGTCCAAGCTCCAGACCGAGGCCGCCGGAGCCGCGGAAAAGCCTGTTATCCAGCACAAGCCCCATACCAACGCCATATTCAATGGTGACCACCGCGAAAGACTGTCGAGCGCGACCGGCGCCAAACCAAAGTTCGGCCAGCGTAAGCATGTTGGCGTCATTGTCGATATGAACCGGCAGCGCAAACCGGTCTTCAAGAACGCGACGCAACAAGACATCGCGCATATTGAGCAGCGGGGACCAAGGTACGATCCCGGCCTCATGGTCAACAATTCCTGCCAGGCCGACACCGACGGCTTTGATCTGCGACTTTTCCATATCCGCCTTTTCAAGAAGCAAGCCCATAAGCACCGCCCCCTCTTCCGCCAAAGCCTCTGCGCTCAGCGCCTGTTCGGATGAAGATAGACTTGCCTGACATATTTGCGTGCCCGAATGGTCCACCAAAACCGCCGAGTGCACGAAATCGCCGAGTTTCATGCCAATCACATAGCCCGCATCTGCTCGCATTTGCAGCAAAACGGGTGGGCGTCCCCTGCTACTGGCATCATGGACGGGTTCAGCTTCTTCGATGAGCCCCGCTGAAATCAATTCCGAGCTGACTTGAGTAACTGATCCAGGCGAGATCGAAAGGTCTTTTGAAAGCGCTATCCGTGACACTTGACCGAGCGCACGAACTTGCTCAAAAACTTGCTGTTTCAATGGCTTATAGTGAGCGCCATCAGCTTGCAGCATAGGCCCACAACCGCCCGCCTGCGCCGCAACACTGGGCTCGCTTGTCCCGGCATCATTGTCTCGCAATGGCATTTCTTTCAGCATCAAAATTAACTCCAGCTCACTTGCAGGAACTAGCGCCGACTGCACCGTGCAAACGACGCGTTTCAGTACAAATCAGTACAAAATATTCTGCATTGCAGCAACATTCGTACCAATTGGACTTAGTTTCGGTAGCAAGATTAGCTTAGCCGGTCCACAGGAAATATTTTTAGGACATTTTTATTTTGCAAGCTGAAATAAATATGTATTGATGATGTCGCTTCGATTCGAAATCGAGGCAAAAAATGCCGTGAGAGGAGTCACGGTATAAGTTTATGGGAGACCTTCATGCGTAAAGCACTATCAGTCGCAGCCATCGCGCTCGCCGGCTTCACAACTACCGCGGCACTGGCCGATGGCCATGCCAAAACCGTCGGCGTCAGCTGGTCCAACTTCCAGGAAGAACGCTGGAAAACAGACGAAGCAGCCATCAAGGCCGCCCTCGAAGCAGCAGGCGCGAACTATGTCTCTGCTGACGCACAGTCCTCTGCGTCCAAGCAGTTGTCCGATGTTGAAAGCCTGATTGCACAGGGCGTTGACGCTCTGATTATCCTGGCACAAGACAGCGCGGCCATCGGCCCAGCAGTGGAAGCTGCGGCCGACGAAGGCATCCCGGTTGTAGGCTACGACCGCCTGATCGAAGACCCCCGCGCCTTCTATCTGACCTTCGACAACGTGGAAGTCGGTCGAATGCAGGCACGCGCGGTTCTGGCTGCTCAGCCAAAAGGCAACTACGTCATGATCAAAGGCTCGCCAACCGACCCGAACGCAGACTTCCTTCGCGGCGGTCAGCAAGAGGTGCTGCAGGCAGCAATTGACGCAGGTGACATCACAATCGTAGCCGAAGCCTACACCGATGGCTGGCTGCCTGCCAACGCGCAGCGCAATATGGAGCAGATCCTGACCGCACAAGACAACAAAGTCGACGCAGTCGTGGCCTCCAATGACGGCACCGCTGGTGGCGTTGTCGCAGCACTTACAGCGCAAGGTATGGAAGGTATTCCTGTGTCTGGCCAAGATGGCGACCATGCCGCTTTGAACCGCGTTGCGGGTGGAACACAAACTGTGTCGGTTTGGAAAGACGCACGTGACCTCGGCAAAGCAGCAGGCGAGATCGCCGTGGCTCTGGCCAATGGCACCGCTGCGGCTGACGTCGCGGGCGCACAGTCTTGGACGTCCCCAGGTGGCACCACAATGACAGCTGTTTTCCTTGAGCCTGTTCCGGTGACCAAGGACAACCTTTCGGCTGTTGTTGACGCAGGCTGGATCGCACAAGACAAGCTGTGCCAAGGCGTCTCGGGCGGCCCCGCCCCTTGTAACTAAGCGGTATCGCTACGCACCACCTCCCGGTGCAACAAACGTGGGCCGCTGCCAATGCGGCGGCCCACACATCCCTCACCAAATATTCTATCCTGCCACGACGTCCCAGCCTATGCTGTCTCAAAACGTGGCCAATGCCTGAGCCAGGACACCCGCGACATGTCAGATACGACGCACGCCCCTCCCAAACGTAACTTCGTTCAATCCCTCGAGATCGACACACGCCTGCTGGGCATGATCGGGGCCTTTATCCTAGTGTGCCTTGTCTTCAATGTGCTCACGGATGGCCGGTTCCTTACCCCGCGCAACATCTTTAACCTGACGATTCAAACCGTCTCGGTCGCGATCATGGCGACAGGTATGGTCTTCATCATCGTCACCCGCCATATCGACCTGGCGTGTGGTGCGCTACTCGCGACCTGCTCCGCGCTGATGGCCATGACGCAAACCGTTTATCTGCCTGACTGGGTTGGGCTGCCTTTGGGCCACCCGGCTATCCCTTACATCGCAATCGCGGTCGGGCTGATTGCGGGTACCGCCATCGGGGCTTTCCAGGGCTACCTGGTCGGCTACCTTACGATCCCCGCCTTCATCGTGACGCTTGGCGGGCTTTTGGTCTGGCGCAATGTCGGTTGGTACCTGACATCCGGCGCCACCATCGGCCCGCTTGACGGCACATTCATGAAGCTCGGCGGCATCAACGGAACCCTCGGCGCAACCTGGAGCTGGATCCTCGGGCTCATCGCCGTCGCCGCTGCGCTTTGGGGGCTCTATGCGTCGCGCCGCAACAAGATCGCGCATGACTTCCCGGTCAAGCCCGCCTGGGCAGAGGCCATAAATGCGGCCATCATTGCCGGTGGCATCTTGGGCTTTATCGCAATCCTGAATTCTTACCAAATTCCACAAGGCCGCCTTAAGCGCATCTTCGAGGCCGCAGGCCAAGAACTACCAGAAGGCTACACCGCTTCTTACGGCCTCCCCTTCTCGGTTCTGCTGCTGATAGCCGTTGCCGTCACCATGACCGTAATCGCGAAAAAGACCCGGCTGGGTCGCTATATCTTCGCAACCGGCGGCAACCCGGATGCGGCAGAGCTTTCGGGCATCAATACCCGTATGCTCACAGTCAAAGTCTTCGCCCTGATGGGTGCGCTCTGCGCGCTCTCCGCCGTCGTCGCCTCCGCCCGGCTGACCAACCACTCCAACGATATCGGGACACTGGATGAGCTGCGCGTGATCGCAGCAGCTGTCATCGGCGGCACCGCACTGTCGGGCGGTATCGGCACGATACACGGCGCCATCCTCGGCGCGCTGATCATGCAGTCGCTGCAATCAGGCATGGCCATGGTCGGCGTCGACGCGCCGCTGCAAAACATGGTCGTGGGCACCGTTCTGGTTCTGGCTGTACTGATCGACATCATCTACCGCAAACGCACGGGGGCAAAGTGATGAGCACTCCACTTGTAGATCTTCGCAATATCTCGATCTCCTTCGGCGGCGTGCGCGCGGTCGACAATGTCTCCCTCGATCTTAAACCGGGCGAGGTGGTCGGGCTCTTGGGCCATAACGGCGCAGGCAAATCCACGCTGATCAAGATCCTCTCTGGCGCTTACGCCAAGGATAGTGGGGAGATCTGGATCGACGGCGAAAAGGCGGAGATCAATTCGCCCCGAGACGCGCGTCGTTATAATATCGAGACGATCTATCAAACGCTTGCTCTGGCGGACAATCTTGATGCCTCGTCCAACCTCTTTCTTGGCCGGGAACTGACAACGCCGCTCGGCTTTGTAGACGACGCCCGTATGGAGGCGGAGACCAAGAAAATCATGGCTCGGCTCAACCCCAACTTCAAAAAACTGTCCGAGCCCGTCTCGGCCCTGTCAGGCGGTCAACGCCAATCCGTGGCCATCGCACGCGCGGTTTATTTTAACGCCAAAATCCTGATCATGGATGAACCGACAGCGGCGCTTGGCGTACATGAGACCAAAATGGTCGCTGACCTGATCAAAGAACTCAAAGCCCAAGGCCTGGGCATCTTCCTGATCAGCCATGACACGCGCGAAATGCTGGAGCTTTGCGACCGGGTTTCGGTTATGAAAAACGGCGCGCTGGTCGGGACCGAGCGGGTCGAGGACGTCACCGAAGACGACATCCTGTCAATGATCATACTCGGCAAAAACCCGAAACGGGACGCCGCCTGATGGCTTCATTGCTTCAAAAATATCCCGGGGGTGAGGGGGCTGGCCCCCTCTCCCACCCTCACCACAAGCGCAGGTCTACAATACATGTATCTCGGCATTGATCTCGGCACATCTTCGGTCAAAGCGCTGCTGATCGACGACGCGCAAAACGTCATCGCAGAAACCCGCGCTCCGCTCACCGTCGCCCGCCCCCACCCAGGCTGGTCGGAGCAAAGCCCGGCCGATTGGCTCAGCGCGACAACGAAAGCGCTCGACGCTCTCGCGCAGGAATCAGACCTTAAATCTGTCAAGGCGATCGGGCTGTCTGGCCATATGCACGGTGCCACACTCATCGACAAAAACGGCGACGTCCTACGTCCCTGCATCCTGTGGAACGATACGCGCAGCCATGCGCAAGCGGCCACGATGGATGCCGACCCGCGTTTTCGCGACGTTTCCGGCAATATCGTCTTTCCTAGTTTTACCGCGCCCAAGCTTGGTTGGGTCCGGGACGAAGAACCGGGTACTTTCGAAAAAACTGCACTTGTTCTTTTGCCCAAGGACTATTTGCGCCTTTGGCTCACGGGCGAAGCCGTATCAGAGATGTCAGATGCAGCCGGCACATCCTGGCTGGATGTAGGCGCGCGGGATTGGTCGGAGCCACTACTCACGGAAACCGGACTGACCCGCGCGCATATGCCAGCTCTTGTTGAGGGGACCGCTCCTTCAGGCGGGTTGCGTGCTGAACTTGCGCAAAAATGGGAAATTCCTGCTGGCACAGTCGTTGCTGGAGGTGGTGGTGACAACGCAGCCACCGCCGTCGGCGTCGGTGTCACAAATCCTGGGCAAGCGTTTCTGTCCCTTGGCACCTCTGGGGTGCTCTTCGCGGCCACGCCACGATATGCGCCCGACGCGGCTACGGCAGTACATACATTTTGCCACGCACTACCAGATACATGGCACCAAATGGGTGTCATCCTGTCGGCGGCGGACTCTTTGGAATGGTACGCGCGCCTCACAGGGCATAGCGCTGCTGACTTGACTGCAAACCTAGGCGCGCTGCAAGCGCCCGGCCGCGCCTGTTTCCTGCCCTATCTCGGCGGTGAACGTATCCCGCATAATGACGCGCGTATACGTGGCGCAATAATCGGGTTGGAACATGAAACCGACCTCGCCGCTGGAACCCGCGCCGTGCTTGAAGGGGTTGCTTTCGCTTTGAAAGACAGCGCCGACGCGCTCGCCAAAACCGGAACGCAAATCGATAGCCTCATCGCGGTTGGCGGCGGCTCGGCGTCCCAACATTGGTTGGAGATCATAGCGACCGTATTGGGCCAACCCATTCAAATCCCTGTCGCGGGTGATTTTGGAGCGGCTTTCGGGGCGGCACGCCTCGGGATGATGGCTGCGACCGGTGACACAAGCATCGCAACCGCACCCGAAATATCTGCAACAATCGATCCAAAACCTGCGTTGACCGAAGCCTTTTCAGAGGCCCATCAGCGCTACAAAGACACCTACCAAGCCCTCAGGAGCCTCTCATGACCGACTTCTTCTCCGGTATCGCCAAAGCCACATATGAAGGGCCTGACAGCACAAACCCGTTGGCCTTCCGCCACTACAACCCAGACGAAATGGTTATGGGCAAGCGGATGGAAGATCACCTGCGCTTCGCGGCCGCCTATTGGCACAGCTTCGCATGGCCCGGCGGCGACCCGTTTGGCGGGCAAACCTTCGAGCGGCCTTGGTTTGGCGACACGATGGAGCTCGCCAAGTTGAAAGCAGATGTGGCCTTCGAGATGTTCGACATCCTTGGGGTTCCTTATTTCTGCTTCCATGACGCGGACGTGCGCCCAGAAGGATCAAATTTTAACGAGAACACTAAGAACCTCGAGCAAATCGTTGATTATTTTGGGGAAAAGATGGACGCCAGCGGCATGAAGCTGCTTTGGGGCACCGCCAATCTGTTCTCGCATCGTCGCTTCATGGCAGGCGCGGCCACCAACCCTGACCCGGATGTTTTTGCTTTCTCTGCGGCCACCGTAAAGACCTGCATGGACGCCACCCACAAGCTCGGCGGCGAGAACTACGTACTTTGGGGCGGGCGCGAAGGCTATGAGACGCTTTTGAACACCGACCTCGCACAAGAGCGCAAACAAGCAGGCCGCTTCCTCCAAATGGTCGTCGACTACAAACACAAAATCGGCTTTGACGGCACCATCCTGATCGAGCCCAAACCGCAGGAACCGACGAAGCATCAATATGACTACGACGTCGCCACGGTGTACGGCTTCCTCAAGGATTTCGGGCTTGAGGGTGAGGTGAAGGTCAATATCGAACAAGGCCATGCGATCCTCGCAGGCCACAGCTTCGAGCATGAGCTCGCCACCGCGGCCGCTTTGGGCATTTTCGGCTCCATCGATATGAACCGCAATGATTACCAATCCGGCTGGGACACCGACCAATTCCCCAATAACACGCCCGAGGTCGCCCTCGCCTATTACGAGGTTCTCAAAGCAGGCGGTTTCACCACCGGCGGCACCAATTTCGACGCCAAGCTGCGCCGCCAATCGCTCGATGCCGAAGACCTGATCGCAGCCCATATCGGCGGGATGGATATCTGTGCACGCGGGCTAAAGGCCGCTGCGGCAATGCTCGAAGATGGACAGCTGGAGGCGCGCCGCACCGCGCGCTACGCTGGATGGGAGGGGTCCGATTTGCTCGACAGCACACTCGATGGGATCGCGGAACAAGTCGCGAAAGACGACATCAACCCAAACCCGCGCTCAGGCCAGCAGGAAATCTTGGAAAACATCGTCAACCGCTTCGTCTAAATCACGGCGAAGCATCCCCAAATTAGGGTATTTCAGCCCGGTACAGTTCCTGCAATAAACCGGGCCATGACTGAAAAAACTGCCTTGATGCGCTCTAAGGCGCTTCGCCTGTTCGACGTGGCCATCGCAGCCGCTAACCCTGCCCGCGCGCTCAAGGCGCAGCTATCAGACACGCTGACCGCGCCTAATGGCCGGTTGATCCTTATCGCGGTCGGCAAAGCTGCAATCCCGATGATGCGCGCGGCGTTGGAGGTCTCACGTGGCGACGTGACCGCCTTGGTCGTGACCAATCCTGAGAATGCAAAACCGCTCACCGGAGCAACCGTCATGGCTGCGAGCCATCCGGTGCCGGATGAAAACGGCTTGAAGGCCGGCCAAGCCGTAGCAGCCCTTTTGTCAGAGGCGCAGGCAAATGACCGGGTGATCGCTTTGATTTCAGGCGGCGGGTCGGCCCTGTTGCCGTTGCCGGTTCCAGGCGTGTCGCTCGCTGACAAAGCAGCAACATCTGAAATTCTGCTCGGCGCAGGCTTTGACATCGGCCAGATGAACTTGGTGCGCCAGCAACTCAGCCAGATCAAAGGCGGCGGGATGCTGCGAATTGCACAACCGGCCCAAGTCGAGGCTTACATCCTGTCCGACGTTGTTGGTGATGATTTGCGGGTTATTGCAAGCGGCCCAACTGTCGCCCCGATAGGCACTGCATCTGAGGCGCGCGCACTTTTGGAACCCGTATGGTCTAAGCTGCCTGCCCCGGTCCAAAGCTATCTTTCGCAAGACATTGAGCACCCACCGGTGCCCGCCGCGCAAAATACCTTGATCTGTTCAAACAGAAAAAGCCTGGAGGCAATGCAAGCTTCCTCACCCGGCGCCCGCATTCTGGACGACCGGCTTGAAGGAAATGTCGCAGACGTAGCGCCGCGTCTGGTCGAGATCGCAAAGAAGGCGCCACCCAGTTCCGTCCTGCTCTTTGGTGGGGAGACGACCGTAACCCTGACGGGCACGGGAAAAGGTGGCCGTAACCAAGATCTAGCGCTGCGCATCGCTTTGAGCGAGCTAGAAGGAGAATGGGTTTTCCTTTCTAGTGGCACAGACGGGCGAGACGGGCCAACAGATGCTGCGGGCGGCATCGTGGATCACACCAGTCTCGCGCGTATGATTAGCTCTGGGGCTGACCCGAAAGCCCTGCTCGCCAATAATGACGCCTATGCCGCGCTCAAATCGTCAGACGACCTCGTGATGACGGGTGGGACAGGAACCAATGTCGCTGATGTGCAAATTCTTATAAAGTCATAAACAACAACACGCTAAGAGATGATCTTGATGTCTGCATCAACAACAATATCAACCCCTTCTAACGTATAGACGTCATAGAGCCGCTCACCAATTTTCTCTTGTATGCCGCTCGACGAAAGGCCATTCGCGCGGAGGGTGTGCTCCCTATCCCCATGGATCACAAGCGCTGATACCGGTTCGATTTGGACAAGATCGCGCTGATCCAAGGCCAGCTGATGATCGCCCAGCAAACTTAAGTCGATCATGCGGACCTGGAATTCCGCCAAAGGGTCGTTTTTCTCCGAGGGTTGATCAGCCATTGCCTCTGCCAGTGACAGGCAGCGCGGCGGCGTTTCGGCCTTGGCGTGATAAGGGTCATGGTCAAAAATCTTGCCAGAGTTCGTATCAAGCCAGATTTGTTCTTCCGCGACGAACTCGCCTGTCCGGGTAGACGCTTGGATTTTGGCGGAGATGACCCCAGAAAGCCCGTGTAGATCGTCCTGCGCTATCGCAAACCGCCACGCTCCATGCTCATCAACCTCAGCTTCAAACTGTGCGCCGCTGGAAAATAGCAGGGTTATGACTTGCCCAGTCTCGCCGGTGCCATCGAGCATCAACATATCATCATGCGCGGATCCATCAAATAGCGCCGCGTCTTGGCGCACCTCATCACTCGTTTTCACTGACACCCAACAGCCCCCAGCCGCAGCACTCACTGCTTCTAGGGCTAACGCAAGGTCAGCGTCAGCTCAATCAAAAACGGCAGATATAGTATTGGCTTTCGTATGCGCCACGAGGGTTAGCCGTTTGGACGCGTTAATCCGGCAGGATCAGCTGTCTTCAAAACCCGATAGCAAGAGGCCTCACCAGTCATAGATGGCGTCAAATGGTAGGTCTCACCGGGCGGAATCGCACATGTATCGCCAGGGTTGAGCACCTCGCGCGTACCCGCCCAATCCAAACGCCAATGGCCACGCATCGGCATCAAAACAGTATTGCGATCATGGCTCTGCTCGTTGTCGCCAAGCGAGCCGCGCCCAAGCAATTCCACTTCGAACCCCGGCCTGTCGCGCAGCATTGCGTCTGCTCCGATCACTTTCGCGGGCTGCTTGTCAGCCAAGGCCATCATGTCCCAATACCGTGCAACGAAGTTCGGGACCACGTCAGCTGTGCTCGGCTCTGGATAGTCTTCCAGCTGCTCCGCACTCAAAACCGGCATCGAGCTCACGCCCTCCGGTAGGGTCTGGCCTTGTTTGCTGTCATAGAGCTTGCCGTTCTCGCCCAGCACCAAGCCATGATCTTGCGCATCTTCGATGACTTGGGGCGCCCAGATCACACCGCCACCGGCATCATCACCGCCCAGAATGGCCATGATCATCCCGTAATCATTGCCGATATTTTCGAAGCCTCGGAATATCCCCGTTGGAATATTGAAGATATCACCCTCTTCCAACACGACCTCTCCGGCATTGCCCCAGCGACCCCAAAAAAAGCGCCAGCGGCCTTTGAGCACGAAGAAGACTTCGGCCGTACGATGCGAGTGCAGAGAGTTTCGGCATTTCGGTGGTTGCCCCGCCGCACCGATGTTGAAACCGATCTTATCCGCGATGTGGACATGCTGATCAGGGCTTTCAGAGACGCCACCGCCAATGATAGTAAAGTTCTCCTTTTGATCGCTGCCGGGGGTGTGGGCATCGATGAATGCTGTCTTACAGGGTATCAGATCCCCATAGCGAACGATCCGGGATTGCATCTTTTCAGGCGACATTGGGTGAACTTTCTAGGACATGTTTGATGCGAGACTACTTGTTGTGAATACGTATTCAAGAAAAAACTGGGCGTCAGAGCATGCGCTGCAAAACCAAGCGGTCATGCCCATCTCCCTCGTCGGGCGCGTCGCGAAAGTGAACAAACCCATGCCGCTGCCAAAACCGCAGGCCATCGGTGTTGGCCGACAATACCGCGACTTTCAGGCTTTCGGCCCCTGAGCTTTTTGCGAGCTTAACAACTTCGCGCAAAACTGTCGCGCCAATTCCCTGCCCCCGTTTTGCGGGATCGATAAGCAGCAACCCCAGATACCACTCGCTCGCACTTTCATATCCTGGCGCAATGCCGAGCAAGCCGCTTAAGGCTCCATCTGGCTCTTCGATACCCATAGACAGAATGTCATCGGCGCCACGATCGGGCGGCGCATCATTGAAAAACCCTGTGACCCAAGTCGCGTCTGGCTCCCGCCCCGTTTCCATAAGGATGTAATCGCGGCACCGCTCTGCGCAGTTCAAAACCCGCGCGCTGTCTTTATCATAGGCGAGCAGGGCCAATTGCCAATTGCCAGACATTTACAGATCCTCATTTCTCAAGCGTCAGACAATTGCGGCACAGCCGCAATCAGTTTTCGCGTATAGGGATTTTGCGGGTTGGTGAAGACCTGTTCGGTCTCTCCTGTTTCGACAATGCGCCCTGCCCTCATAACCAAAACCCGATCTGTCACACGACGCACAACCGAAAGGTCATGGCTGATAAACAGATAGGATAGCGAAAACTGTTCAGACAGGTCTGCGAGAAGGTCGAGAATCTGTGCTCTGATCGAGACGTCGAGTGCAGTTACCGCCTCATCGAGAATGATCAACTCAGGCCTAATAATGAGTGCCCGCGCGATTGCGATGCGCTGACGTTGGCCGCCTGAAAACTCGTGGATGTATTTTTCTTTGTCGGTGGGACTTAGCCCGACCGAGACGAGAGCTTCATCAATCTCATCCATGCGCGCAGTTCGTCCTAGCAGGTGAAACGGCTCTGCAATGAGGCGGTCCACTTTGTGACGGGGATTGAAGGAGCTATAGGGGTCTTGAAACACGACCTGCATTTTCCGCCGCAACGCCAGATCATCGGCCGTACCGGTCATCTCGGCACCATCAAGGCGCACCGTGCCGCTTTGTAGCGGCTCAAGCCCCAGAATGGCCCGGGTGAGCGTTGACTTTCCGCAGCCGCTTTCACCGACAAGCCCGAGGCTTTCGCCTTGGTGCAGCTCGAAGCTGACATCGTTGACGGCGATGAAACGCTCCGGCACCTGTAACAGAGTTTTGCGTGGCAAGGCGTAGCTGCAGGTCACGTTTTCAACGGAGAGCAAAGCCCTGTCTTGGCCAGCCTGCGCGCGCTCGGGCTGGTGGCCTGAGGCTGAAAAGAGCGCCTTGGTGTATGGATGCGTCATGGTGCGATGCAGCATCGCCCCTTTGCCTTGCTCGACAATCTCACCGTTTCGCATGATCGAGATGTCATCTGCGAGCCCGGTGACGACGGCAAGATCATGCGTGATCAGCAGAACCGCCATCTCATCTTCGTCTGCTAGCCTCTTGATAAGCTTCAAAATCTCAGCTTGCGTTGTGACATCGAGCGCAGTTGTAGGCTCATCTGCAATCAGCAGTTTCGGCTTCATCGCTATTGCCATCGCGATGACGACGCGTTGACGCTGTCCCCCGGACAGCTCATGCGGGTAGCGCGTTAGCGGGAACTGATCGCGGGGCAGCTCGCAGCGCTCCAGAACCTCGGCTGCACGCACGAATGCCTTGGAGCGAGAGAGGTTGTCATGAAGGGCGATGACCTCCGCCACTTGTTGGCCGATATTCAGCAACGGGTTGAGCGCCGTCATCGGCTCCTGAAACACCATTCCAACGGTTGCACCGCGCAGAGTGCACATATCGGCATCGCGCAGCGTAACTACACTTTGACCCGCCAGACTAACCGCGCCGGAGGCTTCGGCCCCTTCCGGCAAAAGCTGCATCACCGCCAGGGCGGTCATAGACTTGCCGGAGCCACTTTCGCCGATCAGCCCGTGGATTTCGCCCGGGCCAATTGAAAGGGATATGTGTCGCAAGATGCGCGCGCCGTGGATCGCCAGCGACAGGTTCTCAATCTGCAGAACACTCATAGCCCGGCTCGCCTGATCCTCGGGTCCAACAGATCGCGCAGCCCGTCGCCGGCCAGATTGAGCCCCAGAACCGTCAGCACAATCGCGCATCCTGGAAACAGCGTGATGTGGGGCGCAATCATGAAGAGGGTCTGGCTATCCGCCAGCATCCGACCCCAGCTTGGCACAGGCGGCTGCGCGCCTAGTCCGACATAGGACAAGGCGGCCTCTGCCAAAATACCAAGGGAGAATTGGATCGTTCCCTGAACAATCAGAAGGTTGGCAATATTCGGTAAAATATGTTCGACCGAAATGCGCATCGTGCCTTTTCCCGCAACGCGCGCCGCCAAAATGTAATCCTGCTGCCAAATGGAAAGCGCTGCGCCACGTGTGACACGGGCGAAGACAGGAATATTGAAAATGCCGATGGCAATGATCGCGTTGACGGCCGAGGGTCCGAACACGGCCGTGATCATGATCGCAATCAAAAGCGAAGGAAAAGCGAAGATCAGGTCATTGCCACGCATAATGACTTCGTCAATCCAGCTGCCGCGCGACGCCGCCGCGGCGAGCCCCAAGGGCACCCCCAAACCAATTCCAATGCCAACAGCGACAATGGCCACCGCAATGGAGGTACGTGCGCCCACCATGATCATCGACAGGATATCGCGGCCAAGCTGATCTGTACCAAATGGGTGCGCTAAGGTCGGAGGTTTGAGCTTGTTTGTGACCTCAAGCACGGTGTGATCATAAGGCGTCCAAAGAAATGACAGCGCCGCGCCAATCAAGAAAAGTGCTGTCAAAGCAAAGCCTAGAATGAGGTTCCTCACGTCTGTACCCGCAGCCGAGGGTCCACCCAGGCATAAGCCAGATCGACGATGAAGTTCACAAAGATTACCGCGAACACCAGCAGCATGACCACGCTTTCCACAACGATCAGGTCGCGCTGAGAGATCGCTTGAAAGATAAGCCGCCCGAGACCGGGCAGAAAGAACACATTCTCAATGATGATCGCACCGGCCAGCAAGAATGAGAATTGAAGCCCTAATATGGTCAGCACCGGGATCAGCGCGTTGCGAAGTGCGTGGCGGCGCAACGCCTGACCTTTGGTGAGCCCTTTTGCACGCGCCGTGCGGATGTAGTCGGAGCCCAGCGTATCAAGCAGCGCCGATCGCATCACCCGCGCCAGAATAGAGGCTTGCGGCAAAGCCAGGGCAATGGCCGGCAAGGTCAGCGCCTTCATGGCGGGAAAAAAGCCTGCCTCCCACCCAGGAAACCCACCAGCCGAAAACCAGCGCAGGTTGATCGCAAAGATCATGACCATGATCATGGCAAACCAGAAATTTGGGATGGCGACGCCAAGCTGGGTTCCCCCCATGACCGCCACATCCGCCGCTCGCCCCCTGTAAGCCGCGGGCAGAATGCCTGCTGGAAACGCAATCAGAATTGTCAGTGCCAAGGCATATGCCGCAAGCGGCAGCGAGATCACTAGACGCTCTGCCACTATTTCTGACACGGGCGAACGATAGGTATAAGACGTTCCAAGATCGCCCTGTAACAAGCCGAAAACCCAAGAGAAATAACGCTCGAGAACTGAGGCATTTAGCCCCAACTCCTCGCGAAGGGCGGCTACCGTGTCGGGCTGCGCATTCAGCCCGAGCATAAAGGCGACTGGGTCGCCCGGTACGACCTCGATCAGCGCAAAGATCACCACACTGGCAACCAGAAGGGACAGGCAAAGCGAGCCCGTGCGCGTCACAATATAGCGCAGCATGTGCGCGCCTAGTCGACCCAGCGGACCCCGGTTAAATCAACGGCCTGCGTCGGAGCGTCTGCCCAGATACCCTCAAGCTTGGCATTCACTACAGAGGTTTGCGCCAGTTGGAACAGATAGGCGTTTACATAGTCCTCAGAGATGATGGTCTGTGCTTTTTGGAGCATCTCGGTACGCATGTCCGGATCGTTTTCGACCTCGAACTCCGCCATCAACTTCTGAAAATCGAGGTTGTCGTATTGGAAGTAATACCCCGGGCGCGCATAAATCCCGATATCCATGGGCTCGGTGTGGCTAACGATGGTCATGCCATAGTCATAGCCTTTGAAGGCCTGCTCCAACCATTGCGCCCATTCCAGGTTGCTGATCTCCGCCTCAATGCCTACGGCGCGCAGTTGGGCTGCGATGATCTCCCCGCCCCGGCGCGCGTAGGACGGTGGCGGCAGTTTCAGCGTGGTAGAGAACCCATCAGGAAAACCGGCCTCCGCCAAAAGTGCCTTGGCTTTTTCCGGGTCATAAGCCGAATTGCCCGTTAGATCGACGTAGGCCGGGTTGTGCGGCGCAAAGTGGGAGCCGATGGGCGTCCCATATCCAAACATGGCACCATCAATGATCGCCGAGCGGTCGATCGCATGGCTTACGGCTTGCCGAACGAGCTTATTATCAAAGGGCGGCAGCTTGTTGTTCATTGCGAGGATCGTTTCGCCCTCGGTGTTGCCCGCGAGAACGGTAAATCGCGGATCAGCATCGAACTGGGCTAAATTCTCAGGCGCAGGGTAGCCGTAGAATGCGTCGACATCCTCCGCCATCATGGCCGCAAAAGCAGCTGTTGGAGCTGATATGAACTTGAACGTCGCCCCGTCCAACGCAGCGGGCGTCCCCCAATAGTCGTCATTGCGCACCAAGGTGATGGAATCGCCTTGCTTCCAATCTGCAAACCGGAACGCGCCGGTCCCAATTGGGTTGGACTTGATATCTTCGATGCTTTCCGGCGCAACGATCACCGCGTCGCCCCAAGCGAGGTTGAACAGAAACGCGCCTTGCGGCTCATTGAGCGTTATTACGACGGTCCGATCATTTACCGCCTGAACGCCAGCAATGTTGGCAAACAAGCCCTTTTGGGCATTGGTTGAGTCAGGCCCGCGGGCACGGTCTAGGGTAAAGACGACATCGCTCGCATCGAAACTGGTGCCATCATGGAAGGTGACGCCTTCACGCAACGTGAACGTGTAAATTACGCCATCGTCTGAGACCTCCCAGCTTTCAGCAAGGCCGGGCACGACAGACCCATCTGAGGAAAACCGCGTAAGCCCTTCAAAAACATTAGAATAAAGAACCTGGTCAATTGCGCCAGCGGCGGCCGAGGTCGGATCAAGATGAGGGGGTTCCAATTGCATACCCACAGTTGCATCGCGCGCCTGTGCGCTAAAGGCAGTCGCTAGAGCAATGCTCATACCCGTGGCAAACGTAACCGGTCTCATCATATATCCCTCCCTAAAATCATATTGGCTGCCCCAAGCTTGCGGCGGAAACGCAGCGTAATCAAGCGTCGCGCTCTGGCCATGCCGCTTTGAACTTGTTAACGCCTGCCCAAGACCCGACAGACGAGGAGCCGCAAAAATGAGTGCGACCGCCCGCAAGACCGCCCCGATGCCGGAGGACATCCGTGCACGCAAAGGCGGCACCCCTATCGTCAGTTTAACCGCTTGTACGACGCCCATGGCTGAGGTGATGGACGGGATTTGCGACTTCGTTTTGGTGGGCGACTCCCTAGGAATGGTGCTCCACGGGCTCAGTTCGACGCTGGACGTGACGCTGGAGATGATGATCCTGCACGGCAAAGCGGTGCGGCGCGGGCTTAGCGCTTCAATGCTCGTCGTCGACATGCCCTTTGGCAGCTACGAGGAAAGCCCGCAACAAGCCTTCCAGAATGCGTCCCGTGTGATGCGCGAAACAGGCGCAGGGGCTGTAAAACTAGAAGGCGGCGTCGTCATGGCCGACACAATCGCCTTCCTAACCAAGCGCGGCATCCCTGTGATGGCCCATATCGGCCTGACGCCGCAATCGATCAACACGCTTGGCGGCTATAAGGTCCAAGGGCGCGGCCCTCAGGCTGAGCAAATGATGGCCGATGCGCGCGCGGTAGAAGAGGCCGGAGCTTTCGCTGTTGTCTTGGAAAAAGTGCCCGAAAGCCTTGCCAATACGATCACAGCAGAGGTCGGCATCCCGACCATCGGCATCGGCGCCTCCGCGCAGTGTGACGGTCAAATCCTGGTGGTTGACGACATGTTGGGGCTCTTTACCGCGTTCAAAGCCAAATTCGTCAAACGGTTCGCGCATCTGGGCGACGACGCGAAAGCTGCCATCGCGGCTTACGCCAGCGAGGTACAAGCGCGCAGCTTCCCCGGGCCAGAGCATGTTTTTTCCGATACAGCCCCGAAAGCCAAAAAATGACTCCGCCAATCATCAGGGCTCTGTCAGAGCTGCGAGACGACGTATACGCATGGAAATCCGCTGGCGAGAGCGTTGCTGTAGTTCCGACAATGGGCGCTTTACACCAAGGGCATCTGAGCCTCGTGCGCGCCGCGAAAGAAGGCTGCGACCGTGTGATCGTCACGATCTTCATCAACCCCAAACAGTTCAACAATCCCGAAGACTACGAAAACTACCCAAGGACCGAGGAAGAGGACGCACGCAAGCTTGCAGCCTTTGAGGTCGACGCGGTTTATGTGCCGGATGGCGCTCAAATGTACCCCGACGGCTTCGCCACGACCGTATCCGTCGCGGGCATCACTGACGGGTTATGCGGCGCGCACAGGCCAGGACATTTTGACGGGGTCGCGACGATTGTGACTAAGCTCTTTACCCAGACCATGGCCGACCGTGCCTATTTTGGGGAGAAAGACTATCAGCAATTGCAAGTCGTCACGCGGCTCGCCAAGGACCTCGACCTGCCAATCGAGGTAGTTGGCTGCCCCACGATCCGGGAGGAAGATGGGCTCGCCATGTCCTCCCGAAACCTGCATTTATCAGACAGATCAAGAACCTACGCGCCAGAGTTCAATGCTGCGATGGAAGAGGTCGCGGAAGGGTTGCGCAAGGGTCAGGCCTTCGACGCGTTGAAAGCGGCCGCCATCGCGCGGATCGAACGTGCGGGCTTCACCGAAGTTGAATATCTGGACCTGCGCGCGGCCGATACGCTGGAAGTCCTTGAAACACCGTCTCGCCCGGCACGGCTGCTTGCGGCTGCTTGGCTCGCAGGCGTTCGGCTCATCGACAATATTGCGGTGAACTGAGGCAATCTGCGCCATCGAAAGCTTAGGCCGCCCGGCTAACTACACATGTGTTAGATCCAAAGGCCAGGAGATGGCTGCCCCAATGACCCTTTATCAATCAGTGCTCGACCAAACCTTCGACGCCCTACCCACGCCCGTCAAACGCTTCCACGCAATGACGCATAAACATCGTTATAAGGGACACGCCAAAATCGAACGCGGCGCGCATCCGCTTGCGCGCCTCACGTGCGCGGTGATCGGGTTTCCGAAACCGGGCGAACGCGTCCCGGTCGAGGTCACAATCGCGCCGAGCAAGCTGGGCGAGCTTTGGACGCGGAATTTTGCGGGTAAGCGGTTTTCCAGCTTTCAAGCCGCGGGCTTTGCGCGCGATGCAGGGCTCATTGTTGAAAGCTTCGGACCCATTCGGGTCGTTCTTGAGCTGCGCCTTGAGCATGGCAGGCTTTTTCTGCATCCGCGTCGCTGGTCGCTTTTGGGGCTGCCCTTGCCAAAGGCGCTCCTTCCGGGTGGCAACACCTACGAGGCGGAGCTGGATGGGCAGTTTCATTTCCATGTCGAAATCACCGCCCCGTTCATGGGTTTAATTGTGAGCTACAAAGGCAAGCTGACACCCGCCTAGGAGGGATAGAACTCCCCTCGCCTCTTGGCTAGGGTTGGAGAATGGATGCCCGGCTGCCACCGACCCCACGTGACGACCCGATCGTTTGCCCGCATTGCGATGCGGTTTACACCCTCAAGCGCCCTTCGGCCGGGCAACGAGCGGTGTGCGCGCGCTGCCATACACCATTGATCACGCCAAGGAAGAAGGCAGGCTTGCAAATCATTGCGGTGTCGCTGGCCGTCGTTGTGCTTGTCATCGCGGCGACCGTCTTTCCGTTTCTGACAATCAAGGCGGCGGGGGTTCAAAATTCGGTCTCAATCCTCGATGCGGCACTGGCATTTTCCGACGGATGGTTGATCGTTTTATCGCTTTCCACTGCGGCCCTGATTATCTTTGTGCCTCTTTTGCGGGTGCTGCTTTCGCTCTACGTACTTATCCCAGTGGTGCTAGATCGGATGCCCGCGAAGGGGTCGCGGCAGGCCTTCCGCCTGGCAGAGGCTTTACGCCCTTGGTCCATGGCCGAGATTTTCGCCATCGGTTGCGCCGTGGCACTGGTCAAGATCACCGACCTCGCGGATGTGAGCTTTGGCCCGGCGTTCTGGATGTTCTCCGCTCTCGTCGTATTGGTTGTGGCTCAGGACAGTTTCATGTGCCGCTGGAGCGTATGGAAGTCACTTGAAGGGCTTCGCAAATGAGCGGCTACGTCAAAACCGCGCGGGAGATGGGGCTGGTCAGTTGCACGCGTTGCACAAAAGTATGGCCGGCCGGGACCGAGACATGCGGGCGTTGTGGCAAGAAGCTCGTGTCGCGCGACCGCAAATCGCTGCAGCGGGTCTGGGCGTGGTGGCTGGTGGGTGTGATGTGCTACATCCCGGCGAATTTATATCCAATGCTGGTCACGCGAACGCTATTCACAACGGAACAATCCACCATCATCGGCGGCGCGGTTGAGCTATTGACCCATGGCGCAGTCGGCGTGTCGCTGATCATCCTCTTTGCAAGCGTCGCCATCCCTGTCGGTAAATTCATCGCGATTGCCTATCTGGCTATCTCGGTCCAACGCCGCTCCGCCGCGTCCTATGAGACGCGCCAGATCACTTACGAGGTTGTCGAATATATCGGGCGCTGGTCGATGATCGATATTTTCGTCGTCGCAATCCTGTCCTCCCTAGTGCAATTGAACACGATTGCCGCCATTCAGCCTGGCATTGCCAGCCTGTTTTTCGCTTTGTCGGTTGTGTTTACCATGTTGTCAGCGCAAAGCTTTGACACGCGGCTGATCTGGGACGTTCAAGGCGCGGCCAAGGGGGAGGCTGGGAATGGCTGAGGCGCCATCAGAGGTCAAAATCGAGCCGGCGAGCGGTGGCTTTGGGGTGTCCATGGTCTGGATCATCCCGCTGATCGCGCTTGCTGTGGCGCTTGGGGTCGCTTGGCAAAGCTACAGCAACCAAGGCCCTGTTATCACGATCGAATTTGAGAATGGAACCGGTATTCAAGCCGACGAAACGCAGCTCAAATATCGCGATATAACTGTCGGTGTGGTCGAGGATGTCGGGTTTACCGATGGTTTGGAAAGCGTCGAGGTAACGGTAAGGCTCGATAAGGATGTCGCGCCCTTCATTGACCAGAGCGCAAATTTTTGGGTCGTCCGGCCTGAGGTATCGGCCCGCGGCATCACTGGCCTTAGCACAGTACTAAGCGGTGTCTTTATCGAAGGCGTTTGGGACACCGAGATCGGAAACGCGGCAACGCGCTTTAGGGGGCTCGAAGAACCCCCGCTATTCCGACCGTCCGAGCCGGGTCTACAAATTGCGCTCCGTGCAACAGCGAACGGCCAGCTGACAGAGAACGCGCCGATCTTCTTTCATGGCATTGAAGTTGGGCGCATTGGCAAGGCGCATATCTCGCCGCGCACGAATTTCGCCATCGCTGAAGCCGTCATCTATGAGCCCCATGATCGGTTGATCACGGCTTCTACGCGGTTTTGGGACACGTCAGGGTTTAGCGTCTCGATCGGGGCATCTGGAGCAGAGATCGATTTCACGTCGCTGGCGACACTGATTTCAGGCGGGGTGTCCTTTGACACCTTCGTCTCTGGTGGGGAGCGCGTTGCTGATGGAACAGAGTTCCAAGTGTTCTCAAACGAGGAAAACGCGCGCAACTCCGTCTTCAACGCCTCCGAAGTGGAAGAGTTACAGCTCTCGGTCGTGTTTGACGACAATATTTCGGGCCTGGTCGTAGGCTCGCGGGTCGAGCTGAGCGGGCTCACGATTGGCGAGGTGCAAAGCGTCAACGGTATTATTGACCGTGCCCGATTTGGCGACGCGCGGGTGCGGTTGAACGCCGTGCTTACGATCCAACCCGCGCGGCTTGGACTTGAGGGCACCCCCTCGCCCACCACCGCGCTGAATTTTCTGGCGGGTCGCGTGCGGGAGGGCCTTCGCGCACGGCTCACTTCGGCCGGGCTGTTGACGGGCGGCTTGAAGATCGAATTGGTACAAGTTGATGATGCGCTACCGGCTGCGATTGAAGACCTGAATGTCGCCGTCCCGACTTTGCCGACGACGAGCAGCGCCATAACTGATGCAGGCGCTTCAGTCGAAGGGGTGCTCACACGGGTCGGCAACCTGCCGATTGAGGAGCTTCTGACCTCTGCGATTGATTTCTTGAACACCGCGCAAGCCTTTGTCGCCAGCGACGGGTTGCAAGACGTGCCAGCCGAGGTCACGGCGCTCTTGGGTGACATGCGCGGGTTTGTGGGTTCGGATGACATGCAAAACGTCCCCGTTGCGCTGAATGCGCTTTTGGGTCGGATGGAGCTGATCCTCACGCAGCTTGAACAAGAGCAATTGGTCATGCGCCTTCGCACCGCAGTAGATGCGGCAGCAGGTGCAGCTGAGGGGATCGATGGCCTAACTGAGGATGTCGAGGCGGCCGTGGCAGGCTTGCCTGCGCTGCTGACCTCGCTCCAAGGTGTCGCGGTCAAGGCGGAAAACCTGCCAATCGAGGACCTTGTCTCTGAGCTGACGGACCTGACAAAAACCGCAGATGGTGTGATCGGAAGCGACGGATTCAAGGCCCTGCCCGCTGACCTCAGCGCCGCCTTGGCGGAGATTGAGGCCACGCTGAAAGCGCTGCGCGAAGGCGGGGTGATCGAAAACGCAAATGCGACACTGGCCTCCGCAAGAAACGCGGCCGATGCCGTGGCGGGTGCCACGGCGGACTTGCCCGCTTTGATGGATAGGATGGCGAGTGTCTTGAACCAAGCCAGCAGCACCATTCGCGGGTTCGACCAGGGCGAAAGCCTAAGCCGTGATGTCGAAGCGGCGCTACGTGATATTCAAAAGGCCGCGCAAGCGCTGGCCTCACTTGCCCGCACGATAGAGCGCAACCCAAGCTCGTTGATCAGAGGACGTTAAAAGATGGTTCGATTTGCTATCCCCTTCTTGGCTGCAATGCTTGCAGGATGCGCATCGGACGCACAGCGATTTACGGCGCCCGCGCCCGAGGTGACGGAGCGTGTTTCCATCCGCTTCGGGTCAGTGGAAATAAGAGAGGTTACGCTACCAACCTACGCCGCAGCGGATGAAATCACCCGGCAGGACGCGAACGGCGTTTTGCAAGCGAACGCGGACGTCCTTTGGGCCGATGCGCCGGAACGTGCTGTGAACTTGGAACTTGCTCGCAACCTCGCCCGTTTGACCGGCGCTCGTGTTGCCTCTGCCCCTTGGCCATTTGAAGCATTCCCAGACGCCAGGATCGATATCCGCTTCGAGGAGCTACTGCCTGGTGCCGACGGCCAATATCGCGCATCGGGCCAGTATTTTATCGCCGTAGAGGAAGGGCGTGAAAGCGCGGGCCTTTTCTCGCTCGCGCGCCCTATTGCGGTGGACGCGGGACCGGTAGAGCTTGCGGCGGCGCGCAAGTTGCTGGTTTTGGATGTTGCTGAATTTATCGCCCGAAGCGGATTACGTTAGGGCCAAAAAAAGGTGCCCCCATGGATCGTAATGCGTTCCATGGGGGCTTCTGGGGTTATTGGGGCGGGCAGCACCCTCGGGAGAAAAAAGGACTTGGTGCTGAAATACTGGTTAAACAACCACTTAGTACTCCGTGCCACCCACCAACCGGCTCTAATTGCCGATGAGCCTACTATGGGCGTGCACCGTCAAAGCAGCGTTAAACTGCCGTAAGGTCATGCGTTAAAATTTCATTAACGCGAAGTTTTTTCGATTTTTCACCTTTAATTTGGCGTAATTTCCCGTCCCGCGACCTTGAATCTTGGTACAAAAGCGCGCTCCTCGGCCTCGGTCCGAAAAGGATTCAGGTCGTAAAGTTGCTCTTCGGCTCACGCCGAATCGGAGATAAATCCGAGGCGTTCAACCGCCTGTCGCGCTTCTTCTTTCTCGCTCGGCGTACCGTTGAGCAGCAATTCATTCAGTACCGCCATAGCGCGACTTAACTCACGTGAGCGGATCAAGTCGACAACATGCGACAGAGCCGTATCATGCCCGAGGCTCAAAATGTGATCTACGCTGTCTCTTAAGTTCGGATCTTGGTTTGCCATTCTGACATCCCCCAACTGTCCCTGATTCAAGCATAAGTGAACCGCAGCAATTCCAAAGACAAAATTAGGAGTTTCGGGAGTTTTCCACAGAAATTGTCACCGTTTGTCGAGACACCGGGCGTAAAGAGTGATTTTCCCCCAAAGCACCTTTGTTTTCTTAATATGTTTCGTGAATGACAAATTGATACAGCATGAATTTTCCGGCTACTTTTCCAATTGAACCGGATGTGAGTAAACTCAGTGGCTATAGCGCTTGCCAGCTTTCAATCATGGCGTAACGTGCCGCTTGGGGTACAACTGCAAAAGCCAGTGCGTCTGTTTCGCTGGCGCAAAGGATCACGTCTTTGCTGTCCTGGGGTGCAAGTAAAACGCAATGAAGTCCCGGAGCATCGCCGTGCTCGGCATCTTCTAAGGTATCGGCAATTTGGCTCAGCCGCGCCTTATGGCCCGGCGAGCCTTCCAGTTCGGCCACTTCGCCATCTCTTATCACCATCCAGGCGCTGCAATGCGACTGAATTTCACTTAAAAACAAATCGAACTGTTTGGTTTCCGGGCCGGCCCGTTGCGCCCTTGTACGCAAAAGCACAGGGCTAATGCCCAAGCCCATGCCATCCTGTGCTGCACAATTTAATTGAGCGATCACCGTGATCTTTTTTGCTTCAGCAAGAAACCGAGAGAGCAATACAGCAGCTAAGGAAATGCTCTCTGCATCCTCCTCATCAAGCACCAAAGGAAAGATGATCCCGGCATCATCAGGCAGCGCGGCATCGTCGAGGCTGAGGATACGGCCTGATGCAGCGCTGAGCGCAAGACGGGTGCCGGCTGAATTTTGGAAAACGAGTTGACGCGGAAGTCGGGTTTGCGCGATCTCCTCCTCAAATGCGGTTTGAAGGGTGCGCCCGGCGCTCACATCTAAAATGCGCGCAGAACCGTCATGTGGCTCGGGCGGGCCCGCCAAAGCGATGAGTCTGTCTCTTAGCTCGCTGAATTCATCCATAATGAGCTAGCCGGCTTTTCGCTCAGACAAAACGGCAAGTATCGTCATGAAGCTCTCCCGTGCGGCATCCGTGAAACGAGCAATCGGGATCGCGGGTGTGCAAGCGCAACAGAGTGCATCGACACCATGATCGGGAGCGCTGAAAAAAATGCCAACCTCATTCGGATTGAGAAGCACAGCTTCGACAATCGGTGCATCAGGATCGGGCGACAGGGACTCTGCGATAGCGCAGCTGGTGTCCCCTCTCAGCATATCAGCGCCCGTCGCGCAAAGCGCATCGAGATGTTCTTGCCTTAAATTTTCCTGATGGCTGGCGCTCAGAACCATTCCGGTCGATAAATCGGTAAAACCCGCAATCATACAGTCTGGAAAGCGCTGTCGCAGCTGGTCCAATTCCTGTTTGATCGACATTCAATACCCTCTGATAGGCGCAGCTCTAACGACAGTCACCACGCTAAGGGTTCGTTTATCCAAAGAAGGTTTGGAACAGATTAATGCAGACTTGGGTATTTCTATTCAAAGATCGAGCGGCTGCGCAAACTGCGTTGCAACTTTATGCGTTTGGGCATGACTTTGACGGGTTCAGCGGCGGCATCGCCTTTTGAAACGCTCTCGGCTGGTTCTTCTTGGTCTTGAGAAACGAATGCAGGAATGTCCAAAACTGCGCTTCGCGATGTTGCGGTCGAACTCGGGCGTTCAATACCTTTTTCCCGCGAGATATCGCGCAAAAGATCGGCGAGAGCACGCGCGAATTCCTCCGCGCCGCTTTTTTGCCAGATCGCAGGATTTTCGGCTTCATTTACCGCGTGCAGCAGTGAAATCGGCAAGCAGTCGCGAAACAGGCCATCAGTCTCGCGCTTGACTCGTTTGAGGACCCGGGCGCGATCTGCGTCATTTACCAGCTTATCAATCCGTGTCAGCAAGAGGATGCTTTTTGCAAACAGCGCCGGATCCTGCTGCGCCCAGACCGCTGCTTCGCTTTGGCGCCAGGCTTGGGTCGCGTGACTGCACCAAATCACGCCATCGGCATGACCCAGCATGCGTTGCCAAATCTCTGAAGCCATGTTCGGGTCTGAGATACTTGGCATGTCTAGCAAATCGCATTCCAGCAAAAGGTCCTGGGGTGTGAAGATTTTGATGTAGGACGTGCTTTCCAACGGAGCTTCGTCAAGGCGCGTCAGTTCAAGCTCATGTAGCACCCCGTCTAGGTCGACGCGATGTGCAGAATCCGAGCCATGGCTGAGCCAAACCGGCGGCAATTGCGTCGCGATGATCTGTTCAGGAAGATGCTTCTTGCCGATGAGCAAATTGGCGAGGGTGCTTTTTCCCGCGCTAAACTCCCCCATAAGGGCGATACAGGGTTTGTCAGGTGGCAGATCGCTCATGCGCCATACACCTCGAGGCTCTCAAGCGCCGCGCATAATTCCTTGTCTCTGAGTTGAAGCGTTTCAAGACCCAGGATTTCATCGATTTTTTGCGCGCCCGGTTCGTTGCTGTGCATGATGTTCTCCAATGCATTGCACTGCTCGTCCACGAAGCCCTTGAATTGCAAACGGGTTGCGTTGCGTAAGGTGTCGGCTTGTTCCTCCTTGAGCTTCTCTATGAGTTCGAAAGTCTCAAGACGTATCATTTCGTTGAAGCTTTCGGCGAAAGCGCGATAGCCGCGGCGGCGCTTCCACCAACTTTTCCACCAACTTCCCTTCAGATCGAGCGCGATCGTTTTGCCGATGGCAACAGGTGGTGGCACGTGTGGCGGGGGCGGCGTCTTTATTCCAACCACCTCGGGCAAAAGATGCAGTTGTTCTTGATATATTTTCGCGATCTGTTCCGCTACGATTTGCGTATTCCTCGCAAAAACCGCCTGACATTTCTGACCAAACATCTTGTAGGACGAGTTTAGCAAGACGCGCAGCCCTGTCGGATCATACTCCCAATGCGTCTCATCACCGTAGCGTTCGAGATGCGAGACCAACGCGTCTGTGGCACGGGCCAAAAACCCTTCCAGAGCACGATCCACCCGATTGTCAAACTGGCTTTGAACGTCTTCGAGTTCCCGGCTGACCAAATAAACTTGGTCTTGTCGCAAAGACGCGAGTTGCTCGCCTAGCCTTATGGGGTCTATTTCAACCTTAACCTCTCCAATTTGACTTTTTGCCGACAGGTTGTCTGCCGCGCGGATCGCCCCGATAGCATTGCCGGTCTCGACTGCAACTTGAGCTGCCATTTCGCGCCCGACACCGGCGGCAACACGTGCACCAATCGTATCAAAGAGCGTCGAAAGCCCCGAGGCTTGCCAAAGGGCCGTGCGCAAACCCTCGTCCTCTTCGGAAACAGACCCTTCCTCGCCTTCACCGATCTCGAATGCGGCCCGGCTCGCCTCGGGCATCGACGCATAATCGCCTGTCAACGCATATTCGGCCCAAAGCGCACTGCCGAAAATAATCTCCGCCTCCTTGGGACCTTTGTGCTTCTCTAAAGTATCGAGGATGCTTTGACGAATTTGCGGAATTTGCGCGACCGGGTCTGGGAGCTCGTCGACGCGGTTGACGAAAATGATCACGTCTCGCGATTTGACGTTTGCGATCAACCGGATAAGCGCCATGTCTGTCGAGGAGAGCGCTTGATGCGCCGACAGTACCACAACGCAAATCCGGCTATCGCGGATCGACTGGATCGTAATCTGTTCGCGCATCATGAATGTATCGTTGACGCCTGGCGTGTCGCGAATACATAGCCGCATCGGCATGCTTTGTTGTTGGAAAAACAGATCAGCGGATTTTGTGATATCGGCGAAGCGCCCCTGCGCATTGGACGCCATATCGCCGTCTTCAAAGTCATCGCCTAGGCAGACATAACGCTCGATCAATTCTTTATCGAAATGCCCGTAGCTATGTTCCTGCCCGAGCAACATCTCAAATTTTCGGCCAAGGCGCTGCTTTGATTTCTCGCGCATTTCCTCAACCTGGGCTTTGATCTTGGCCAATTCCTCTTCGGCGCCGGCGCGGTCGGCCAATTCGCCAATTCGCCCGCCGCCTTTCAGCAACCGGTCCCATTCGTCCTGCTCAAAGAACCGAAACTTGGCAGAGCGCGGCGGGTCCATTTCACGCGGTGTCAAATGCAATGAGGTAACAACAGAGGTCCAAGGATTGACGTCTGCAGGTAGCAGACCAGGCCTGCCAACCATGGCGTTCACCAGGGAGGTTTTTCCAGACTTGATCTGGCCGATCATCGTCACACTCGGCTCTAAGGAGGCGAGTTGGCGCGAAAGCCTGCGCGCTGTTTTCTGAGTTGCGGGATCGCCGAATTTCAAAACCAGACGCAGCGCGCGCTTGAGCGGGCGCAAACTGTCGGAAAACGCGGAAAGCCTTGCTGTCGAAGACCCAATCAACGCATCGGCATAGGATGCCGGAGCACCCGCGCTTTTGCTGATCTCAGATTCTACGTTCATGCCACTCGACTTTCACCATGCAACCGCCAAAATCGGCCTTGCACATGTCAGCCGGATCCCCCGGCCGTCACTCTTATTAACTCCCGATAGTTTTCGATCTGGTAAACAAACGCTCCTAAGCGGCCGAACGCGCCTCAAAGTCGCGTTTGAGCTGGTATAAGGTGCTCACGGCTTCTATCGCGGGCGCAGCCCCGCCTTCCATGCACAGCAAAACAAGCCTATCGGCGCAGGCCACAACTTCTTCTAGCAAGGCAGGTTCAGCCGACGCCCAGCCCGCTTCTTCCATGAGGTCGGTCAGGGTCTGACCCGTCTCCGCGCATTGAGTCAGAACAGCGTCATACGCTTGGTCTTGATCACCATCGAGCGCGCTCAGCATGTATGAGGCATCTTGGCGCAGCAGGTTCAGCGCCCTGTCGACAGACGCCGTTGGTGGTTGCGTCGAGCGGGGCACTCTAGGCTCAATTTCGACATTTGCAGGAAGCGCGGTTTTTGACGCAGCCACCGCCGGAGCTGGTGGGGCGGCCTCCAAGGCCTCGCGCTGTGTTTCGACGAACAGCGCAGCATTGTCGAAATCTGCGGAGCGCCCTGACGACACGCGCGCCCTGAGATCGCGGGCGGCCGCGCTATAGCTTGACGCCGCTGCTTGCGGCGTCTTCGCCGAGTAAACGGACAAGAACTCAACCTCTGCAATCTCAATATCCGACGGCTGGGTGGCCAGAAGAAAACTATGATCCTTCAAAATGTTGGGCGCTGCGTCCCATAGTGCGAGCTCCTCTTCATCGAAGCTGTCAGAACACCAAAGAGCGATGTCGATCTCAGAAAAATTCGGAGGGGCTTCGCGGGTTATGTGCCACGGAAAGGAGGTCAGCTGGACGGTCGCAAGAAATGGTGCAGGGCTTTCAAAGAACAAGGCCGCGGTCGGCCCTTGATGATGAGCGACATCTTCGATCGTGCCACACGGGCGAATGGCAAGGACGCGCTCCGTCGGCCCATGGCCAAAGGTGATAGGCGCAGAGGGAAGCGGTGGCAGCTCTTCGCCCAAAAGCGCGCCAATCAGTTCCTGAGCATGCGTTTCATTTGGTCCCAAAACGGTTACGCGGACCGGTGTTTCCAATCGAGCAAGCAATTTCGTCGCGCGGGCCCGTTCCTTACTAGGAAGACGTTCATATGAGCGCAATCGGCGCAGGGCATCAACGAGCTCGGCCTCTTCCATGCCTTACCCTCGCGCCTTACCTGCGAACAGCGCCGCACCTTTGCTCGCCAAACTGCCCGTATCAAAGAAAAAACCGCGTTTGCGCTTTGGCGCTTCCAATGTGCCATGATCAGAGACCGGGCGCAGCGTTGGCGCGGCACCGACTGCCATCGCGTCTTCCTGTGCGAGTTTGACCTGGATGACGGCGATGGTGACGTTATCCAGCTCCGGGTCATTCAGCATCATCAGATGGGACATCAATGCATCCGCAATCTCGCTGCTTCGGCTCAGCGGGCGGTCACGCAAAACAGTTTCGATCATTTTGTTGCTGAGAAATTGCAACCCGTCACTGGCCACGACAACCGTATCCCCGGGCTGAAGATGTAAGGGGTCTGACGGGCAGTCGATGATGGGAATAGGTGCCCCAAACAGGGCAGAGGTCAGCACATTGCGATCCGGATGAGTTTCCCCCTCCTCCTTGGTGAGCATGCCTTTTTCAACCATCAGGTCGATCTGGTTCGCCATGGAATGGTCTTCGTTCAACTGCATCAATGCGCCGTCACGAAACAGAAACAGAGGCGAGTCGCCGATAGACAACCAGTGCAGCGCGCCTTGTGTCACGACCGCCGAGACAAGCGTCGAGCCCCATAGTACACGACGCTACTTGAAACGAGGAGCGAAAAGGATTCGAATTGAAGCTT
>JAPORH010000094.1 GCA_026710325.1 Litoreibacter sp. | reverse complement strand
GCAGCAAATCCAACAAATAAATGCGTCTGTGACCATGTGGCAAATTGACTCGCATAACCCGCTCAAGTTCAGGTCAATTCAGTCGGAAGAGTATACTCTGGAAACAGAGCGCTTTCTGCGACAGATTCTCAATCACGTCAATTCAACTAAACCAATTTGTTCAGATTTGACCATCAGGCCGCCTGTTTGCTTGACTTCCCGTCCCAGCCCATGTGTATCGGGCCGACAGAAAACCTGCGCCTTTATAGGATAGACCCATGCATGAATTCCGCAGCCACACCTGTGCGGGCTTGAACACTTCTAATGTCGGTGAAACCGTTCGCCTGTCGGGCTGGGTGCACCGGGTCCGCGATCATGGCGGCGTGCTGTTCATTGACTTGCGTGACCATTACGGGATGACGCAGGTGTTGTGCGACCCGGACAGCCCGGTTTTTGCGGAGATGGAGAAGGTGCGCTCGGAATGGTGCATCCGCATCGACGGCAATGTGAAGGCGCGCGACCCGGAGCTGGTGAACCCGAAGATCCCAACGGGCGAAATCGAAGTGTTTGTCCGCGATCTTGAAGTTTTGGGCGCGGCCGACGAGCTGCCTTTGATGGTCTTCGGCGATCAGGAATACCCTGAAGAGACGCGTCTGAAGTATCGCTTCCTCGACCTGCGTCGCGAGAAGCTGCAGCGCAACATGACCCTGCGTTCGGACGTCGTTGCCTCGATGCGGCGGCGGATGTGGGATGCGAATTTCAAGGAATTTCAAACCCCGATCATCACGGCTTCCTCCCCCGAGGGTGCGCGCGACTTCTTGGTGCCGTCCCGTTTGCATCCGGGCAAGTTTTATGCGCTACCGCAGGCCCCGCAGCAGTTCAAGCAGCTGCTGATGGTGTCGGGCTTCGACAAGTATTTCCAGATCGCGCCTTGTTTCCGGGACGAGGACCCGCGTGCTGACCGCTCGCCCACGGATTTCTACCAGCTTGACCTTGAGATGAGCTTCGTGACGCAACAGGATGTGTTTGACACGATCCAGCCGGTGATCGCGGGCGTCTTTGAGGAGTTCGGCGGTGGCCGTAAGGTCGACGAGACGTGGGGGCAGATCAGCTACCGCGACGCAGCCCTCTGGTATGGCACCGACAAGCCCGACCTGCGCAACCCGATCAAGATGCAAGTGGTCTCTGAGCATTTCGCGGGTTCCGGTTTTGCGATTTTTGCCAAGATTCTGGAGCAAGAGGGCACAGAGATCCGCGCGATCCCGGCACCTGGCGGCGGCTCCCGCAAATTCTGCGACCGGATGAATGCATTTGCCCAGAAAGAGGGCCTGCCTGGGATGGGCTACATTTTCTGGCGCGATCAGGGCGAGGGGATGGAAGCCGCAGGGCCTTTGGCGAAGAATATCGGGCCTGAACGTACGGAAGCCATTCGTCAGCAATTGGGCCTCGGCGTGAGCGATGCGGCCTTTTTCCTGGGCGGCAAGCCTGCTGCCTTCGAAGGTGTTGCCGGGCGTGCGCGTGTCGAAATCGGTAATGAGCTCAAGCTTACCGAAACGGACCGCTTCGCTTTCGCGTGGATCGTCGATTTCCCGATGTATGAGGCGGATGAGGAAAGCGGCAAGATCGACTTCTCGCACAATCCGTTCTCGATGCCGCAAGGTGGGATGGACGCGCTGGAGGGCGATCCGTTGGAGGTGCTGGGCTATCAATATGACCTGGCCTGCAACGGGTATGAGTTGATTTCCGGCGCGATCCGGAACCACCGCCCCGAGATCATGTTCAAAGCCTTTGAATTGGCGGGCTACGGCGAAGATGAGGTGCGCGCGCGGTTCGGCGGCATGGTCAACGCGTTCAAATACGGCGCGCCGCCGCATGGTGGCTGTGCTGCGGGCATTGACCGCATCGTTATGCTTTTGGCCGATGAGGCCAATATCCGTGAGGTGATCCTCTTCCCAATGAACCAACGGGCGGAAGATTTGATGATGGCCGCCCCGTCGGAACCCGCATCGGATCAGCTGATGGAGTTGGGGCTGCGGGTGATCCCGCAGGATTAAGCGCATTGCGATGATTGAATTAGGCGGGCCTCGGCGAAATCCGGGGCCCGTATTTTTTTGCGACGGAAACGTAGGGCTTGCGCGTTAGAAAAGGTGAGTGCGACGCAAAACGGAGCCCCTTAATGGTGTTCACGCCCGAAAAAGCAGCGATCAGATTTGGGGAGGGGTTATCCCCGCAGCAAACCCTTCCGTCTTCGATCGACGCGCTTCTGGAGCAACTCACGGGGCCGGACCACTCAGCAGAAGCGCATCAGATACCCCCCTTTGGTGCGCTTCTGCCCGCGCTTTCAAAAGTCGAGGATGCGCGTAAGGCCTACCGGAGGGCTCGCGGCACAGAGCAGGAAGAGGCTCGTCAAAACGCGTTCAAACGCGCGCGACGCGTGTTGCTTGGGGACCGGATGCGCGATCATCAGCAGTTTCTGGCAAGGTCCTTGACCACAGACGCACCGTTTCGAGAACGGCTCGTGCGGTTTTGGGGCGATCATTTCACCTCCGCCCCCCGCCAACCGTTTTTGGCCTATACCGGGCCGAATTATCTCGAAGAGGCGATCCGTCCCCATATCGCGGGGCGGTTTGCGGATATGTTGAAAGCGGCTGTGACGCACCCGTCTATGCTTGTTTACCTCGATCAGGTGGCCTCATTCGGGCCAAATTCGCGTGCGGCAAGGGGGCGACGCGGGCTCAACGAAAACCTCGCCCGTGAAGTGATTGAGCTGCACAGTTTGGGCGTCGGCGGCGCTTATACGCAGCGCGATGTGAAGCAATTGGCTAAGCTTTTGACCGGGCTGACGGCGGGGTTTCCGAAGGGGTTTGCCTTTCGGCCTGCACGTGCAGAGCCGGGGGCCGAGCAGGTTTTGGGGCGCAGCTATGGCGGCGATGCGCCGTCTTTGGATGATATCTATGCGGTGTTGGAAGACCTTGCGACGCATCCCGACACGGGCGCACATTTGGCGCGAAAACTTGCCGTGCATTTCTGTTCGGATGCGCCGGATGAGGGCATGGTCGCGTCGATGGCGGATGCCTATCGCGACAATAGCGGCGCGCTTTTGTCGGTCTATGAAGCGATGCTGCGCCACCCGTTTGCCTGGGAGAGTTTCGGGCAGAAGGTAAAACAACCCATTGATTTTGTGACCTCTTCCTTGCGTGCGATTGGGCTTCCCGCAGCCTCGCTCGGCAAGCTGTCACGCAAAGAGATGCAGAGCTATTTGACCGGACCGATGGCGTCGATGGGGCAGCCCTGGTTCAGACCTTTGGGCCCAGATGGATGGGCGGAGGCGGCTGAGGCCTGGATCACGCCACAAGGATTGGCCGCGCGCCTGCAATGGGCGATGGCCGCGCCATCTGCATTTTTCCGGGGCTTGCCTGACCCGCGCGGCTTTGTGGAGACCAGCCTTGGCAGCTTGGCGGATGAGCGACTGCGCTTCGTCGCTGGCGCGGCTGAGACGCGGCGTGAAGGGATCGCGCTGGTTCTGGCCTCCCCCGGATTTCAAAGGAGATAGCTGATGCAACGACGCAGGTTTCTGACGGGGCTTGGATGTTCGCTGGCGGCGAGCCCGTTCGTCACCCCGGTGAGCTTTGCCGCGACCGGCGGGGAGAAACGCCTTGTCGTGATCATTCTGCGCGGCGGTATGGATGGGATGGATGCGCTGCGCCCAACGGGCGACCCCCTCTTTGCCCAATACCGGCCGCGTTTGGCCGCTGAACGTGGGCTGCCACTGGATGGGTTTTATGAGCTGCACCCGGCCCTGTCGGACTTGATGCCGCTGTGGAAGGCGGGTGATCTGGCCTTCGCACCTGCGGTTTCGACCCCCTATCGTGACAAGCGCAGCCATTTTGACGGGCAGGATTTATTGGAGGCTGGCACGGGCATGGACGTGACCTTACCGCGCGACGGCTGGCTCAATCGGCTGTTGCAAGTGATGCCAGGGGCCACCTCGGAAACCGCGTTTTCGGTTGGGCGGGAGGATATGAGGCTGTTGTCTGGGTCTGCGCCCGTGTCCAGCTGGTCCCCGGAAGCGCGCTTGGACATGTCCCCGCAGGCCCGGCTTTTGTTGCAGGAGGTCTATCATGGCGATGCCTTGTTTCGCGAGGCGGGAGAGGAGGCGGTCTTGATTGCAGACAGCCTTGGCGTGTCGAGCGATGACAGTTTTGGGATGTCGAAATCCGAGATGCGGGAGGCGCGCACGCGTGCGGTTCAAGGCTCGCAGGCGGAGGTCTTGGCCCGGTTTGCCGCTGCGCGCCTGAATGAACACGCGCGGATTGCGGCGTTCTCCTTGCCCGGTTGGGACACGCATCGCGGGCAACGCGCTGCGATGTCGCGGGCTTTGGGTGGATTACAGGGAGCGGTTTTGACCCTGAAATCCGAGCTTGGAGCCAATTGGGGGCAAACGGCCGTTGTCGCGATGACCGAGTTTGGCCGAACTGCGCGGGAGAATGGTTCCGTTGGAACCGACCACGGGACTGGTGGCGCCATGCTTTTGGCAGGGGGCGCGATCAATGGGGGGCGGGTGTTTGGCGATTGGCCCGGCTTGGAGGAGGCTGTGCTTTACGCGCGTCGCGACCTTATGCCGGTGACAGATGTTCGTGCTTACCCTGCATGGCTGATGCAGGGGTTGTTTGGGGTCAATCAGAGTGCGTTGGAGCTAAGCATTTTCCCCGGGCTCAAGTTGCAGCGTGATCCCGGGGTTTTGCTTTGAGCGGTCCGGCTTACCAGGCTGCGCCTACGGGGCGGTCGATCAGGGTCTGGCTGACGTCGTCGGTTTGGTTTTCCATCCCGTTCGAGACTTGCACAGTTACAGCAAGGCACAGGCCTACGAGCGCGGCCATCAACATGGTCATGTCGACAACGGTTGCGCCGCTTTCATCTTTCCAAAACGTCTTTACAGTCTCAAACATAACAAATCTCCGCATCAAAAGCTTTGTATTGGTGACGCCTCATCGCGTCGTTGGAGGTAAATTGGCGGTCAATCAGGGCAGCAATAAGCCCTTTTCGCGCTGCTTCCCGGGTGATTTCAGGCCCATTTCGACTGGTTTTTGGGGCAAAATGCGGCAATGTATGCGTTCTGTGAACGATACGGGTGGCTGTGGATAAAATGGTTAAAAGCGCGAAACAGTTCGGGCAACCGCTTGCCGGGTGGACACCACCGCCTCGACCGGGAACAGCTGTGCTGCGCGGAACCTATGTTTCGTTAGAACCCTTGTCGGCCGAACTGCATGCCTCAGAGCTGCACGAGGCCAATAGCGCGGATGGCGCGATCTGGGATTACTTGCCTTATGGACCGTTTGAAACGTTGGAGGACTATCAGGCTTGGGTGCACAGCATGGCGCAGTCGGATGATCCCCAATTCTACGCCGTCCGCGTCGTGGAAAGTGGGCGTGTCGCCGGTGTCTTGAGCTATTTGCGGATCAATCCGGACGCGGGCTCGATTGAGGTGGGGCATATCAATTTCTCGCCCGCGCTGCAGCGCACGCGGGCGGCGACGGAGGCTATTTTTCTGGTCATGCAATGGGCATTTGAGGCGGGGTATCGACGGTTTGAATGGAAATGCGATGCGCTGAATATGGGGTCGCGTCGCGCTGCGCAGCGCTTCGGGTTCAGCTATGAGGGCGTGTTTCGGCAGGCGACGCTATATAAGGAGCGCAATCGTGACACGGCCTGGTTTGCGTGCATCGATAAAGAGTGGGCTGCCTTGAAACAGGCTTACGAGACCTGGCTGGCCCCGGAAAACTTTGACGAGATGGGACAGCAAAAGCTTCCACTGGGCGCGTTGACCGGACCTGTTCGGGTTACGAGCGATCCGCTCCTCTAATCAGCGGTTACACCATTTCTGCGACTTCGAGCCGTTCTTTGATCAAAGCGCGTATCTGGGCAATCGGCGCTTCGGTCGCACCACCTGATTTGCAGGCCTCTGACAGGTCATCGGAGGCGGCCTTGAGCTTGTCATCGCCAGCCAGACGCGCAAGCCCCTGCAAGAAAGGCGCGACATAGCCAAGCTGCTCAGGCGCGGATTGCAACAGCTCATCAAGATGCGACAAATCTTCACAAAGCGACAGAGTGTCGGGCTCTATCACTTCCTCGTTCATGAGGCGCGGGCCTGTGGGGTGCATGTCTTTTGGCAGATGTTCCAGAATGGCTTGCTGGAACGCGCCAACAGATTCGATGGGTTTGGCGAGAAACCCATCTGCGCCAGCTTCGATGGCTTTTTCTTCCCACCCTTCGCCATCTGCGCCGGATGTAGCAATCAAGACAGGGCGCTCATCCTTGATCGATTGCGTGACCTCCTTGATCAGGTCAATGCCGGAGCCGTCGGGCAGGCCAATATCTGTGATCATCACCGAAGGGCGATAGAGCCGCAAATGCCGATGCGCTGCCTGAAGACTGTCGGCGCGACGGATACGCGCGCCTGAGCGGATGCAAAGCAGGCGAACCGCCTCGGAGGCGTAGCGGCTGTCTTCCACAACCAAAACAGTGAGTCCCAACAAAGGACGCATGGCTGTGGGGTGAATTGTCATCGACAAATGTCCAAGGTCTTCCGGCATGGCGGTCTCCTGAAACAGGCAATTAGAACAAACAGGTGGTCGTCCCTTGATTCTCATCTTGCGCCAGTTTGCCTAACAGATCATGAATCCTGCCTGCCTGCGGCACCCCGCCCCTTTGCTTCTCCGGTCGAACTGCGCATAACAGGGCCAAGACGACACCGCGCGAGGAGATGACGAGATGATCGGACGCTTGAACCATGTGGCCATTGCCGTGCCCGACCTTGAGGCCGCTGCCGAGCAATATCGCGGCACCTTGGGCGCCAATGTGGGCGACCCGCAGCCCGAGCCTGACCATGGCGTGACGGTGATCTTCATCGAGCTGCCAAACACCAAGATTGAGCTGCTGCATCCTTTGGGCGAAGACAGCCCAATCAACGGCTTTCTTGAGAAGAACCCGTCCGGCGGCATTCACCATATCTGCTACGAGGTTGATGATATCATCGAGGCCCGCGACCGGCTGAAAGATAGCGGTGCCCGGGTGCTTGGCACAGGTGAGCCCAAGATTGGCGCGCATGGCAAGCTGGTTCTGTTCCTTCACCCAAAGGACTTCACCGGGACACTGGTAGAGCTGGAGCAAGCGTAATGGCCGTCAGCTCGATGTTCGTGGTCTACGCGGTCACCTGGTTCATGACGCTGTTTGTTGTGCTGCCCCTGGGCAACCGCAGCCAGGCAGATGCAGGGGAGGTCGTGGCAGGCACCCCGGCCTCCGCGCCTTCGGGTTTTGTGATGCGCCGCAAGTTCAAGCTGACGACCATCTGGGCCACGCTGATTGCCATCCCTGCGATCCTGATCATCCATTTCCAGCTGATTACGGTCGATGATTTCGACCTGTTCAAGCGGTTCGGGCCCGACGCTTAATCAGCGCCTAAGCCGCCACCTGATCGCGCTCCGCCAGCCTGTGGAACAGATGGGTGAACGCCGCAACCCCGATGATCGGCATGATCAGGTTCATGATCGGGATCGTCAAAGGAATGGCCATCAGCACGCCGGCTATCCAAAATTTGGTGGAGTGACGTTTGCGGAAGCTGCGGACCTCCTTCGGACCCATCCGGCGGCGGGCGACCATGGTCGCGTATTCCCGGCCGAGCAGCAAGCCGTTCACGCCCCAGAAGATCAGCGGCGCGAAGGGCGGGAAGAACAAATAAAGGATGAAGGCCAGCAGGTTGACTGCGAACAGGATCCCCAAAAACTTCAATGATTCCAATATGCTTTCGGAAAACGGGATATGGGCAACCGGGGGCAAGCCGGCATAGTGCTTGGCCTCCACCGCGTCGGCCACAGAATCAAGAAAGAGCGCGGTGAAGGCCGAGGCGACCGGCACCATCAAAAAGACGGACGCTCCGATCATCACCGGGATCACGGCGAGGGACGCCACGTTGTCGATCCATGTGATTTCCCCGATCCAGGGGATGGCGAAGCTGTCTGGCACCAAGAGCCCGACGGTCCAGGCGAAGAGCACGGTGAAGCCAAACAAGAGCGCGATGGTGAGGCCCACGCCAAGTGCTAGGACACGAAGGAAGCGGTTGTCGCCAATTTGGCCGATTGCGCGGAAATAGGCGGCGATGATCATGCGCCCACCCATTCAGTGATGGCATCCAGGTCAGGGCGTGGCCTGTCGGGCGGGGCGGAAGTTTCCGTGCCCAGATGCAGGAAGCCTGCGACGTATTCTTGGGGGGCGAGGCTAAGGCCTTCGGTCAGAAAAACCCGATCAAATGCGGCCCAGGAGGTGAGCCAATTGGCGCCCCAACCGGCAGCGAGGGCTGCATTCAAGAGCGCCAGGCAAACAGCGCCCGCGCTGAGCGTTTGCTCGATCTCGGGGATTTTTTCCGACGGTTTGGGGGAGGCTATGACGGCAACGGAAAGCGGCGCGCTGGCGAACATTGTGGCGACCTTCTCGATCTTGTCTGGGTCATGTCCGAGCACTGCGCCACGGTTGCGAGCGAGCTCTGCCAATCGATTTAGGGCGGCAGGCTGCAGCACGATAAACCGCCAAGGCTCCAATTTGCCGTGATCAGGCGTGCGGGCGGCTGCGGTCAGGATTTGGATCAGCGCGTCGTGGTCCGGGGCGGGCGTGGTCAGCGTCTTGGCGGGGCGCGACCGGCGAGTGAGCAAAAACTCAAGCGCTGCAGGATTGGGTGTGGGCATAGAGGGCCTTTCTTGTGTTGCCTTCTATGTCGGTGATTGCCCCGGAAGCTTCAAGGGTCGGAGTTGGAAATGAGGCGCCGTGGGGCGGCGCCTCATAGTTTGTCGCTATTTCAAGCCCATGCAGCTGGCATAGTAGCTGGTTGTTGCAGGCCAGTCGGAGAAGACACCGACCGCGCCCACGTCTTGCGCCAGGACGTCGAGCAGTTCGAACATGATGCCATCGCTTGTGGTGGCTTCCTCGATCGACTGATAGTACCAGCCACCGCCCGTTTTCAGCGGGCCGGAGCGCTCCAGCGTCCAGGTGATGATGTTGAGGCCTGCGGCTTTGGCCTCTTTCGCGTAGAGGGAGGGGACGATCTTGCCGTTCTCAAGCGTCACCAGCACCCATTGCGGTGGGGCGATGTAGTTGACGCCCATCTCTTTCAGTTCCGCCTTGCTGTGGGCCCAGGTGGAGGCGTCCATAGGGTCCCAGCCCTCGATATTGTAGCTGTCATCCAGGTAGACGGCCTGCGCGCCAAACTCCGGCTCGGCCTTGATCCAGTAGAGCACGTCTTCGAGGTTGAAGCTTTGCAGCCAGACATCTTGGGGCGGGATGCCAGCGGCCTTGTACTCATCAACGAGCTTCTGGGCGTAGTCTTCCTGGGTGAAGCCGTCGAACGGCATCTCGACCGAAGGGGTTTTCAGCTCTGGTGTGAATTTCGCGCCAAGGTCTTTGAAGAGCGCGATGCTTTCGGCATGGGTCATCAGCTTGCCGCCATCGGCGGCGTACAGATCGGTGCGCCAGCCTGCGGTGCCATCCATATAGCCCGCCACATCCGTCGCGGTCGTGTCGGCGGCGTCCATCTTGCCGTCGAGCGTGCGGAACTCGGCCAACGTGATGTCAGAGGTCCGGCATTCGGCGCTTGCGTGGGTGTCGCCATTTGCTGGCGTGAAACCGGCTGTGCATTTGGCAGCCAAATCGGTGGCGAGGATGTTTGTCGTCGTGTGCAGGTCGTTCTGCGCGTGGCGGCAGACAAGCTCCTTGTCGGCGGTGAAGGTCACATCGCATTCAAGGATGCCTGCGCCCATTCGGGCGGCGGCGACATAGCTTTCGACCGTGTGCTCAGGGAATTGCATCGGCGCGCCGCGATGGCCGATGGAGAAATTGGTACGCGTGATCGGCGTGTCCGCGCAGGAAGCGAGCTTTTCCTTTAGCGGGCCGTCGGTCATCTTGTCGATGAGGTAGAGCGGGCGCGGCCCGGCCTCGAAATTGTCTGCTAGAACGGGAAATGTGGTCGCGGCGCCCAGAAGCGCGGCGATCGAAATTTTGGTCTTCATCGCTGAGGCCTTTCAAAGTGTTGAATGGCCTCATTTGAGCGGGTTGGTGCTACGCTTGCGTGACAGTCCTGTGAAACTCTGGTGACAGAGGTGCTGCATTGGCGGGCTTCATCTTGGCCCAGAAGAGCAAACTGGCCAGGCAGATGAAAAGGGTGAAGAAAATGATGACAGCCTTCATGACTTCTTGGCTGTCGCCTTCTTTTTGGCCGCTGGCTTTTTCTTGGCTGCCGTTTTGCGGCGCGTGCCTTTCTTAGCAGCTTTCTCTTCGATCAGCTGGACGGCCTGTTCGATGGTCAGCGCGTCAGGTTCGGTCCCTTTGGGCAGGGTCGCGTTGACCTTCTCCCATTTCACATATGGCCCGTATTTGCCTTCCATGATGGCGATGGGGCCGCCTTCGTCGGGATGCTCGCCCAGCTCCTTCAGCGTCTTGGCGGCAGCGCCGCGCCCGCCACGAGAGGCGACTTTGGCGGCAAGCAGCTCGACCGCGTGGTTCATGCCGACAGTGAACACGTCTTCCATGGTGGGCAGATTGGCGTTGGTGCCGCCGCGCTCAGACGTGCTTTCGGCATGTTTCAGATATGGGCCGTAACGGCCGATATTGGACCAGACATTGACGCCGTCCTCCGGGTGCGTGCCGATGAGGCGGGGCAGTGAGAGAAGCTTTAGAGCGTGCTCCAGCGTCAGGTCTTCCAGCGCGAAGCCTTCCTCGGGCCAGTCTTTCGGCACGGATTGGCGTTTCGGCTTCTTGTTCTCCTCGGTCACATCGCCGCGCTGGACGTAAGGGCCAAACCGGCCTTTGTGGATCCAGATTTTGTCGCCCTCATCCATGCCGAGCATTTTGCCTTCGGGCGGGATCGAGTTGTCCTCGTCACCGCCGGGCGGGCCGAAGGGGCGGGTGTAGCGGCATTCAGGGTAGTTGGAGCAGCCGATGAAGGCGCCACCGGAGCGCGCGGTGCGCATTGAGAGCCTGCCGGTGCCACAATTGGGGCAGAGGCGCGGGTCGGTACCATCCTCATTGGGCGGGAAGATATGCGGTGCGAGCACCTCGTTGATCTTTTCCAGCACTTCCGTGATCGACAGATCCATCGCCTCAGAGATCGCGACTGCGAAATCGCGCCAGAACCGGTCGAGCACGTTTTTGTAGTCGCGCTCGCCGGCAGAGACGTCATCAAGCTCTGCCTCCAAGTTCGCGGTGAACTCGTAGCCTACATATTTACGGAAGAAATTGGTTAGAAAGACCGTGACGAGGCGCCCTTTGTCTTCCGGGAACAGGCGATTCTTCTCTTTGCGGACATAGCCGCGATCCTGGATCGTGGTGACGATGGAGGCGTAGGTCGACGGGCGGCCAATGCCGAGCTCTTCCATGCGCTTGACGAGCGTCGCTTCGGTAAATCGGGGCGGCGGTTGCGTGAAATGCTGCTCGGGTGTCACGCTTTCCTTTAACGTTGCATCGCCTTCGCTCAGCTGCGGCAGAGACTTGTCGTCATCGTCGAGAACCGCGTCATCGCGGCCTTCCTCGTAGACCTTAAGGAAGCCATCAAACAGCATGACCTGACCGGAGGCACGCAGCTCAACCTGCTTGTCACTGGAGCCGATGATTGCGGTGGTGCGTTCCATGCGTGCGGCCGCCATTTGGGACGCGACTGTGCGTTTGTAGATCAGGTCGTACAACTTGCGCTGATCCGCATCGAGGATTTTCAGGCTTTCGGTATCGGCCATTAAATCCGTGGGGCGGATACATTCATGGGCTTCCTGCGCGTTCTTGGCCTTGTTTTTGTACATGCGCGGGTCAGCGGGCACGTAATCGGCGCCAAATTTCGACTTGATGGCGTCGCGGGCTGCATGCACGGCTTCAGGCGCCATATCGATGCCATCTGTCCGCATATAGGTGATGTGGCCAGCTTCATATAGGCGCTGCGCGACGCTCATGGTTTGGCGTGCGCCCATGCCGAATTTGCGTGACGCTTCCTGCTGGAGGGTAGAGGTCATGAACGGGGGCGAAGGGTTGCGGTTGGCGGGCTTCGCCTCGACGCTCAGGACTGACATATCGCGGGACTGGATCGCCTGGACGGCAAGTTCTGCGGCGGTTTCATTGGCCAGATCGAATTTGTCGAGCTTGTCACCACCCAAGACCGTGAGCCGTGCTTCAAAAGCTTGCCCGCGTGGGGTCTTGAGCATGGCTTTGACGGACCAGTATTCGCGGGCGTCAAACGCCTCGATCTCCATCTCCCGCTCAACGATGAGGCGCAGGCAGACCGATTGCACGCGCCCGGCGGATTTCGCGCCGGGCAGGCGGCGCCAAAGCACAGGGGAAAGTTTGAAGCCCACCAGATAGTCGAGAGCGCGGCGCGCGAGATAGGCATGAACCAGAGGCTCATCGACCTGACGCGGATTTTTCATCGCCTCGGTCACGGCGGTTTTGGTGATCGCGTTGAACACAACACGGCTAACTGGCGTGTCCTTCTTAATGGCCTTGCGGTTGCGGAGCGCTTCTTCAAGGTGCCAACTGATCGCCTCACCTTCGCGGTCGGGGTCTGTGGCAAGTATCAGCGCATTGTCATCTTTTAACGCGTCCGCGATGGCTTTGACGTGCTTTTTGCTGTCGGATGCGACCTCCCATTTCATGTCGAACTCGGCATCCGGGTCAACGGAGCCGTCTTTTGGGGGCAGGTCGCGCACATGGCCGTAAGAGGCCAAGACTGTATAATCATTACCCAAATACTTGTTGATGGTCTTCGCCTTGGCGGGGGATTCGACAACAACAACGGGCATGAATTACCTCTGATTCAACACTGCTTCAGCGGCTGTACATGTGGTCTAGGTCGGGCAGATGTCAACCGGATCAATCATACCTGCGGCAAATCGGAGCTGACAGATGCTATGAAAATGACGTGAGGTCGCACGTGTTTGGTGATGAATTTGAAACAAACTGTGCCTAGGTTCTTCATCATGAAGTGGTTGGTTGCAATTTTTCTTTTTTTGCCCAGCTCGGCCTTGGCTGAGTGCGTGGTTTTGCTACATGGGCTCGCGCGGACCTCCTTCTCGTTATCGGTGATGGAGGAGAGCTTGGAAGCGGCAGGATACCAGGGGGTGAACCCCGGTTATTCCTCCACGGATGCGACGATTATGGACCTCGCCGATGCCACGATCCCAAAAGCAATTGCGGAATGCGACGCAAATATACCAATTCACTTCGTGACCCACTCGATGGGCGGCATTCTGGTGCGGGCGTGGCTTGCCCAAAATGAGTTGGCGACCTTGGGCCGGGTTGTCATGCTGGCGCCCCCCAACCAAGGCTCTGAGCTGGTTGATGAGCTTGGCAATCTTACCCCTTTCGAATGGGTGAACGGGCCAGCGGGCCTGCAACTTGGGACAGACGCTGACTCGTTTCCCAAGTCACTGCCGCCGGTCACATTTGATCTTGGGGTATTGGCGGGAACGCAATCGCTCAACCCGATCTATTCGGCGCTGATCCCGGGGGAAGATGATGGCAAAGTCTCCGTCGAAAGCACGAAGGTCGCCGGCATGCGCGACCATATGGTCTTCCCGGTGACGCATACTTTTATGATGAACGCCCCCTTAGTTGTCGCACAAACCATTCAATTCCTCGATGACGGTTTCTTTGAGGACGGGCTGACCCTGGCCGACGTGTTGGAGGAGGTGGCGGAAGCGGTCAGCGAGGGGCGTATCCTGGACTAACGTTCGGGCTTCGGCACATGGGAGCCGCTTGACCTGCTCCGCGTAATATTCAGAACCTAAGACCCACAAGCGGCCACTTAAACAAGGACGTATCTAAACCTCGCTGAGTATGGTTTGTGTGGGCTGCACGACATCGGATCGACCTATGGAACCGTTTCCACATATTAATCGCGCCTATGCGAATACGTTTCAGCCCGGCAAGCTGACGCTTGGCCTTGTCGTTCCACTCGAGGCGCATCGCAGTGATCCTGTGCCAAACCTTGAGCGCCATATCGAGCGTGCTCATCGCGCAGATGAGCTTGGGTTCGCAAGCCTGTGGCTGCGCGATGTCCCGTTCAATGGGCCCAGTTTCGGTGACGCTGGTCAGACCTTTGACCCGTTCGTCTATCTTGGCGCGCTCTCCGGTGCCACACGTCAGATCAGCTTGGGTGTTGCGTCTGTGATCTTACCGCTGCGCCACCCGGCCCATGTGGCGAAACAGGCGGCCTCGGCCGATGTGCTGTCAGGCGGGCGGCTGCTTTTGGGGGTGGCCTCGGGCGATCGGCCCGAAGAGTATCCGGCGATGAATGCGGATTTCGCTAGCAGGGGCGACCGCTTTCGCGACAGCTACGCCTATATCCGCGCGATGGCGGAGCCCTATCCGCGTGGGGTCCACGCCCAAGGGACGCTGAATGGCGGCGCAGATATGCTGCCCAAACCCACGGGCGGGCGCTTGCCCCTCTTGGTGACAGGCGGTTCGAGGCAGGACCCCGACTGGGTCGCCCAAAACAGTGATGGTTGGATCACTTTTCCACGCGATGCGGTCTCGCAGGCCCGTGTCGTAGACGATTACCGGGCGCGGGTGGCGGCCGCTGGCCTTCCAAGCAAACCCGTGATGCAGTCGCTCTATATCGATCTGCAGCCAGACGCCCGCGCGGAGCCGCGGCCCATTCATTTGGGGTTTTCGTCAGGGATTGATTTTCTGCGACACTACCTGCGGGAGTTGCAAACGCTTGGCATCAACCATGTCGCGCTCAATCTCCGGTTCAACAGCGCGGATGTCGAAAACACGATGCAGCTGATTTCAGATGAGCTGTTGGGTGAGTTCAGCCTCTAACAGGGGCTAAACTTGTTGGAACTGCACGGCTATGCGCTTTCGTCCGTCACCAAGCTCGCCGCGCAATCCTTCATTGTTTCAAAAATATTCTGGGGGAGGGCGCAGCCCGGGGGCAAAGCCCCTGATTTACCTACGACAGCAATTGAGACGCTATTCTGCCTCAGCGAGGAACCGCTCGGCTTCCAACGCGGCCATGCAGCCCATGCCCGCTGACGTAACGGCCTGGCGATATTTGTGATCCGTCAGGTCGCCGGCTGCGAAAATACCCGGGATCGAGGTCTCAGTGCTGTCGGGCTTGGTGACAACGTAGCCGCCCATATGGGTCTCCAGTACATCCTTGACCAATTCATTGGCCGGGGCATGGCCGATGGCGACAAATACGCCCTTGCAGGGGATTTCAGTTATCTCGTCGGTTTTGACGTTTCGGACTTTGACGGCTTCGACGCCCATTGGGTTGTCAGCGCCCACGACCTCTTCAAGCTGGTGGAACCAGAGCGGTTCAATCTTGGGGTTTTTGAACAGGCGGTCTTGCAAAATGGCTTCTGCCCGCAGCTCATCGCGACGGTGGATCAGCGTGACCTTGGAGGCAAAGTTGGTCAGAAACAGCGCTTCTTCGACGGCTGTGTTGCCGCCGCCGATGACGACAATCTCCTGTCCGCGATAGAAAAAACCGTCGCAGGTCGCGCAGGCGGAGACGCCGAAGCCCTTGAATTTCTCCTCCGATGGCAGGCCCAGCCATTTGGCGCGTGCGCCGGTGGCCAGGATGACCGCGTCCGCTGTGTAGATCGTACCACTGTCGGATTGGCAGGCGAACGGGCGCGCGCTTGTGTCAATCGAGGAGATGATGTCGCCGATAATCTCGCACCCCATAGCCTTCGCATGGGCTTCCATACGCACCATGAGGTCGGGGCCTTGCACCTCAGTGTCACCTGGCCAGTTTTCGACTTCGGTCGTTGTTGTCAGCTGCCCGCCGGGCTCGATGCCTTGCACTAGGATTGGGTCCAGCATCGCGCGCGACGCATAGACGCCAGCGGTGTAGCCAGCGGGGCCGGAGCCTACAATCAGAACTTTGGTGTGGCGGGTTTCGGCCATGCGTTATCCCCCTTTTTTGAAGCGCAGGGCTGACATATAGTCGACCTAATTGGAAGGTAAAAGCCTTAGGAGGGAGTTCCATTGTGGACACCTCAAGTTAAACGGGAGTCTCGGATGAAAGCGATAGTATTGAGCGCTATTTTGACGATACCATTTTCCGCGGCTGTCTCTGCTCAGAGCACAGACCAGGTCGAATTTCCGAAAAGTTGTAGCGTTACGTCCGCCTCTGAAATTATTCGGGTCGTTGTGTGCGAAGACCGTGACCTCGACAAACTCGGCCTTGTTCAGGCTGGCAAGGCAGCTTGCGAAGCCGTGATTCCCTGTGGTGCTTGGATTTGGCACGACGCAAGAATGGCCCCTGGAGAAGCGCCTGAAAACCACGATGGTCTCAATCAGCAACAGGTTGTTAGCTCGCGCGCTGTCTGGGTTGCCGAGACCGAGAGCCTCATAGAGATTTCGGAAGTCAATTGAAATTGAAAAGGGCCCGTACGTGCGGGCCCTAAACTTCAGTGTAAATTGTTTGGCTTAAGCCGCGTTTTGACGGCGACGCATCAGGCCGAACGCACCAAGGCCAACAATCAAAAGAGGCAGGCCAGCTGGCAGTGGCACAACATTTGGGTTTCCGCCGCCAGTGTCGATGACAATCTGGCCAATTTTAGCTTTGATAGCGGCTTCATAGTCGGCAAATGTTAGAACGGGGATCACGAACCCTGTCGTCGAAGCGTCTGGTATCGCTGCGCCTTGTGCCAGCACAACGCCGTTCATTGCATCACCTGCGGTGCCAAGGCCTGCAATCCGAGCCATGTTGGCTAGTGCACTTGGTCTGTTGATTCCGCTACCCACAGCCTCAAAGCTGATACCGTCGACAAAGTCATTAAATGCCGCCAACGCCGCAGCTTCTGTAGCGGACTGGCTGCCTGGCGCGCCGTCTGTAGTGATGTTGAAAAGCGTAGTGTCATCTTTAAACGGCGTAAAAATGTTCGCGAGCAAGTTGATCGCATCGTCGGTCTCGGTACCACCACCAGTGTAGGTTTCATCCTTCAACGTTTGCTGTATCGTGGCCAAGTTTTGTGCGGTAACGATTGTTGGCTGTACAACTACGTTTTGGTTGGTCGATCTCGAGAACGTCGTAATGGCAACTCGATATTGATTTGCACCGCTGGTTGGGATGGCAGCGAGAGCGTCTGCAAGTGCGTCGCGCGTAGTGTTGAAGTTGGTGCTCCCAACCGAACCAGACTCGTCAAGTGAAAAGCCTAGGTTGATAACTGCGGCAGAAGCAGACGTTGCTCCAATTGCCAAGCTGGCAACGGCTAAGCCTGCGGCTAGAGTTCTTTTAATCATAATCTTCCCTCTGTTACTTTTTACGGGGCATCCGAAAAAACCAAGAATCCCCCCGACGCCTTAATTCAAACAGATTTTTGTCAATTTTTCAAAATGGTTTACGTTAATTTAACGTCAATTAAGGAAATTCTCGGTAATTTTTGCTTACCACCCTTCAAAAGACATGCCCTGATTTGACGTTCGGCTGAGATCTGTGATTCAAGGAGTCTCCCTTGCGTGTTTGGAGGCTGATATGACGGGAAACAGTTGTTTTTCA